>JBKDJY010000089.1:0-12044 GCA_046345275.1 Bacteroidota bacterium
TATTCTTTCCCTAAACAATACTTACATTCAAATCCATTTTCATATTTAAGCTCAAATAAATACGCCAAACATTGCTCATCTGTATTAAAAGAGTTTTCAAATTCCATCTGATTTTTAGGATATAACATCCCTTAAATATAAAGATTTTTTAATGTGTTATAATCGGATAGCCATATAATTCAAACAAAAATGGTTTTTCTATTAATCGAAAAAAACTCAATCAAATTAATGAGTTGTTATGGGATGTGAAGTAAAAAAAGTAAAGTTCAATTAATTAAATCTTTAAAACTTATTCTAATGAAATATAAAATAATTTGTTTGTTACTAGTGATAATAGTTAAATCGAATACTATTTATTCCCAAGATTTCAGTATTATAAAAAATAAAGCAGATAGCTTGCGTGAATGTGGTGATATAGAAGGTGCGATATTTGAATTTCGAAAAGCTTATAATGAAAATAGTAAAAATGGACTTAATTTATATAATTTTTCTTGTTTATTTTCTAAAATAAAGCAATACGACTCTTGTTTTAAATACTTGAATTTATCCATTGAATTAGATACTAATTTCATTGCCTTTACAGAGGCAGATTTTATTCCATTTAGGAAATCAAAATACTGGAATAAATTTGAAAGTAGACTTTTGAAAATGATAGAACTCAAATATAAAAACAAGTTTAAAGATTTAGAATACGCGAAAAAATTATGGAAAATGAGTGCATTAGACCAAGCGTATTATAGTGATATTTCAGTTGCAGAAAAGAAAATAGGAACTAATTCAACAGTTGTAAATGCTTTATGGGACTTAAAAGAAATAATAAATAATAAAAATCAAAAAGAATTAGAATTATTAATACAAAAAAAAGGTTGGCCAAAAATTTCGTCAGTGGGCTATGACGCTTCAATAACTGCATTTTTAATTATTCAACATAGTGATATTACAAAACAAAAAAAATATTTACCTACAATTCAACAATTATGTAAATTGAATGAAGCTGATTGGCAAGATTACGCATTAATGTATGATAGGATACAAACTAGTGAAAATAAACCTCAAAGATACGGATCGCAAATACGTTTTAATGAAATTACAAAAAGCTATGAACTTTATCCATTAGAAGATGAAACTAAGGTAGAAGAATGGAGAAATGAATTAGGTATGGTATCTTTAGCTGATTATCTTTCTTTGTATGGGATTAAATTTGAACCTAAAAAATAACATTTATTCTAACTATAACATAGTAAAACATAATGTTATTCCCCTGGCTCTGCTGGATTTTTTGTAAAGGGTTTAAGCGTGGGTAATCCTGCGGAAATTAAATTATTTTAACACTAACAGTTGTTGGTTGTTTATAGATATATTTACTCGTCATCAACAAATTATTAAGAATTAGAAAATATTATAAAAATAGAAACTCTTAGACAACAAGTCTCAAAATAAAAATGTGATGATAATAAACGCAGGATTAACAACACACATTCTTTCTAACAAAATCCAGCGGAGCGGATTGTCTCAAAAGGGCAATCTCATTTTTTTAATAATAAAGTGACAATAACTAGCATAATTATATGAAATTTAAATTTACAGTTCTGTTTTTCTTCCTTTTATCAAAAACGCATGCGCAAGCTAATACATTGAAACTCAATCGTAATAAATTTCAATTAAAGGTATTTACTATTAGCAATACATCCTTTAATATCCATATGAATAAAATTGGAAAGTCTGATTTTTATAGGGATTTTAATTTAAAAGGCTATGCACCGTTAATAATAAGGAAGCCTATCTATTTTCAAAATACAAAAATATTCTACCCGAAAAAAATACAAAAAAGTTTTGACACTGCGATTGTTGAATTGTCAAAGACAAGCATTTTAAATGCAAACATTATTGAAAAATATTATTTACTCATATTAAACTACAAAACAAATTATCCAATTATTTATTTAAGTAACGAAGGGAGTCTTGATTTTAGTAATAACCAGATTATTATAGATAAAAAAAACAGAAAGTATATTATAGAAATAGGCACACAAAAAGGTATTACCGAGTTTGTAATTGATTATCATCAATCAATATGCAAAGGTTTGGTTATGTCTAATTTATCTGATACCACGCATATTTTAGATGTTAAGTACGCAATTCCTATTACAGATAACACCATAAAATATGGTACTTATAAATTTGAAACAGATTCTTTTTGTATTGCATTATTTGATGAAAATAATAATGGAGTATTTAATGAAAATCAAATTGATAGATTTATCTTAGATGATAATAAAAATGCTCCTTATTTTGAGGTTGGTGAAACTTCAAGTTCTACTTTAATTTCTGATTCCATTTGTTTCAAAATAAAAGATAATTTTTATAAAGTTCAGTATATTGCTCCTCAAGGAAATTTAGTTTATTTAGATAAATCTCCCCCCGTTAAAAGTAATTATTTGAAATTATTTGAAAAAATTCCTGATACCTTCTACTTAAATTCAGACAGTAGTTTTGCTTTTCTCAATCAACAAAATAAAGCAGGTAAATATTTTTTAGTTCATTTGTGGATTGCAAGATCAGGGGAACAAGGGATAAATGAATTATATGAAATTGATAGTTTAGCGAAAAAATATAACAAAAAATTGAGTGCATTATGTTTACTTAGTAAAAGTAATTATACCGAATTACAAAACATCTTAAAGACAAATCGTTTTATAACGCCACAAGGCTTGAGTAATAAAATACTTAATAGCGAATTACATGTTAATGGTTATAATTATAATATATTATTTGATAAAACAGGAAAGGTTATAAAAGGAATAAGGTCTATTAAAAAAATTAACCAGTATTTAGACACGCATGACTAGTGAATTTAATAAGGCCATTTTAATTTTTAGCACCTTAAGAGATTTTTCTACCCTAGAAGTCATAAAATGGTTGAAATTCAAAAAAAGAAAATATTATTTAATCACTTGTTTTGATGATTTCAATAAATATCAAATCATCTTAAATCAAGAATTTATGAATAATAATATTTCTAAAGTCTGGTATCGGAAACTTAATTTAGATTTATCAACTTTGGATAGTCAAGGTCATGCATTTGATGTATCTTCTATTAATTTTTTAAATACTGAATACTTATATTTTTATCACGCCACAGAAAGTTTTTTATCAAATATTAAAAGTTTAGGGGGAGGGTTTAAGACGATGGATTTAAACAAAATTGAAGTTTTAATCCAAGCTAAAAAAATAGGGTTAAACATACCAAACTATTTACTTTGTTGTAATAAAACTGAAGTAGTTGAATTTGCAAAGCAAAAAAAAATTATCACAAAACCAATATTTAACGCTGCTCCTATTCAATTTTTAGATAAGAGTGTAGGTTACATGTATACTTCTATTATAAATGAATCTATTATTGAACAGTTGCCAGAAACTTTTTTTCCAACGCTTTTTCAAAATAAAATTGCTAAAGAAATTGAGATAAGAAGCTTTTTTTTAGATAATAAATTTTATTCAATGGCTATTTTTTCTCAAGAAGATGATACAACCAATGTTGATTTTAGACGATATAATAACTCTAAAAAAAATCGCATGGTTCCTTTTAAACTTCCAAAAGAAGTTGAAAATATGCTTAAGAAATTGTTCTTATCCCTAGGAATAGATACGGGGTCAGCTGATATTATAAAAGCAACCAATGGTGATTACGTTTTTTTAGAAATTAATCCATCTGGTCAGTATGGATTTGTTTCCTTTTGTTGTAATTACCAATTAGACAAAGAAGTTGCTAAATACTTAATTAAGTTAAATCATGGAAATTAATTTTAAAGATAATTTTATATCAAAATTCACTGATAATAATTTACAAAATTATTTGCCAGTCAATTACTATTTTTTACTCCCGATGGAATCTAGGCCTGAACAAATAGAAGATGAGACTTCTATTTTTCATAATAACAAATCATATTACTGCGGTCTTTCAGTAAAACCTATCTCAAAATGTATAAGCTTTAAAAAAATCAACAATGGAAATGGATTCTGATAAAAAAATATCATTATTTGCATCTTGCATTCCAGTAAAGGGTGCTATGCGTTCTTTGGTTTGTGATTTACAAAGGAATAGTTATGAATTTATTCCAAATGAATTGTATGATATTTTAATTAAATATAATGGAAGAAAGTTATATGAATTATATGAAGAATATACTGATTTTAAAGATATAATAGATGAGTACCTTTTTTTTCTAAAAGAAAAAGAATATATCTTCTACACGTCGGATTATGAGTTATATCCTAAAATGGATTTGCATTGGGACCAACCATCGAAAATAATAAATGCCATAATAGATTTTTCTTCAAAAAGTTTATATAATTTTGAAGTTTTAATTAGGCAATTAGATGAATTGGGATGTATGTTTATACAATTTAAGGTTTATGATTTGGTTGACTTAGCCGAAATTAAAAAATTCATCTTATTAACTAAAAAATCTCGCATAAGAGGCATAGAGCTTATTTTGCCAAATTCAATAATTTCTAATAGGGAAGAATTACTTGAATTAATTAATTTAAATGGTAGATTATTAAAAATAATTTTACATAGTGCTCTAAATGATGAAGTCATAATTTTGAAGTCTAAAATCAAAGCTATTTATATGAAACAAGAAATTTCATCTTCTGATCATTGTGGGTTTATTCACCCAGCAGATTTTGTTGTAGATATGGATGTTTTTACTGAAGGGTTGAACCATAACTCATGTTTAAATAAAAAAATTTCAATTGATGAAAATGGCAATATAAAAAATTGTCCGAGTATGAAAACTAGTTTTGGTCAAATAGGTCATATTAAATTAATAGACGTTATTAATAATGAAAATTTCAACAAACTTTGGAATATAACTAAAGACCAAACAAATATATGTAAAGATTGTGAATTCAGATACATATGCACTGATTGTAGGGCCTTTATTGAAGATCAAGATAATATTTATAGCAAACCCCTAAAATGCAATTATGATCCCTATACTACGACTTGGAAAAATTAAATTTGTTTTATTAATTATTTCAATTTATATCACAAGCTGTTCCAATACTTTTAGTAGGTTTTCAAAATTTAATAATATTGAAAAAAACTTCATAGTTCAATTTATAAATAATCAAATTGAATTGAATTTTTCAACAAATCGCATTTATATTTTTTACAATAATATAAAAGAAAAGCCTTCTGAAAATTTTTATTCAACAGTAATTAAAAAAATTGCAGACAAAAATTACAAAATACTGGCACTGGCCGAATCTTCCACAGCACCATTTTACAGTCTAATCATACAGGTTAAAGAAAAAAGTTTAAACGCCAGTTTAAATGATACTTTAATTTTGAAAAAAAGAGATAATTTAACAATCCTATCTAAACATTTTTTGAGTAATGGCAATGAATATGTATTTTCTCTTGTTTCCGATGAAAATAAACCAAAAAACCCTAACCAACCTTTAAATAGTTTTAACCTTGAGTTTGGTTTTATAACATCTTCAGTTAAATTTTCAAAAATGCGAATCCGTCAAGATATTGAAATCTCAGGAAATATAGTTAGAGAAACTCCTTTACTAGCCTTAAAATTACTCAAAAATATTAATCTAGATTCTGTTCAATTAGATAAGGCAGATTATTACTTACAAATTAGAACCATGGCATGGAATTTTCTTGACGAACAAGACAGCGTAAACAAAAGCATTGATTTTAGAAATAATTATTTTAATAAAAGAATAAATAAAAACTTCATTGAAACAAATCTAACTCAAAATTCAAAGCCGAATATTAGGAATGATAGCATAAATTATTTTAATAATTTTTTAGAAGATGCTAAAAATAAACGCGTAGTAATTATCAATGAATCTCATGAATACTGGAAACATCGTTATAATGCCTCAATTATAATTGATAGTTTGTATCAATTTGGATATGAATATATAGCCCTTGAAGCTCTATTGGAAACAGACACGATGTTAAACGAAAGAAAATATCCACTTCAACAATCTGGATATTTTATATCAGAACCCTATTTTGGAAATTTAATAAGGAAAGCTGCAAAAAAAGGTTTTCTATTTATCCCTTATGAGAGCATTTCAGATGACCGGGAAAAGGAACAGGCTAAAAAAATTAATGATTTTCTAATTAATAATCCAAATAAAAAATTAATTATTTATTGTGGCTGGGCACATATAAGTCAAAGCAAAAACAACACTCTGATAGAGTCTTCAATGACTAATTTATTAGAAAATAAATACAAAATACCTATTCTTACTTTAAACCAAACACAGTTTTTATATAATGTAATTTCAAATAAACATACTAGTAGTAGTCCTTTTTTTATTACAAATAAAGCCAACGTAATTGATAGCGGATTATACAACAATGATTATTATATTATAAACTATGATAATTTTAAGGAGCCTTCTAGGATGATTAATATAAATACAAAAAAATTTTCAAAGGAGAGCTACCCTTTAATTATTAAAATTTATAATTCAAATGAATATTTTAAACATGAAAAAAATGCTGTTCCATTATTTGTTAAATATATTATTAGTGAATTAGATCTGGCATTTTACAATTTTAATGAAACAAAACATATTATTAAACACTTCGATGCAAATGGTGTTTTATTAAAGTAATTTATGAAATTCCCCCACTACCCCCAAACCGATGAAATGGCTTGTGGTGCAACCTGTTTGCGCATGATAGCCAAACATTACGGCAAACAATATACCCTCAAAGAACTATTACAATCTAGCCAAACTACAAGAGAAGGAACAAGCTTATTGGGTATAATGATAATAACCGCAGGATTAACAACACACATTCCTTCACGCAAAATCCAGCGGAGCGGAAGGCGGAAGAATTTACTTATTTTTATTTTTTAAAATCTCTTCAATTCTTGCGTCTTTTTCTTTTAATAAACGTTCGTAAAGTTGAGTAACTTTGTCTAAATCTGTTGCATTATTGGCAACAAATTGACCATTTTTTTGGTGATTATTATAATTGTTAAAAACCATTACCTCTTCCAATCCCAAAAGGATTTGTAATTTTGTATCTAATACACTGGCAATTTTGCAAAGCATGCTGTATGATACATCAACTTTACCATTTTCAATTCTGCCATAATGCCTTTGGGCTATTTTTAATTCATCAGCTATATTTTGCTGAGACAATCCTTTCCAAGTCCTTAATTTGCGTATGTTTTCGTAAACAGTTTCCATTATATGTCTAATTTACAATCTTAGAAGTCTAAATGTAACAAATATATCATATATTATTTTAACAATTTCTTATTAGAATTGTAAAAGATAAAAGCTAATTCTTAGTCGACTAAGGTATAGTTTTTAACGGGTGGATACGAAAAGCCTGCAAATGCTACGAGTAGTAAATATTTAAAAATTAAACAAATGAAAAAAGACAATTTTGAAAAATTATTTGATTCTTTTAAAATGACAAAACATGAATCAAGACATGTAACAGGTGGGTATTCATCTTCTTCATGTGGGCCTAATGAAGTAGAAACTATGGGTAGTCCAAATACTTTTGTTGACACTCCAAGTGATTGTGGTGTTGACCCTGACACATGCGAGGATATTCTAGTAAGATCTGTAGCTGTGTTTAATCAGCCATCTTTTTCTTTTAATAGTGTATTTAACTTTAGTGCAGTAACTTGGTAAGCACTATAAAACTGCCATCTAGTTTCCATAACTAATTTAAAAATAATTTCCATTGCGAAATATTTATTATTTTCAATGGAAATTTTTTTCTTTTAAAATAAAATTCCTTACTTGATTTAATATTGTATTTAATTACTCAATGAAAAAAAACTTTATATTATTTTTTATTAGTTTTTTCTCCTCCCCTGTTTTTTCTCAATTTAATGATTTAGAAAAAAATGTTTTATTAATAGATTCGCTTACACAGACGAAAAATTACCTAAAGCTTATTGATGTTTACACAAAAATATCAAAAGAAGTAAATGTGAAAAGCGCTTATTATTATAAAATTTATAATTGTTACGTAAATATAAATGATACCGCAAACGCTAAACTTTATATTAAAATGACCTTGAGCAAGAGCCCTGAATATGTCAAATTATTAAGTAAAGATAATTTTTATTTGAAAATGAATGAGCTAGCTAAAAAAGAAATAAATGAAGTATACTTAATTTCTTTAAAGCAACACCATCGAAAAAATAAAAGTGACACAGTATCTTCTATATTAAAAGGACTTTCAAGCAAAGACCAATTTTACCGTAAACAAATTTCCCAGTATACGTACTTAAGTAATGGAAATTACAACTTATTCAAATTTAAATTCGATTCTTTAATGAAAATGCAGCATAAGCTTGATTCACTCAACTTATTGTCTTTAGATAGCCTCATTAATATTTATGGTTGGCCCGATTTAACTATTGTAGACTCTGAAGATATGCACAGTGCTTTCTATATAGCACAACATTGTAATGACGTGAAAAAAAGAATGAAATATTTGAAATTAATTAAAAAATCTACATTTGAGGATAATGGATCTTATAGAGATTATGCTACCTATGTTGACAGAACATTATTTTTTAAAAAGAAGAAACAGTTATACGGCACAGAGCAGACAATAAAAGATGATAATGGACCAAAAATGCATCCTATAAGTAATATAAAAAAATTGAATAACCGAAGAATTAAATTTGGGTTTGGAATAATTAAAATTAACTAGAATGTGTTGTGTAATATTTTCAGAACCTACCGATTGGTCTACTCATGATGTTATTGATTGGTTGGTATACCTTAAATGTAGTTATAAAAGAATTGACATTAATAGTATTTTGTCATCCCCCTTAAATTTTGATTTTTCAGATAATAAAAACTCAAAAATTTTCTTAAACACTGAAATAAAAATAGAAGATATTCATTCTCTATGGTACAGAAGAACAGTTCCGATTAATATTAATAAGTACAAAGCTAAAATCGAAAATAATGAAGAGTTATTAAATTCTATTCTCAACCATCAATTTGATGAATTAAAGCACACAAAAAACGCCTTTTTGAATTTAACTTCCGATAAAAAATGGTTGAATATCCCTGCAACATCAATTATTGATAAAACAGAATGTTTAGTACAAGCAAAAAAATGTAATATGATTATTCCAGAAACAATTATTACAAATAATAAAAAAGACTTACTTGTATTTAAAAAAAAGGTAAACAAAATAATTGTAAAACCAATATATAATATAACGATATTAAAAGATACAAAATATAGCTATTTACAATACACATATGAGCTCAAAAAGAATAATATTAGCAAATTGAGTGACACATTTTTTCCAACTTTAGCGCAGGAAATGATCGAAAAGGAAATTGAGCTCAGAGTCTTTTTTTTAAATGGAAAAATATACCCTATGGCCTTATTTTCTCAAAAAAATGAACAAACAAAAAGTGATTTCAGAAGGTACGATTATAAAAATCCAACCCGAACGGTACCCTATAAATTACCAGAAGATTTAGAAGTTAAAATTCGATTATTTATGAATACTGTAAATTTAAATAGTGGCTCTTTAGATTTTATTTTGGGAAAAAATAATATATATTATTTTCTTGAAGTTAATCCAGTAGGTCAATTTGGAATGACTTCATATCCATGTAATTATTATATTGAGAAAGACATAGCTAAGTATTTAAACGAATAAAAATGGGACTAGATAAAAAGTTGAAAAATATACAGAATTTACCATTAACTTTTAATGGATTAAAACCCATGGTAATGTATGCCCTACGAACGCATGTCCCAGTTTTTCCAACAAAAAAACATGCATCTGTTCATGTTCCAAGACAACAATTTTATAAACCTATTTCTAAAATCACTAATGAGTAAATATTTTAAGCTTTTTGCCAATTGTATAGCTGTTAAAGGTTATAATAGATCTATTATTTGTGATTTGCAGAGGGGACTTTCATTCGATATCCCTAATGAGATTTATTTTATATTGAATATTTGTAAAAACAATGTTCCATTAGAAGAAATAAAATCAATTTACGATTTTAAAAATGATATTGGTATAGATAAGTTTTTAAATTTAATTGAAGCTGACGGACTTGGTTTTTACACAAATAATCCGACAAATTTCATTAATTTGTCAGAACACTTTGAATACCCAGGACTTATTAGTAATTGCATTATTGATATTGAGGAAAACTCCAAATTTGAGATTCAAAAAGTAGTGGCTAATTTGGAAATACTAAATTGTAGTTTTATTCATATTCGAATATTTAATACTATCTCAATAGAAGAAATTAGTACTCTGCTAAATAATTTTAAAGATTCTTGTATCCGTTCAATTGAGCTATTATTAGGATATAACGATTTTCTTACTGAAAACAATTTGATAGATATTTACAAAAAACATACACGGGTTCTTTCCATAAATGTTCATTCATCTCCCTTTGATTTAATTTCACAAAATCGCCATTTTAGTTTGAGATATTTGAAACAAAAAATTAATTCTGAAAGCCATTGTGGTATAATTTCAGAAAAGTATTTTTCTATAAGTGTTAATGGTTTTATGGAATCTTTAAAATTTAATTCCTGTTTAAATAATAAAATATCTATAGATAGTAATGGAAATATAAGAAACTGTCCGTCGATGAAAGAAAGCTTCGGTAACATAAAGGATACGACTTTATCCGATGCTCTGAACAAACAAGGCTTTAAAAAATATTGGAATATTAAAAAAGATGATATCGCAATATGTAAGGATTGTGAATTTAGACACATTTGTACAGATTGCAGGGCATATATTGAAAATCCAGAAGACATTTACAGTAAACCATTAAAATGTGGTTATAATCCTTATACAAACGAATGGCAAGAATGGAGCACAAATCCATTAAAACAAAAAGCAATAGAATTTTATGGTTTGGAGGATTTAGTAATTAAAACATAATGTCATTTCCCCACTACCCCCAACCCGATGAAATGGCTTGTGGTGCAACCTGCTTGCGCATGATAGCCAAACATTATGGCAAACAATATTCGCTCAAAGAATTATTACAAGCAAGTGGCACTACCCGTGAGGGTACAAATTTACTGGGCTTAAGTGATGCTGCTGAAAAACTAGGGTTTCGTACATTGGGTGTAAAAGTTCCCTTTAACAAATTAGTTGAGGATGTTCCACTGCCTTGTATTGCGCATTGGAGTCAAAAACATTTTGTAGTTGTTTATAAAATAACAAAAAACACAATCTATGTTGCCGACCCAGGCCATGGATTATTAACCTATTCAAAAGAAGAATTTTTGAAAAGTTGGGTCAGTGATGGTAAAGACGAAGGTATTTTGCTGCTCTTAGAAACAACTCCTGAATTTTATAAAGAAGATACCTCAGCGTCTGCCTCGCAATCATCTCCCCTTCGGGGAGACAAGAGAGGGGCTTCTTTCTCTTTTCTCTTCGCTTACCTAAAACCCCATTACAAAGCCATCCTGCAATTAGTCATAGGCTTAATGGCAGGTAGCTTATTACAACTCATTTTTCCTTTTTTAACCCAAAGCATCATTGACATTGGCGTGCAAAACAAAGATGTGCATTTTATTTATTTAATTTTATTTTCGCAATTGATGGTGTTTTTTGGCAGAACCACCATTGAAGTAATTCGTAATTACATTTTAATGCATGTGAGTAGCCGCATTAACATCAGCTTGGTGAGTGATTTTTTTGTAAAATTAATGAAGCTGCCCATCAGTTATTTTGATACAAAAATGACAGGAGACATCATGCAGCGCATTGGCGATAACCACCGCATTGAAAGTTTTTTGACAGGCTCATCCCTCAGCACATTATTCTCAGCCTTTAACTCCTATGAATAAAATCAACCGAGAAAGAAAATCATTTTCCTTCAAACAGGCATAGAAAATATCTATGCTCTGTTATCGGGACAATTTTTGGTCGAACACAAATGTAAATAAAAACATTAAAATTTCAAACTCCTATTAGTAATCTAGTTACAGGTATCCGTTAGTATAATTTTAATGATTAGCC
>JBKDJY010000090.1:0-31361 GCA_046345275.1 Bacteroidota bacterium
ATATCCAGCTGTTGAGCGCAAAAAATCTTAATGCTTCTCATAAATCCAAAAAAACAGCATTGAAATTTCAATTCGCAACGCATTCTTATCAAAAAATAAATCACTCTTTTCAAAAAACAGTAGTTTTCTTGCTGACACTAGATATGAAATTTATTTGGAAGAAACTGCTAAAAGTTAAATTTCAACTTTTATTTTTTGACATTTTTTCATAAAATAGCCGAGTTTGTATCAATAACCAATACAAATGACTAAACTGTTATTCCTTATGACCATAAATTAAAAGCTCTTCGAAGCATATCTCATTGGTATTTTATATTTTAATTCTGTTGCTCCAATTATTTATTTACGCATTATTAAATTCATTCATACAACGTTGAAGACCAATAAAGGAGAATGTTTTAATTGCATTACTTGCTATTTTTAAACGTTCATTTAAATTTTTTTCTTCTTCTTCACTCCATTTTCCTAGCACATAATTTACTTGTGAGCCTTTATTAAATGCGTTACTTATTCCAAATCTTAGTCGAGCATAATTTGTTGTTTGTAATGTTTCCTGAATATTTTTTAATCCATTATGCCCACCATCACTTCCCTTGGGGCCAATGCGAATCTTTCCAAAAGGCAAGGCTAATTCATCAACAATCACCAAACAATTTTCAAGAGGAATTTTTTCGGCTTGCATCCAATAATTCATTGCTTTACCGCTTAAATTCATGTATGTGGTTGGTTTAATTAAAATGAGTTGTTTGCCTTTGTATTTGAGTTCTGCAACGTCAGCCAATCTATCAGGTTTAAATTTTAAATCATGTTCTTTGGATAAAAAATCTAAAACTTCAAAACCAACATTGTGTCTGGTATGAGCGTATTCATCTCCAATATTTCCTAAACCGATTATTAAAAATTTACTCATGTGTAAATATAATTATTTTTGATAGGCAGTTTAATAAAACCAAAAACCCCTTCAGATTTCTGAAAGGGTTATTGGCCTCAAAAACTAAAAACCATGGCGTGGCTTTAGTTCTATATTTTAATCAACTATTTGCGGTCCAATTTATCTTTTAAATCAGATAATGCCGAAATATCACCTAAGGTTGTTTTTTCTTGATTATCTTTTACTTTTTTAATTGCTTTTTTCGCTTCATCAGACTCGAGTGCTTTCGCTGCTTTTTCAGTTTTTCTAATTTCATCTTTCACCTCTTCGTGCAAACGAGCATGAGACACAACAATGCGTTTAGATTCTTTACTAAATTCAATTACTTTAAAATCAAGAACATCTTCAACTTTAGCGGTAGTTCCATCTGCTTTGTTTAAATGACGAGATGGGCAAAATCCTTCAACACCATAAGTTAAGTTAATGGTTGCGCCTTTGTCATTGATTGAAGTGATGGTTCCTTTATGCACTGAATCAAGGGTAAATACAGTTTCAAATACATCCCATGGATTATCTTCCAACTGTTTGTGACCAATTGATAATCTGCGATTTTCACCATCTATTTCTAATACTGCAACTTCTAATTTATCGCCAATTTTACAGAATTCTGAAGGATGTTTAATTTTTTTACTCCAAGATAAATCTGAAATATGAACCAAACCATCAACTCCTTCTTCTAGCTCGACAAAAACACCAAAATTAGTAAAATTACGAACGATGCCAGTATGTCTAGTTCCTTTTGCATATTTATCAATAATGATATTCCAAGGATCAGGCGTTAATTGTTTTACACCTAAGCTCATTTTACGTTCTTCTCTATCCAAAGTTAAAACAACGGTTTCAACTTCTTGACCAACTTTTAAAAATTCTTGTGCAGATCTTAAATGCTGTGACCAACTCATTTCTGAAACGTGAATTAAACCTTCTACACCTGGAGCTATTTCAATAAAGGCTCCGTAATCAGCTAATACTACTACTTTTCCTTTAATTTTATCACCAACTTTTAAATCTGGACTCAATGTTTCCCATGGATGAGAAGTAAGTTGTTTTAATCCAAGAGCAATCCGTTTTTTATCATCATCAAAATCTAAAATTACAACGTTTATTTTCTCGTCTAATTTCACAATTTCTTCAGGATGATTAATTCGACCCCAAGATAAATCTGTAATATGTATTAATCCGTCAACACCACCTAAATCAATAAATACACCATATGTTGTAATATTTTTTACTACACCTTCTAGTACTTGACCTTTTTCTAATTTTGAAATAATGTCACGTTTTTGAGATTCAATTTCTGCTTCAATTAAAGCTTTATGCGATACTACAACGTTTTTAAATTCATTATTGATTTTAACAACTTTAAATTCCATTGTTTTACCAACATAAACATCGTAATCACGGATTGGTTTCACATCAATTTGCGATCCAGGTAAAAAAGCTTCTACTCCAAATATATCGACGATTAATCCGCCTTTGGTGCGACACTTTACTAAACCTTTAATGATTTCATCAGTATTAAGCGCATCATTAATCCGATCCCAAGATTTACCTGCACGAGCCAATTTATGAGATAATATTAATTGACCATTTGCATCTTCTGCTTTTTCAATAAACACTTCAATGGTATCACCAATTTTTAAATCAGGATTATAACGGAATTCTGATAAGGACACAACACCATCAGACTTGTAACCGATATTTACAACAACTTCACGTGAATTTTTAGAAACCACAGTTCCTTTAATGACTTGAGCATCAGAAATTGAACTTAATGATTTTCCGTATTGCTCATCTAAAGATTTTCTTTCAACCTCGGAGTAATTATCACTTTTTCTACCAATAGAACTCCAGTCAAAATCAGGATTTCCAACATTTACATTTTTATCTGCCATTTTTTTATTAATTGTATCCAATAAGTTAAGGTTATTGAAGCGGTTATTTATAGTTAATTCCGATTTACGCCTTAACTAAAATCGGGCTACAAAGATAAGCTAATTAAAGTTCAGTACATTCAAATAAATATAAATTTAAACTATTGTTATTCAATTAATTACATTATAAATTTATTTTGGCTATTGATTTTATTGAATTATATTTAAAAAAAATTATTGAATAAATTTTATGACTTCAATTATTACTCATGGCATAGAAATCTCCGTTGAATCTCATTATAGCTATTCTCAATCTTCTCCTAAAGAAGGAAATTATTTTTTTGTTTATCAAATTACGATTACAAATATGAGTGATTTCACAGTTAAGCTGCTCAGAAGACATTGGGATATAATAGATTGCTTGGGTGAAAAAAGAGTTGTTGATGGTGAAGGCGTAATTGGGGAAACTCCAACATTAGAGCCTAATCAATCATTTACCTACAGCAGTGGTTGTAATTTTGGAACAGAAATTGGAAAAATGGGAGGTTTTTATTCGATGATAAAATTAGTTGATAGAACCGAATTTAATGTGACGATTCCTGAATTTATGATGGTATTACCAGCCAAATTAAATTAAAAATTTAAAACATAATGTTCTTTTTGTTTTTGTTCGGTCCTAAAAAAAACAATGCCGAAATAAAAAAAATCTAAACTTAATGTAACTTGTAAATTTGAATAAATTTCTTTCCAAGCTTTTTGCATTCCTTCACTCCAATTGATATCATCAATTACAAAAATTGATTGGTCATGTTTTTTTTTTAATGCTTCATTAAAATATGTTATGGTTGATTCATAAGAATGGTTTCCATCAATGTAAACAAAATCAACTGTTTTCAATTGAGCTAGTAAATTTGGGAACTCAATATCAAAATTACCATTCATGCTAACAATATTAAATGCTTTATTTTCTAAAAATAATTGTTTAGCAAAACTTTGAAGATTTAAGCAACCTTCAATGCTATAAACAGTAAAATTTTTAGATGGTTTAGATAAGTATAAACTTGTTAATCCAATTGAAGTTCCTAATTCAATAATTGTTTTAGGTTTAAATTTATTAATCAGTCGATATAAAAATTCAGATTGTTTTTTTTGAGCAATACCATGCTTAGCAATATCTTTGATGCTTCTTTTTTTAGATTTATTTTTTTTTGATCCTACCCCGAAATCAGTAACATCAATAGTCGTATTGTTTTTTAATAAGGAATTTCTAATTAAATTTAATTCTTCAAAATCGCCAAAAGGATGAGGATTTTTAATTAATTCCTCATAAAAATTATATAAAAAAGGCGAATGAATATCATGTTCAGTAAATGAAGTCAGTTTATAGTTGATGTATTTTAAAATAAGTTTTAAGCTCGCTTTAATTTTACTAAGTTGCAACATAAGACTTAAAAATTCATTCTATGATATGAGGTAAAATAATCTTTGGTGGCTATATTTAAGATTTTATAAATAATCAAAAAAATAAACTACCAATGTGGCTCTGCTGACCAGAAGCAGTTTATTCCTTCATTAAGCTCCAGTTCCGTGGCAAGCTTTATATTTTTTTCCACTTCCGCAAGGACAAGGATCATTACGACCAATTTTTTGTTCTACTCTAACGGGTTGTGCTTTTGGACGTTCTTTTTGTTCTTCTTCAGATTCAAAGCTTCTGCTTTCAACTAATTTTTCTTTTGATTTTTGTTTAACTTGTTTTTGAGTGAATTGTGCTTTTTGTAGTTGAGGACTTTTATTTTTCTCAGCTGGCAATCCCCCTAAGAATAAAAACGAAATGATATCTTTACTTGTTTTAGCAATCATTTCTCTAAACAAATTAAATGATTCTAATTTATAAACGACTAAAGGATCTTTTTGCTCAAGAGACGCGTTTTGAACAGATTGTTTTAAATCATCCATTTCTCTTAAATGTTCTTTCCAAGAATCATCTATCATCGAGAGCACAACTGTTTTTTCAAATACAGAAACAAGCTCTCTTCCTTTTGATAAATAAGCCTTTTTAAGATTTGCCATAATCTGTACTGTGCGAATACCATCCGTAAAAGGCGTTACTATATTTTCAAAATTATTATTTGGGTTGGTGTAAACATCTCTTACCACAGGGAAAGCCATTTCAGCGATTTGAACTGATTTATAACGATAATGCTTTTCACTTTCTTCAAATAGTTTTTGAATTAAATCATCTTCTTTAGTGCTTAAAAATTCTTTATCTGTAAAGGGAGATTCTATCCCGAAATTTTTGATACACTCAAATGTAAAGCCTTCAAAATCTTTTATGGCATGAAATTCATTGACAATGCTTTCAGCAACTTCATAAATCATATTAGCAATGTCAATGCTAATTCTGTCACCCACTAAAGCATTACGACGGCGTTTATATATCACATCACGTTGCGCATTCATCACATCATCATACTCAATTAATCGTTTCCGAGTTCCAAAATGATTTTCTTCAACTTTCTTTTGAGCTCTCTCAATTGATTTGCTTATCATAGAATGCTGAATCACTTCACCCTCTTGTAAACCCATGCGGTCCATTAAACTTGCTATCCGGTCACTACCAAATAAACGCATTAAGTTATCTTCTAAACTTACAAAAAACTGAGAACTACCAGGATCTCCTTGACGACCAGCACGGCCACGCAATTGCCTATCTACTCGCCTACTCTCATGACGCTCTGTACCTACAATGGCTAAACCTCCTGCTTCTTTAACACCAGGACCTAATTTAATATCCGTACCACGACCAGCCATATTGGTAGCAATGGTAACAGTTCCTGCTTTTCCAGCTTCTGCAACAATGTCTGCTTCTTTTTGATGAAGTTTTGCATTTAATACATTGTGCTTAATACCTCTTAATTTCAGCATTCGGCTGAGTAATTCAGATATTTCAACTGATGTAGTACCAACTAAAACAGGTCGGCCTAATGCTACTAGTTTTGCTGTTTCTTCAATAACGGCATTGTATTTTTCTCTCGTTGTTTTATAGACTAAATCTTGTTCATCTTTACGAGAAATGGCTTTGTTAGTAGGAATAACAACAACGTCTAATTTATAAATATCCCAAAACTCATTGGCTTCTGTTTCCGCAGTGCCAGTCATTCCCGCTAATTTTTTATACATACGGAAATAATTTTGTAAAGTAACAGTAGCATATGTTTGAGTAGCTGCTTCGATTTTTACGTTTTCCTTTGCTTCTAAAGCTTGATGAAGTCCATCGCTATAACGACGGCCTTCCATGATACGACCAGTTTGTTCGTCAACAATTTTAATTTGTCCTTCAGCAATCACATATTCTTGATCTTTTTCAAATAATGAATATGCTTTTAGTAACTGATTAACTGTATGAATTCTTTCGCTTTTAACACTGAAATCACGCATTAAAGATTCTTTAAGGGCAATTTTTTCTGCGGGATCAGAAAATACTTGTTTTTCTAAATCGGCAATTTCGCCACCCACATTTGGAATGACAAAGAAGTTTGGATCATCAGTTGTACCAGTAATTAAGTCAATTCCTTTTTCGGTCAAATCAACAGAATTATTTTTTTCATCAATCACAAAAAATAATTCAACATCAATCTTATGCATTTCCTTTTGTTGGTCTTGCATATAGTAATTTTCAGTTTTTTGTAATAATGTTTTCACGCCAGGTTCACTCAAAAATTTAATTAACGCACCATTTTTTGGTAAGCTGCGGTAGGCTCTTAATAAAGGAATAGCGGCATCTTTCTCATTTTTTTCAGCATACAAACGTTTGGCATCAGTTAAACAAGTTTGAAAATAAGCTTTCTGAGCAGCCAGTAATTTTTCAACTCGGGGTTTGAATTCAATGAATTCATGCTTATCCCCAGTTGGCGTTGGACCAGAAATAATCAAAGGTGTACGGGCATCGTCGATTAACACACTATCAACTTCATCAACAATAGCAAAATTATGTTTACGTTGTACTAATTCTGAAATATCCCGGCACATATTATCCCGCAAATAGTCAAAACCAAATTCATTATTTGTACCATAAGTAATATCTGCTAGGTAAGCCTTACGACGTTCATCTGAATTCGGTTCATGTT
This sequence comes from Bacteroidota bacterium, assembly GCA_046345275.1. Lineage (GTDB taxonomy): Bacteria > Bacteroidota > Bacteroidia > B-17B0 > Aurantibacillaceae > UBA4416. The sequence continues at coordinate 6,933 of JBKDJY010000090.1, forward strand.
TATCAATACAATCTACAGTTAAACCATGAAATTGAAACAATGGTGCATTCCATTCACTATCACGTTTTGCTAAATAATTATTTACTGTTACAACATGAACTCCACGACCTGATAAGGCATTTAAAAAAACAGGAAGTGTTGAAACTAAAGTCTTACCTTCACCCGTAGCCATTTCTGAAATTTTACCTGAATGCAAAACGCTACCACCAATTAATTGAACATCGTAATGTACCATGTTCCAAATAACTTCTACTCCTGCCGCAGTCCATTTATTCTTCCAAGCTACTTGACTTCCCCTCAGTTCAATATTTTTAAATGATTTTGCTAACTCTTTATCGTATTCATTGGCTGTAACCAGTAATTCTTCGTTTTCAGAAAATCGACGGGCTGTATCTTTTAATATGGCGTATGCTTCTGGAAGAATATCCGTGAGTGTGTCTTCAATAATTTTAGTAATTTCCTTATCAATTGCATCAATTTCTAGAAATGCTTCTTCTTTCGCATCAACATCTAAATCTGTGTCATTGTCTATTCGTGATTTAATTTCATCAATTGAATTTTGTTGTGATTTAACCGCATCTTTTATTTTTTGTTTCAACAAATCAACTCTCGCACGTAACTCATCATTTGATAAATGCTGAAGTGTAGGATAAATTGAAATAATCTCATCTATTTGGGGTTGAATTAACTTAATATCTTTTTCAGACTTCGTTCCGAAAAACTTTTTGAGGAAAGTAAGCATAGGCTTGATTTAATTTTTAAGGTAACGAAAGTACAAATTTTATGCATATCAATATCATAATTTTTAGTAAACTACTGCCAGTTATTGGGAAAATCTAACCAACTACAAAATGAATTAGATTACCTAAAATTTTTAATTAATTTTATGAAAACACAATCATGATTAAATGTTTTAAAATAACTGTTTTTTGCTTTGGCTTTTTATTTTGCTTGCAGTTGGCAAATTTTCAATTGAAAGCGCAACAATATAATTTCAAAAATTATTCTGTTGAAAATGGTTTACCATATGTTCAAATATTTGCTTTATATCAAGATAATTTAGGTTATTTGTGGAGCGGGGGTTATGGAGGTGCCAGTAAATTCAATGGAAAAACGTTCCAACATTATTCTCCGAAAAATGGTTTGGCGAATCATTTCATCAATTGCATTAATCAATACAATCATCAAATATTAATTGGAACGATTGATGGTTTAAGTGTGATTGATAATTTCACTAAAAAAGTAATTCAAAACTATGATTTAAACGATGGACTTCCTTCAAATAAAATTAATGCGCTCTGTTCAGATTTTAAATCTAAAATATGGATTGGCACTCCGGAAGGCCTATGCTTTTTGGAAAAAGGAAAAATTAAAATCGTTGAAGAGTTAAAAAAAATTGAAGTCAATTGTTTGTTTTATTCAATAAGCGATGGCTTATGGATTGGTACCGACAAAGGCTTATATCAGTTAAAGAAAAATAAATTTACCAACTATTCAGTAATTAATGGCCTCAGCAACAATTACGTATCCTGCATTTCTAAAAATAATATAGCCAATGAATTAATTATTGGAACAAAAAAAGGCTTAACTGTTTTAAACTTAAGAACAAAAAAAACTTCACAATACCATGCAACCAATGGTTTATTAGATGAAGAGGTCAATGCCATTACCTGCGATGAAAATGGCTTGATTTGGATAGGCGGAAAAAATGGTTTGGTGAGTTTTAATGGTAAAGAATTTTCTTATTTTAAAATACAACCAGACAATAATTCAAATAACATCATATCATTGCTTATTGATTTTGAAAAAAATTTATGGATTGGAACTCATAATGGATTATTTAAATACAGAGGAAAAGGATTTACAAGTTATTCCAAAGATGAAGGTTTAGGCAGTTCTTATATTTATGAAATCACCAAAGATAAAAACGGAAGTTTATGGATTACAACTGAAAGCAATGGCATCTATAAATACGACGGTGTTTATTTTAAAAACTATTCAACTAAAGATGGCTTACTGAGTAATAATGCGAAATGTATTTTAGAAAATGAAGATGGAAGCATCTGGTTTGGCAATGGTTTAGGAATATCAAAATTTAAAAACGAAAAATTTGAGAACTTAACTTATAGCTCAAACTTTAAACAGCAAGCTCCGATTAACTGCTTGTTTAAAGACAAACAAAATAATATATGGGTAGGAGGGAAAAATGGTTTGTGCTGCATGAAAAAAAATAAGTCAAGCTACTTGATAAGCAATTATAAACTACCCACTCCAATTACCAACTATGATGTATGGTCAATTAAACAAGATAATAAGGGAGCAATATGGGCTGGAACCTACCTTGCAGGTTTATATAAATTGGAGGGAGACCAATTTATAAACCAAGCCAATAAAACAAAAACTAAGATTGAATCCGTTTTAGAAATTGAATTTGATAGTTTAAATAATTTGTACGGAGCCACTTTAAATGGCGTAATCATTATCAATACCGATAATAATAAAACGAGGTTCATTTCAGAAAAGGATGGTTTAAATTCTGAACTCGTGTATTCAATTAAACTTAGTAAAAACAAAAAACACTTATGGATTGGAACCAATCAAGGAATTAGCAAATTAAGTTTAGAAAAAATTAATGAAAATGAAATTGATATAGTTTCATACAGAAAAGTTGATGGATTTTCTGGAGTAGAATGTAACACGCATGGTATTTATGAAGATGAACAATCAAACCTTTGGTTTGGAACCGTTAATGGATTAATCAAATATTCGCCAAAAGAATTTATATTTAATGATAACCATTCAAAAACAAATATTTCAAATTTTAAATTAGCGTTTAAAGACACGATACTTCAAAACAATACGGATTTAAAATATGTTGACAATAACATTACATTTTATTTTGATGGAATTAGTTTGACTAATCCTGATAAAGTATTGTATACCTATAAACTTGAAGGATTTGATAAAAGTTGGAGTCCGAATACGGATATCAACTATGTAAAATACGACAACTTACCTGCTGGAAAATTCAAATTTAAAGTCAAAAGCTGCAATAGTGAAGGAATTTGGAATATAGAACCAACTACTTTTTCTTTTATAATAAAGTCACCATTTTACAAAACATGGTGGTTTAGTTTATTAATCATCATTGGAGTAGCCTCTATCATCATCTCCATTTTCAGAATTAGACTTCTTCAAATAAAACGAAAACAACAATTAGAATTTGAAGGAAAAGTAGAAATATCTAAATCAGAATTAAAAGCACTGCGCGCACAAATGAATCCGCATTTTGTATTTAATTCTTTAAACTCAATTCAACATTATATCCTCAATAGCAAAGGGAAAGAAGCAGTTAAGTATTTGAGTAAATTTGCCAAACTCATTCGTTTAATTTTACAAAATTCAGAAAAAGCAAGTGTTACCATTAATGAAGACCTTGAATCAATCATCTTATATCTGGAATTAGAAAAAATGCGATTTGAGGATAAATTTAATTACTCCATTATTATAAATCCTGAAGTTAATGCTGATTATGACGAAATACCGCCAATGCTCATTCAACCATATTTGGAAAACGCTATTTTGCACGGCATCAATCCAAAAGAAGGCCAAGGTAATATTGAAATTGAAATACAAATTGTTAATCAATTTATTAAGATTTCCATTAAAGATGATGGCATTGGAAGGGTAAAATCTCAATCATTGAAAAGCCTTCAACCTGGCGCAAGACATAAATCTTTGGGTATGAAAATCACCAAAGAAAGGGTAAGAATATTAAATAGTATTTACCATTCGAATTTAAATGTAAATATCATAGATTTGTATGATAAAAATAACAATCCACTTGGAACACAAATAGATTTGTATGTTCCATATGATAAATAAGATAAAAAATTAAAACTTTTAAAAAATATTAATTTCTCCTAATGAAAGCATTAATCATAGAAGATGAACATAAAAGCAGAGAAATGCTTTTTGAAATTCTTAAAAAATATTACCCGCAGGTCGCAATTTTAGGTTTAGCAAAAAATGTTTCAGAAGCCATAGAACTGATTGAAAAAACAAAACCAAACTTATTATTTTTAGACATAAGCATGCCTGATGGAAGTGGATTTGACGTCTTGGAAAAAACATTGAACCATCATTACGACATTATATTTACCACTGCCACAGATAAACACGCATTAAAAGCAATTAAATATAGCGCTTGTGATTATTTATTAAAACCAATTGATTTGGATGAATTAGATACTGCAATAAAAAGATTAGAGCAAAAGCGAGCGTCGTCTTTACCAAATATGGAGAATTTACAATTTTTAATTCAAAATCTAAAACGCGCCGATGATAATTATAGTAAAATTACCCTGCCCACTGGAAAAGCATTTGAAATAGTTCCTGTAAAAGATATCATTAGATGTGAAGCAGATGGAAGTTACACAAACTTTTTTTTGGTTGGAGGAAAAAAATTAATGGTGTCAGCAAGTCTAAAACATTATGAAGATTTATTGCCAGAAAATGATTTTATCAGAATTCATCACCACCATTTAATTAACATCAATCATGTTGTTAGATTTTTAAAAGAAGATGGCGGTTACGCAATTATGACAGATAATTCCAAATTAGAAATAAGCAGAAGAAAAAAAGACACATTCCTAGCAAGATTAAATGCCGTTTAAAAAAAACTAAACAATAAACTTTGGCAGTAACCTCTTTTCATTTTTCTGTCCTTACTAATTTTATGATTTTTGAATAAACAAAATAGCTTATATTTGTTATAATGGAAATTTTAAAAGGGTCTGGGGTTATTCCTGGAGAATTGTTAGCCAAAATAAATTCGCCGAATGATTTAAAAAAATTAAGCGAAAATCAATTAGAACAATTTTGTAAAGAATTACGACAATTTATCATTGACATCGTTTCCACGAAAGGAGGACACTTTGGTGCCTCTTTGGGTGTGGTTGAATTGACAACAGCCATCCATTATATTTACAATACACCTTATGATCAATTAGTTTGGGATGTTGGACACCAAGCATACGGACATAAAATTATTACAGGTCGCAGAGATGTTTTTCAAACAAACAGAATTTATAAGGGAATAAGCGGTTTTCCAAAACGATCAGAAAGCGAATATGATACTTTTGGTGTTGGACACTCTTCCACATCTATTGGTGCAGCGCTAGGCATGGCTGTTGCATCTAAATATAATGGAATTAAGAACAAACAACACATTGCTGTTATTGGAGATGGTTCAATGACTGCTGGAATGGCTTTCGAAGCCCTTAATCATGCAGGAAGCGCGAATGCAAATTTATTGGTAGTGTTAAATGATAATTGCATGAGTATTGATCCTCATGTTGGCGCGCTTCGTGATTATTTAACCGACATTACAACTTCTCATACTTATAATAAGACAAAAGATAAAGTATGGGAATTGTTAGGAAAGATTAGCAAATTTGGTCCAAACGCTCAAGAGATAGTTAGCAAATTAGAAAACGCAGTAAAAACAAGTTTACTCAATCAAAGTAATCTATTTGAATCATTAAAATTTCGATATTTTGGTCCAATTGACGGACATGACGTCGTTCGTTTGTCAAAAATAATGAGAGATTTAAAGGACATTCCTGGGCCTAAAATTTTGCACGTATTAACACAAAAAGGCAAAGGTTATCAATTTAGCGAAGAGGGAAATCCAACATTATGGCATGCGCCTGGTTTGTTTAATAAAGATACTGGAGAAATTATTAAAGTAATCCCTTCTAGTCCACAACCTCCAAAGTATCAAGATGTTTTTGGTCATACCATTGTAGAGCTTGCTGAAAGCAATAAAAAAATAATGGGTATAACGCCCGCCATGCCAACTGGTTGTTCATTAAATATCATGATGAAAGCTATGCCTGATAGGGCTTTTGATGTTGGCATTGCAGAACAACACGCTGTAACATTTAGTGCTGGATTAGCAACACAAGGATTAGTTCCGTTTTGTAATATTTATTCTTCTTTCATGCAACGAGCCTATGATCAAGTAGTTCATGATGTGGCTTTGCAAAATTTAAAAGTGATTTTTTGTTTAGACAGAGGTGGTTTAGCAGGTGCAGATGGCCCTACACACCATGGAGCTTTTGATATTGCTTATTTCAGATGTATTCCTAACATGATTGTAAGTGCTCCAATGGATGAAGAAGAACTAAGAAATTTAATGTATACTGCTCAATTAGATGAAATATTAAGTCCTTTTAGTATTAGATATCCTCGTGGTAATGGTGTCATGACCAACTGGAAAACACCCTTCAAAAAAATTGAAATTGGCAAAGGGCGAAAATTAAAAGATGGAAAAGATGTAGCAATTTTATCCCTTGGGCATCCAGGTAATTTTGTTTCCCTTGCAATTTCAAAACTTGAAGAAGAAGGTATTGCAATAGCTCATTATGATTTAAGATTTGCTAAACCTTTAGATGAAACTATTTTACATGAAGTTTTCAATGAATATAAAAAAGTAATTACCGTTGAAGATGGCTGTATTCAAGGTGGATTTGGTTCAGCTATATTAGAGTTCGCTGCTGATCATGATTATGTTGCTAAAATAAATCGTTTAGGTATTCCGGATAGATTTATTGAACATGGTGAACAAAACGAACTCTATTCAGAATGTGGTTTTTCTGCTGACAACGTCTATGCTGAAGTAAAAGAAATTCTTTCTGAAAAAAAGAAAAAATTAATAGGCTGAAAATATAATGAGCCGACCCTCAAAAAGTCGGTTTAAGATTTAGGTAATAAAGTTTTAGAGCCGTTAGCCAATTTCTCATATTAGTTGATAATAAAAAAGGAATGGATTGCCTTAAGCAGGTTCATGCCCCGTTTAAAGTTCCAAAACTGCTGCAGCCATCATAAGATTGGTTGCATTACCTTTGGTTCCTTTTAAAAATTGCGCGCCATTCTAAAGTTTAGTTTTAACCTACTTTCAATTTTCAAATGATTTAAAGAGTTAAATTCCTACTAATTTGATATTGCATTTCTGCATTAAAAAAAGAAAAAAATCCAAAAACTTTATAAAAAATAAATTAGTCGAATTAACACTTCAAGTTAGAATAAAAACTAACGGCTTATTAAATAAGCGTCAAAAAAAGTTTGCAGCGAAAAATTTACTTTATTTACTTCTATTATTTAGTAAATATATTTAAAAATCCCTTTGTTTTTTTTGTTTCATTTTTAAAATCAGTGTATTCTAAAACGTAAAAATAAGTTCCATCATGAGCTGTGTTATTTGAAATAAGGCCGTCCCATCCGCCATTTGGCCCATTCCACTCATATACTTTACTCCCCCAACGGTCAAAAATTGAACAAGTCAAATCTTTCACACCAATAGACTTAATTTTAAACACATCATTTACATTATCTCCATTTGGTGTAAATACATTTGGAATTTCAATAATTGATTCATCACTAATTACAATGGTATAATAAGCAGTATCTGAACATAAACCTAATTTAGAAATTAACATGATTGTAAATGTTCCGCTTGCATTGTATACTGTACTTGGATTTTTTATTGCAGATGTGCTTCCATTTCCGAAATCCCAACTATAAAGAGACGCTCCAACACTTAAATTTTTAAAATTAACATCTAATGGAGCCAATCCACTGGTTGGATCAAAAGTAAAATCTGCAATTATTGTTTCGTATGAAACAACAGTTGTGGCGGTTGCTGAAGAGCATTTCGTAAGAGTATCAGTAATAATTACAGAATAAGTTCCAGGTAAACCAACAGTAGGGGATGCTGTATTAGAACCTGAAATCAAACTTGGTCCAAACCAAGCATAAGAAACGCCGTTATTTGGAGAAGATAACACAGATAAAATACCACCACTTCCATTGCAAGAAATTGTATGACTTGTATTCAACGTGGCAGTTGGAAAAACTTTAGATTCTGTAATAGTTTTAATGATCGGTATGGAAGAACATCCAGTTATAAAATCAAAAGCAGTTACGGTGTAAGTTCCTGCAGTGTTTGCTATTAAAGGATTAGAAACTGTACCAGTTGATGTGGACCAAATAATTATATTATTAGTATTATTTGAGACGGCAACTAAACTAATTGTCGGCGGAGAACAGGTAATAACAGAAGCAGTCGATATTATTGTTAAAGTTGGGATTGAAGCGCTGTTATTTGTAACCGTAAAAGTCGTTGCAGCAGAAGAGCATCCTGATAAGGTATTTGTTGCAACAACAGTGAATACACCAGCAATATTTACTGTAACGTTTGGAGCTGTTATAATACCTGTTATTCCTGGCCCACTCCAATTATAATTTATTCCAGCGGTAAGAGGCGTAACTGACCCTGTAATTAATGCAGTTGGTGAACTACATGTTAAACTGATAGATGGCGGTATGTTTAAAATTGGTATAGTTGTATTACTAGTAACGGTAATTTGCGCAGAGCCTAAGCATCCGCTAACCGTATTTGTGATTGAACAGACATAAGTTCCAGGAGAATTAATGGTAGCAGTAGCACTATTGACTCCATTAAATGGAATTGGATTCCAAGTGAAAGTTAAATCTGATAGTGGCGCATTTGAAACCGAAACAACTGGAACAATCGAAAAAACGTTGCAAGTAAGAATTCCACTTGTAGGATTAATAGACGCTATTGGTGCTGAGCCATTAGTAAAAATAGTTGAAGTGCCTACTGAAAAACATTGATTCGTCGAATTAAATACAAAAACTGTATAAGTGCCTGCCGTTACTATTGGATCAAAAATTGTTGAAGAAGAAAGTGTACCTCCAGAAGTTACCCATGTGTAAGTTAAAGGGCCAATTGAAGAAGAGGTTGCTATTATCTGAATTGTTGGGCTAGAGCAAGATAATGTTGCGCTGGTAGTACTTAAAGTGACAGTTGGTGAAACAGTATTAATAATTGCAGCCACAGTAGCTTGAGAAGAACAACCATTTATAGGATTAACTACCGTAACGGAATAAATACCTGCACCCAGACCAGTTGCATTTTGAGAATTTTGTCCAGTGCCAATTGAGCTGCCAGCTGGAGCTGTCCAAGTATAATTCATACCTGCTAAAGAAGATGTAAGATTAATAGCAATTGAAGGATTGCAAGTAACAGAGCCCGAAGTACTGGCCGTAGTAGCGGGTATACTTGTGTTGCTAGTAACAGTTACAAAAGAATTGCTTGTACAACCATTTAAAGGATTTGTAACCGTATAATTATAGGTTCCAGTTTGATTTACAACAACGTTTGTATTAGTTGAGCTACCGATAATTCCAGGACCAGACCAAACATATGTTGCACCAGGGACAGAAGGATTAGATGTAGTGACTGTGACTGTAGAATTAACACAATTAATGGTGGATGATAGTGTCGTGCTTGGAATGGCAGGCGGTGTAACGTTATTCGTTACTACAACAGTTTGTGGTATCGATGAACAAGTTCCATCATTCACAACTAAACTGTATGTTCCAGGAGTTGAAACGGTTGGATTTGATATGCTTGAAAACCCATTTCCCAAAACTGAATTCGACCAACTGTAAGTGCCTCCGCCACTTCCATTTAATACCACAGAACTATTCAAGCAAGTAATTGACTGTGAGGTGCCTGCGTTTGCAACTGGAATTGTTAAAACTGAAAAAGTTTTCGTTGTTGAACCTTCACATCCTGGATTAGCGGCTAAGCCAACGGAATAAGTTATTGGGAACGTACCAACCCCAGCTAAAGAGGGGCAAAATGAACCTGCAGAAACGCCTGTGCCAGACCAAGTTCCTCCACCAAAAGCAGTGCCAGCCAACTGTGGATTTAAATTAAGACAAGATGCGCTGGAACAGAACGAAGGCGGAATATTAAAATCGGATCCAGGACCTAAATAGGGATTGGTAATAACAATAGTTGTTGTATGTGTTACCGAACAAGTTGCTGAGGAAACAAAATTATACGTAAGTGTATAAGTGCCTGGTGCCATTCTGTTTGGTTGAAATGCAATACGACCATTACCTAAATTTAAAAATGCTGCTGGTAGTATTGCTGGACTTATTGAATAAGAAGGTACTCCAATAGCCGAATTAGCAGGTATTGTAAAGGATTGACAACTGTTAGGAGAAGACATATTCCATGTTCCTGAATTCAAAATGGTATTATCATAACAACTTGTTACGGAATATGTAATGTTAGGCGACACAGCAACATTGCAAAGTGTATAACTATGAGAGGCAGAGGGCAAAAGGCCAGGAGCGTATAAACCAAAATTAACGTTGTTAGTTACAGGAAAATTACAGGTTCCACTACAAACGCCTAGAGGCGGGTTTGTTCCCTCTTGAAATAGCAGGCTAGTATTAGTAGCAGCGTTTGCAGCAGTTACGGAAGTAATAAACCTTAAACAGGGCGTATTTGCACCAATAATAGCTCCATTGGTAGAAAAAGTAAAAGCTGGATTCATACTTACCAATAATAAAGAACCTGAATTACAGCTAATTGTATTTGAAACTGGATTAAGGGAGAAGTCCGTAAAAGCAAAAGTTGGAGTAGCACAACCAATTACACCAACTTGAGCATGAAGTTCATTTAAAAATACTATTAAAGCAATAAAAAATAATTTTTTCATGGGATTAAGTTTTAATAGATTATTGACTTATTTAAATATTCTGGTTTTACAAATTTAGGGTTATCAACTAACCATTTATTCAAAACAACGAGGTAGTCTTTTTGATTAGAAAAATTTTCTTTTGTTGGTGTATCAACAGGGATGACATTATTTACACAAATCTCTTTAATTTTATTATCAAACCCATAATAAGGACTGAATTCTGCTGGCAAAGAAAATGCTACCAACGTCAGGGGAGGAGGAGTAAATAAAATATATTTAGAGTTATCATCCCGAATTTCATTTTTATTATTTTGAGCATTTGAAAAATGTCCAATAAAAACAATGAAATAGAAACTACAGTAAATTTTTTTCATAAATAATTTATATTTATTATAACAATATTAAGATAATTTTTTGAAATACAAAAGAAATAGATGAATGAAATAATAGAAGATTCAATAAAAAAATGTATCATTCGTGTTTTTAGCATTAAAGTGTTTGAATAATGGCATAATTTTTTAAATTTGCTAACCAAAAAAAAGTAAATATGAAAATTTTGATTCCAATTAGTAACGTCCCTGATACCACCACAAAAATTAGTTTCACAAAAGGTGATACTGAATTTAACGCCGAAGGAGTCCAGTTTATCATCAATCCTTATGACGAGTGGTATGCCTTGGTGCGTGCTTTGGAATTAAAAGAAGCTGGAAAAGCAGAAAAAGTAACCGTCATTCATGTTGGATTAGCAGATAGTGATGCCATTATCCGTAAAGCGTTTGCGCTAGGAGTTGACGACGGTGTAAGGATTGACAGTGATGGATCTGACGCTTATTTTGTTGCTCAGCAAATTTCTAATTATGCCAAAGAAAATAATTACGACTTAATCTTGACAGGCAAAGAAACCATCAGTTATAATGGTTCTTCTGTTGGCGGAATTGTTGCTGGTTTTTTGGATTTACCATTTGTGTCCTTAGCAACAAAATTTGATTTAGAAGGCAATAAAGCAAAGATAGAACATGATATTGACGGTGGCACGCAAATAGTTGAATGTGAACTACCACTTGTTGTTTCTTGCTCAAAAGGAATGGCAGAACAACGTATTCCAAATATGAAAGGGATTATGAGTGCTCGCACCAAACCATTAACTGTTGTTGCACCAAGTAACAATGAAAAATTAACCAACGTTAAATCATTTTCTTTATCTGCTGGAAGAACCACTTGCAAAATGATTGATGAAAATAATATTGATGAATTAGTAAATTTATTGCATACAGAAGCTAAAGTAATCTAGCAAAAAGAAATCCCTCTGATTTACCCTCAAAACTAAAAATTATGATACTTGTATATACTGAAATAAATAAGGGCAAAGTAAAAAAAGCTTCTTTAGAAGCAATTAATTATGGCGCAAAAATTGCAGAACTCACAAACTCTTCTGTTACTGCAATTGCTATAAATGCAGACGCTTCACAAATTGAGGAAATTGGAAAAGCTGGAGCTAAAAAAATTCTTTCTGTAAAAAATGAAAGTTTAATTGGCTTAGATAATTTTTTGTTAAGTGCAGCCATTGAACAAATTGCCAAAGCTGAAGCTGCAAAAATTATTATATTTTCATTTGATTTAACTGGAAAAGCAGTTGCGCCACGTTTATCAGCAAGATTAAAAGCTGGTTTGGTTGCAGGTGCAGTGGACTATCCAGTAATAAACGGAAATAATTTAGAAGTTAAGAAAAATGTTTTCTCAGGAAAAGCAACCGCTATTTATTCAATTAATAGTGATATAAAAATCATATCATTATTACCAAACTCATTTCCAGTTAAATTAGGAAACAACCTTGCTACGGTTGTTGATTTCAGTGTTGATTTAAATCAAGTAAAATCAAAAATTGTGGTAAAAGAAAAAAAATCAAATGATGCCAGTGGTATGATTCCTTTGCCTGAAGCAGAATTAGTAGTATCGGCTGGTCGTGGATTAAAAGGACCTGAAAATTGGGGAATGATTGAGGAGTTGGCAAAAGAACTTAAAGCAACAACTGCTTGTTCTCGTCCTGTTGCTGATATGCATTGGCGACCTCATCACGAACATGTTGGTCAAACAGGCGTTGCCATTCGTCCAAACTTATACATCGCTATTGGTATATCAGGTGCCATACAGCATTTAGCAGGGGTGAATGGAAGTAAGACCATTGTTGTGATTAACAGCGATAAAGATGCACCATTTTTTAAAGCGGCCGATTATGGAATTTTAGGTGATGCTTTTACAATCGTTCCTTCATTGATTGATGCCATTAAAAAATTTAAAGCCAATCAAAATTAAAAATTCATAATGCATTTATAGTGGTTTTGTTATTTGAAAATTAGTCTAAAAAATAATTTAAAACTCAATTTCAAACAGCAAATTAAATAGAATAACAGAGTTAAAATGGCAATGAAAAAAGTAAGACTAGAAATTGTTGGATTGAGTTATAGTCAAACACAAAGTGGAGCTTATGCTTTGGTTTTAGGAGAAAGTGAGGGAGGTAGAAGACTTCCAATAATTATAGGAGGATTTGAAGCTCAGGCAATAGCCATTGAATTGGAAAAAATGACACCAACTCGGCCTTTAACACATGATTTATTTAAAGCTTTTGCTGAAACTTTTGATGTAAGTGTTAGTGAAATACTAATTTATAATTTAGTAGAAGGTATTTTTTATGCCAAATTAATTTGCACTGATGGCACTAAGGAAGTTGAAATTGACGCACGAACAAGTGATGCCATTGCTTTAGCAGTTCGTTTTAATTGCCCAATATTTACTTACGAATTTATTTTGAAATCTGCAGGAATTGTTTTAGATGACGAGTCTTTGCCAACTTCTGAACAAGTTTTGATTTCTAATGAAAATGAAGACGCACCACTCTCTGAAAATGAGTATCAATCTAAATCAACAGAGGAATTAAAAAACTTATTGCAAGGTGCTTTAGATGACGAAAAATATGAACTCGCTTCTAAAATTAGAGATGAAATCAATACGCGTAAAAAATCTTAAGAGGATTTTTTTAAGACATAATATACGCAACCAAATTTAACCATGTCAGATTTAAAGTATAATTTAAGGGGTGTTTCTGCTTCAAAGGAAGACGTCCACAAAGCCATTTCTAATATAGATAAAGGATTATTCCCCCAAGCATTTTGTAAAATCGTTCCAGATTATTTAACTGGAAGTAATGAACATTGCGTGATTATGCATGCTGATGGCGCAGGCACAAAATCATCTTTAGCTTACGTTTATTGGAAAGAAACTGGTGATTTAAGTGTATGGAAAGGCATTGCACAAGATGCTGTAATTATGAATATTGACGATTTAATCTGTGTTGGCGCTACCAATCATATTTTGCTATCCTCTACCATTGGCAGAAACAAAAAATTAATTCCAGGAGAAGTTATTGCGTCAATTATAAATGGAACAGAAGAAGTATTGCAAACATTAAGAGATAACGGAATTGACATTCATTCTACGGGTGGGGAAACAGCTGATGTTGGCGATTTGGTGCGCACATTAATTGTAGATAGTACCGTAGTTTGCCGAATAAAAAAAACGGATGTTATTTCCAATCATAGGATTAAAGGCGGAGATGTAATTGTTGGTTTATCATCATCTGGCAAAGCATCCTACGAAACTGAATATAATGCCGGTATGGGAAGTAATGGATTAACAAGTGCACGGCATGATGTATTTAGTAAATACGTGGCAGAAAAGTATCCAGAGTCTTATGACAAAAACTTGCCAAGTGAAGTTACTTATTGCGGACAGTTAAAACCAACGGATAAAATAAAAGTATCTTATACAAGCACAAATTCCTCTATCAAAAACGAAACCATTGATGCAGGAAAATTAGTACTCTCACCAACTCGAACTTATGCGCCAATATTAAAAAAAGTAATTGATATTTTTGGACATAAAATATCTGGGCTTGTACATTGCAGTGGTGGCGCGCAAACTAAAGTATTACATTTTGTTGAAAATGTGAATATCATCAAAGATCAATTGTTTCCATTGCCTCCATTATTTAAATTAATACGCGACCAAAGTAATACGGATTACAAAGAAATGTATAAAGTATTTAACATGGGACATCGCTTAGAGATATACTTACCCGAAGAATTTGCTCAAGAAGTTATTTCTATTTCAAAATCATTTAATGTAGATGCCAAAATAATTGGTAGGGTTGAAGCTTATGAAGGAAAAAAAGTAACAATAGCATCAGAATTTGGAAAGTTTGAATATTAAATGAATTGATTTGGTAAGTAATATTTATATAAAATACATTACATTGTAGCCTCAATAATTTACTATAAATGATTACAATTGGAACACGCGGAAGTGACTTAGCGCTTTGGCAAGCAAATTATACCAAAACTATTTTAGAAGAAAAGGGCCACGAGGTTCAAATAAAAATTATTGAAACTAAAGGCGATCTTTCACAACAATGGAATACCAGCTTTGAAAAACTAGAAGGCAAAGGTTTTTTTACAAAAGAATTAGAAGAAGAATTATTGGCAGGCACAATAGATGTTGCTGTTCATTCACATAAAGATCTACCAACAGAAAACCCTGAAGGCTTAATTATAGCAGGTGTTTCATCAAGGCAATACCCCGCAGATTGGCTCATTATTAGAGAAGATTGTGTTGATGAAAAAAAGAAATTCAATTTAAAAGATAAAGCAAAAGTTGGCACTTCCTCTGCTAGAAGAAAATCTCAAATGCTTGCTTTTAGACCAGATGTTGAATTATCTGATTTGAGAGGAAATGTTCCAACCCGAATTAATAAATTAAAAAATGGCGAGTACGACGCAATTCTATTGGCTGGCGCTGGATTAGAACGTTTAGAATTGGATCTGTCTGATTTACATGTTGAGCAATTAGAACCTTCTGAGTTTATTCCCGCACCGGCACAGGGCGTATTGGCTTGGCAAATAAGAGAAGACGATTATAAATTGACAGATGTCTTTGATTCAATTAATGATTATGATGTGCTTGTTAACATCAATATTGAACGACGTGTTTTAAATTTATTGGAAGGTGGATGCTTGTTACCTCTGGGTGTATACTGCACAGATGAATTGAATGATCTTGACAAAAAATTATTTAAAGTTTGGGTTTCAGTTGCTGAAACTGCAACTTCCCAACCAAAACAATTATATTTTGAAACAACAAACACAGAAGATTTACCTGAAAAAATAGTTGAACAAATTCATCAAATTAGTGGAAAATCAATTTTTATATCTCGCGAAACACATGAAAGTAGTACACTTAACAGATGGTTAACCAATTTAGGATTTACGATTGAAAATAAAAGTTTAATTGATTTAAAAAAACTCACCATAAAATTATTACCAAAAACAGATTGGCTATTTTTTAGCAGCAAACATGCAGTTGAGTTTTTCTTTATGCAAAAACCAGATATTGGAAAAACTAAAATTGGTTGTATTGGTAAATCTACTTCTCAAAAAATACGTGAATTAGGCTTAAAGGCCGATTTTATTGGTCAAAGTACAGATACAAAATTAGTAGGAAAACAGTTTTCTGCACGAGTAGGATTGGGAACAGTTTTATTTCCTGTTGCCAGAGAAAGCATGCGTACCATTCAATGGCAATTTCCTAAACAACAAAATGTTATCGACTTACCTATTTACGCTTCCTTAAAAGTGCCACACGTTATTGCTGAAAATACAGAAATCCTTGTATTTACAAGCCCAAGTAACGCCGAATCTTTTTTAGAAAAAAATAAAATTCTTCCACATCATAAAGTAATTGCGATGGGAGAAGCGACTCAGAAATCATTATTGAAAGCAAAAGTCAAAGAATCACAAATTACAATGCCATATACGTTTGATGATTTAGGTTTGTTTAGGGCTATTTTAAATGCATGATGATGCTATTTCAAAGCCTAACTGTTTATAATCAAAACCCAACGATTTATATTGGAGGTTTTCAAATTGAAGAACCAATTACAACAATAACAGACATTTTTTTTTCTACTGTTTGTTTTTTTGCATCTTATAAAACAATAAACATTTCAAACTCAAAAGCACTAAAATTATATAGTTTATTTTTTTTAACAACAGGAATATCAGCAATCATCGCAGCAATTTTTGGACACGCTTTATTATATCATTTTGGGAAAGATGCCAAAATTTACGGTTGGATACTGGGTATTATATGCGTTTCAATTTCTCAGTTTGCTGCGCTTTACCATATAAAATCAATTTTAAAAAATAATTTATTTAAAGTTTTATTCATCATTTCATGGATAGAAACATTAATAGCTTTAATTACGACATTTTACTTTTGGACGTTTATTGTTGTTATTATTCACTCGACTTTTTCACTCTCTTTAGTTGTCACCTCATTAGAATTTATAAACTATAAAAAAACGCAATCACAAGTAAGCAAACAAATTCTTTATGGTGTAGGATTTGCAATCATCGCATCTTTATGTCATCTGTTTAAACTTGGTTTTGGCATTTGGTTTAATCACCTTGATGTAAGCCACGTTTTCATGTCAGTAAGCATTTATACGATGTACTTAGGAGTCAAAAAATTAAAATAATATAATTTAAATTAATATGATAATAACGAATCGTCCACGAAGAAACAGAAAATCACAAGTCATTCGAAATTTGGTTCAAGAAAATAACGTCAGCGTAAATGATTTTATTTTTCCACTTTTTTTAATTGAAGGAAAAAATAAAAAGTCAGAAGTAAGTTCCATGCCTGGTATTTACAGATTCAGCTCTGATTTACTTTTAAAAGAAATTGAAACATGTATGACATTAGGAATAAAAGCATTCGATATTTTTCCGAGCATCAACGATAAATTAAAAGATAAAGTAGCAACAGAAAGTTTAAATAAAAAAGGGTTATACTTAAAAACACTTACTCAAATTAAAAAAGAATTTCCTGAAGCTTGCATCATGACGGATGTTGCGATGGATCCTTATAGTAGTGACGGCCATGATGGTTTAGTTGAAAAAGGTGAAATTGTAAATGATAAAACGTTGGCTATTTTATCAAAGATGGCATTAGCTCAAGCAGATTGCGGAATAGATATCATAGGGCCAAGTGATATGATGGATGGAAGAGTTGGTTTTATTCGTGAAGCATTAGATAAAGCGGGTCACACAAATGTTTCAATAATGAGTTATACTGCAAAATATGCAAGCGCCTTTTATGGCCCATTTAGAGATGCATTAGATAGCGCACCAAAATTTGGCGATAAAAAATCCTATCAAATGAATCCAGCTAATAGCAAAGAAGCTTTGATTGAAGCACAATTGGATACAAATGAAGGAGCTGATTTATTAATGGTTAAGCCAGCTTTATCTTATCTAGATATTATAAAAAATTTAAGTACAAATTTTGAATTGCCAATAGCAGCTTACAATGTCAGCGGCGAATATGCCATGGTAAAAGCAGCCTCTGCAAAAGGTTGGATTGATGGAGATAAAGTAAGCGAAGAAATTTTATTAAGCATCAAACGTGCTGGCGCATCAATTATCCTTACTTATTTTGCTAAAGAATGGGCATTAAGAAATAAATAATTCTTCATAATTACTTTGATTAAATATGATGAAGTCTGCCACAAAGTCTTAAAAAAAAGTGTGGCATATTTATCGTATAATAAATGCTGAACAATTACTATTTATTATGAGTTTTTTCGAACAATTCACAAATATGCCCTTTGAACCTATCATTGACGAGGACAGTGATTTTATTCCACTACTTTCAACGGAGGATGAAGATAATATGCATGCGGAAAAAGTGCCTACCTTACTGTCAATTTTACCGCTTCGCAATACCGTATTATTTCCTGGCGTGGTTATTCCAATCACTGTTGGGCGAGATAAATCAATTAACCTTATCAAAGACGCATTTAAAGCTGATAAAATAATCGGTGTTGTTTCTCAAAAAAACGATACCGTTGAAGACCCAAGTGCAGAAGACTTAAACAGCATAGGAACAGTAGCTCAAATTTTAAAAATGTTGCGAATGCCTGATGGTAATACCACTGTCATTATACAAGGAAAAAAAAGATTCAGAATAAAAGAATTTACACAATCAGAACCTTATTATAAGGCCAAAACAGAAAGTTTTGAAGAAACACGTCCAGACAAAAATGATGAAGAATTTGAAGCAATTGTTTCTAATTTAAAGGATACTGCCTTACAAATTATTCAAAAATCATCTCATATTCCTACAGAAGCTGGCTTTGCTATTAATAATATTGAAAGTCAAAATTTTATGGTGAATTTTATTTCATCAAATATGAATGCAAGTACTTCTGAAAAACAAAGCATGTTGGAAGTGCCAAATTTAAAGGATAGAGCAACCTTAGTGCTATCGCACATTATTAAAGAATTACAAAAACTCGAATTAAAAAATCAAATTCAAAATAAAGTAAAAGTAGATTTAGATAAAGAACAACGTGATTATTTTTTGCATCAACAAATAAAAACAATTCAAAAAGAACTTGGGGAGAAAAATCATGAACAAGATATTGAAGAATTAAAAGCAAGGGCGACGAAAAAAAAGTGGGGAAAAGAAATTGCTGAATTATTTGAAAAACAAGTTAACAAATTAGCAAGAATGAATCCCAATTCAGCAGAATTTGGCGTGCAATCAAATTATATTGAACTTTTGTTAGACCTACCATTTGGAGAATACACAGTTGATAATTTTGATTTAAATCATGCTGAAAATATTTTGAACGAAGATCATTTTGGTTTAGAAAAAGTAAAAGAACGAATCATTGAACACTTAGCAGTTTTAAAATTAAAGGGTGATTTAAAATCTCCTATCATTTGTTTATACGGTCCTCCGGGAGTTGGGAAAACATCATTGGGAAAAAGTATAGCAAAAGCTTTAAACAGAAAATATGTTCGCATGAGTTTGGGTGGACTTAAAGATGAAAGTGAAATTCGCGGACACCGAAAAACCTACATTGGCGCCATGCCTGGACGTATTTTACAAAATTTGAAAAAAGTACAATCTTCAAATCCAGTTTTTATTTTAGATGAAATTGATAAAATTGGTTCTGACTATCACGGAGATCCATCATCTGCTCTTTTAGAAGTGTTAGATCCAGAGCAAAACACCACATTTTACGATAATTATTTGGAAACCGAATATGATTTAAGTAAAATATTATTTATTGCAACTTGTAATAATTTATCTACGATACAACCAGCTTTGCGCGATAGGATGGAAATTATTGAAGTGAGTGGATATACTGTTGAAGAAAAAATTGAAATTGCTAAACAGCATTTGCTACCTAAGCAAATTAGAGAAAATGGATTGAAAAAAATCCAACTAAAATTAACAGACAAACATTTAGAATACATCATTGAAAACTATACTGCCGAAAGTGGTGTAAGAAGTTTAGAAAAAAAGATTTCAAAAGTTGCACGCCACTTAGCAGTTCATGTTGCTAAAAATAATTCCTTACCTAAACTAGACGAATCAAGCATTTCAAAAATTTTAGGCCCTTCACATGAAAAATCTAAATATCAAGGTAATGACATTGTAGGTGTTGTAACTGGTTTGGCATGGACGCAGGTTGGTGGTGATATTCTATTTATTGAAACAAGCTTATCAAAAGGAAAAGGTTCAAAATTAACCCTCACTGGTAATTTGGGAGATGTTATGAAGGAAAGCGCTACGCTTGCTTTAGAGTTTATAAAAGCGCATGGTGAAGAATTAAACATTGATTCAGAATTATTTGAAAGCTACAACATTCATTTACACGTTCCTGAAGGTGCAACGCCAAAAGATGGCCCAAGTGCTGGCATAGCAATGCTTACAGCATTAACCTCTGCGCTTACAAAACGTAAAGTAAAAAAACATTTGGCAATGACAGGCGAAATTACATTAAGAGGTAAAGTATTACCAGTTGGAGGAATTAAAGAAAAAATATTGGCAGCCAAACGTGCAGGTATTAAAGAAATTATTTTATGTGCAGATAACGAAAAAGATGTTTTGGATATTAAGCCTGAATACTTGAAAGGATTAACTTTTAAATATGTTAATCAAATGACTGAGGTATTAGAACTTGCATTGCTTAAATAGATTTTTTATTTCTAAAATTTCAATCTCGCTTGTAATTTCAATTCTGTTTTTTTATTTCCATTAATCTGATTTAAACTACCTTCTTGTAAAACCGTTTGATTGTCAAAAATAGTTTGCGCTACACGCAGCCAAATTTCAATGTTTCGCGTGATATCAATATTTAGCATGATGTAAATTCGCTGTCCCTTGTAATATAATGCAGGAACTGAGTAGCTATTGAGAACATCGTTTTCATAAATATATACTCTACTATCATAACCTTTTGTATCAAACACAGCGTATCTTAGTGAAACTGAAATAGGTTTCCCAACTTTTTTATAAATGATATCTTGAGCAAAGGCTACACCTTCTTCGTCTGAATCTGTTGCTTTGTCAACATGAGTGTACTCAATTCTAGATTTAATTTTTATATCAGAAGTTAATTGTATTGATAAATTATATCGGTAATTGTATTGGACATAGGGCAGTAAATAATCATATGAATTGTTTACTGAGGTATTTTGAAATTTAGTACGATGTCTGAATCGAAACGACATATCTATTTTTTTTGTTGGCGTAAAATTTAATTGCGTGAAAATATCTTTTCCATTTGAAGGAGAACTCGCTGAAAATTTTAACCAATCAAATTTATATTGATCTAAAAATATTGAAAGTGTTAAAGATCTAAATAGCTTTGCCTCCATTCCAATATAGATACCTTTTTCATTTTGAGGAAATGTATTTTCTGAAATAGCATCCCCATATAAGTTTTGAAAGTTTTTTTCAAAATTTCTGTAATGAGCCACAAATGTTAATTTTGGGTCTATTGCCACAATCAATCCTTGACAAAATGCTTTTCCTCCATTTTTACTCATTGAAAACTCTCCAAATAAATTTGCATTTTTAAATACGTAACTATAATCAACTCCACCAACAAAATTATGTTTACCACTAAAATCAAATTTATTATACAATCTGGGTGTTTCGATGAGTGACGCACTTAAATTCATATTTTGAGCGGTTGCGCCAATGTGTAAATTTCTTTTATTATAAGCAACATTTCCTCCTAATACAACTTGTAATATGTTTTGTCTATCTTCCGCTAAAGCAGTAGTGTTGTGCAAACCACCATATTGCAAACTACTTACTTCCAATGGATTTAATTGACCATTTGATAATGTATCATAAATTGTGGCATTGGCATCTATTTTTTTATAAGACGAGAGCGCAGTTATCTCAAAGTTTTTAATCTTAAAAGTTCCAGCCGCTCCTCTAAAAAAACGATTTTCATCAAAGGAGTAATATGGTTTTATGCCCGAACCATAGCGCTTCGTGTTTATTAATGCAGCCGATTTTCCAAATCCGAATCCTTGCCAAAGTGTTAAGCCTTGTCCGAAGGTGGCTTGGTAATCTCCTAAAACAAAGGTCTTGACGAATTTTATATCTTTGATGGCAAGATGTCCACTATAAAAATCAAATCCTTGTTTTTGAGCTCCTTTAAAAAATTGTTCTCCCGCATCTTTCTCGCCGCTTAATGCAAAACTGACTGCATTATTATATTGAAATCTGTATCTTGAAAAAATTCTATTTGGATCACCTAAATAATAAGAGTTTGGTTTATTCGCTTTTGTCAAACTATCTGGTTTAATGTAACCAATTTGTTTTTCAAGGATACGCTGAAATCTCATCATAAACTCACTCTTTCCATCTTTAAACATTTCATTCATTGTAAATAAATTAGAATTGAAATTATTTTTTACATATACAAATGGAATTATTTTTTTAATGGTAGCAAGATCAAATCCTTCTATGCTTTGCAATTCATAAATGGTGATGAGAAAACCATTTTTTTCACGATGAGCAATTAAATTATTTATTTGAATATCTGTTAGTAATTGCGTTTCGAGTAACTCATATTTTTTTGCAAAATTTAAATTGAGGGGATGTGATTTTAAATAGGCATATATTTCTGTAAGATTAGATAAATCGCCATCTTCTGCTTGATTTTGTTCAGAAAGTAATTCTATATTTTGATTTATTTGATCTTCAAATTGCTCATTATTTTTTGGATTTATGCTATCTATTTGCGCATTGGTAAATAAACTTAAAAAGAAAATGAAAAAAATAAAAATGCAATTCTTGGTGTTAATAAACCTTCGCATTATTAATTAACTTGTGGTTGACTTGTGGGCTCTGATTGTTTTTTTCCAAACAAATAACATAATCCTATTTGTGGAGATACCCCTAAAACAGAATGGTATGCAGAACCAATGTCAATTTTTAATCCCCGATGATTAAAACCAATTCCAAATGAAGCTTGACTTGGAAAACTTGCTCCGCCCACTCTTAAATAAAAAACTGAATTTGGGTTGTATTCAATTCCTCCTTTTACATTTAATTTTTGCGCAGAGGTTTTTTCTGCTTCTGCAACTAAAAATACTTTTTCAGAAAAAATATATTGTGCGCCAAACTTAAAAATGGTTGGCACTTTTTCTCCATTATAATTAACCATCGAAACTCTAAAGGGGTTATAGACATGAGTTGCAATATTTAAATAAGGAAGAACTTTAATGTTAAAACCCGCAGAGCCAGTGTAAGCATTTGCTTGACCATAAATATCTCCGATTCTGGTGTGAAGGTAATCAAACCCTAAGCCAACAGAAATATTTTCATTTAACTTCATCCCACAGCCTAAGGTTGCATGAGATTCTTTATACAATTGATTTCCTAATGATGTATAGGCCAAACTAAAAGTTGTCTTTTTAATGGGAACAACCGTTGCGAAACCACTTTGAGATAATTCCTTTAAAAAAAATCGATTTTCATAAAAAGCAGCCACCGCAACTTGTTTCACAAAACCTAAACTACCTTGATTGTTTCTTGAACTCCACACATCATACAAACACGAAGAAGCATGACTCAATGAAGCAGACCGTGAACCTATTGATCCATCTCCATTTGAAGATAAAACCAACAACGGCATAAAAAAAAAAGATACAGTATTTTGTACTCGTTTAATTTTAATAATTTTTTTAAAACTCAAATATAATTGTTCAAAATAAAAATTTAAATTATTTGAATTAAATATTTTTACTAACAAAGCAAATAGCGGAAATCAATTGTCTTACTCACGATTTTTGTATAGAATTTATAAAACACTTCTACTCAAAAACCATAGATAATAGACCTTGAAAAGTAACTTTTGTTTTTTTTGAAATATACTTGCTCGGTGGATGACTTCTTATTAATAACTCAAGCATAATGGCTAATCATCATTTTTAAAAGCCAACTATTTCTAATCAAGACCTATCTACCTCCCAATCACAAATTTCTTAAGCGCTCGCTCGCTGCTATTCAATATTTTAATGAAATAAACAGCTTCGGCCAAATTACTCACATCAATTTTGAAGGCTTCGCCATTCTTTAAGTTCACGTTGTTGAAGGTGACTAAGGTTTGTCCTAAAACGTTATACACGCCAATGGTAACATTATCAAGGTTTTTGTTGCTGATGATGGTTAAAACATCTCCAGACAAATATGAGTCAAAGTTATAATTGAATTTAACTGGCACACAATGGGCATAAATAATTTGCCCAACTTTATGCACTGTTTTATCTAAATCAACTTGCTCGAGTTTGTAATAGTAAATGGAATCAATGTCCAAATTATTATCTATCACCTCGTAATTGTTAACCGTGTAGCTGTTTACGCTTCCTTTCACTTTGGCAATGGGTGCTGCAAAGTCTATCTGATTTGATCT
>JBKDJY010000091.1:0-23487 GCA_046345275.1 Bacteroidota bacterium
GATCAAATCAGATAGACTTTGCAGCACCCATTGCCAAAGTGAAAGGAAGCGTAAACAGCTACACGGTTAACAATTACGAGGTGATAGATAATAATTTGGACATTGATTCCATTTACTATTACAAACTCGAGCAAGTTGATATAGATAAAACAGTGCATGAAGTTGGGCAAATTATTTATGCCCATTGTGTGCCAGTTAGTTTTAATTATAATTTACAACCCTCTCCAGTCGGCAATCTCTTATCCATCATCAGCAACAAAACCTTTGACAATGCTACCATTGGGGTGTATACCGTTTTAGGGCAAACCTTAATCACCCTCAACAACGTGAACTTAAAAGATGGGGAAGCTTTTACCATTGATGTGAGTAATCTGGCGGCTAGTTTTTATTTCATTAAAATATTTAATAGCAATGAGCGAGCCCTCAAGAAATTTGTGATTGGGAGGTAATTGAATCAATGAGCGTTCATGGTTTTTTATCGAAAAAACAGTGTGTCTCTTAAATTTTAAAATTAAACCTTCAAACAAATCTGTGGATATAAACTTTTTGATGGTACTCATCCGAGATTGACAATAAAATTGTGTTGTTGTTTTTACTTCTAGAAAAATATATATTTGGGAGTGGGTCCTAAATAATTGTCCTTAATAGTTTATCATACATTTTAATTATGTTTCCAGAAATTTGGCACAGGCGGTTATTTTTATTTGGACTCATTGGTATGGCAACTGGCCTGTTATTTGGCTCAATTTTTATTAGCATCCCTCAAATGATTTTGGGAGCCAATTGGTTTCTTGAAAAAAATTATAAAAGCAAAATAATTTCTCTTTATAAGAATAAATTCTTTTGGATTTTATGCTCTTTGTTTTTTTTACATTTAATAGGCTTATTATACACGGATGATTTGCAAGCAGGAATTGCAGATATCAAAATAAAAGTTCCACTATTGATATTAGCCATTCTTTTTTTATCCACAAAATCATTAAATCAAAAAGAGATAAAGCTTTTATTTAAAATTTTCTTTTTGGGAGTTATCATCAGTACCATCTTTTGCTATCTGGCTTTTTTGGGTTTTACAAAAAAAAATATAATTGATGTGAGAAGCGCTTCAATATTTATTTCTCACATTCGCTTTTCTCTCATCATTACGTTTGGTATTTTTTCCATCTTGTATTTTATAAAATCAAAAAAAGACATCATCCTTGGTGTATTCATTATTTTATGGTTACTTTTTTTTATGTATCAATTTCAAATGGCAACAGGCTTTTTTTTAATCATCATGATTGGTTTTATTTATTTATTTTATTACATGTTTAAAAAAATAAATTTATATATCAATATGTTGATTTGTATCATTCTAAGTTTTTTTTCATTTAAAATGTATCAAAGTATCCGTGCTGATTTACTCATGTATTATACAAACCCAAACAGCGTCAATAATGTTTTGCTCAAACAAACTGTCAATAAAAACCATTATTCTCAAGATACTTTATTTGACCTTGCTGAAAATGGAAATTTAATTACGATTAATTTTTGTGATGTTGAACTCGAAAAAGAATGGCATAAAAAAAGTAAACTACCTTATGATGGCCTTGATAAAAATGGAAATAATTTGCGCTTTACAATATTGAGATATATGGCCAGTAAGGGCTTAAAAAAAGATTCGATGGGAATAAGTGTTTTAAATCGCCAGGATATTATAAACATTGAAAATGGTGTTTCAAATTATCTTTATCCTTTTAATTCTGGTTTAATTCATAAATGGCGCGAATTGGTTTTGGAATATACCAAATACAAACGTGGCGAAGATCCTTCTGGACAAACGTTAACAATGCGCGTTGAGTTTTGGAAAGCTTCTGTTTTTGCGATTCAACAAAATATATTGTTTGGCGTCGGTACAGGAGATATACAACAAGCTTTAAACAAGGCATATGATGAAACAAATTCAAAATTAACTAAAAGATGGCGCTTACGCTGTCATAATCAGTACCTCGCAATTACTTTAGCGTTTGGTGTGGTTGGCTTATTTTTATTTTTGTATTACTTTTTATATCCCTTGATTGTATTACGTGAAAAATTTCATGTTTTATTTTGGCCATTCATTGCCATCATTCTGATGTCATTTTTTACAGAAGATACGCTTGAAAGCCAAGCGGGATTAAACTTTTTTGCTTGCTTTTATACATTATTTATTTGGCTGGCCAGCTCAAAAGAAAAATCAAAAGAAAATTTAAACGAGATCAATTAATCATTTAACTTCAATACAGCCATAAACGCACTTTGAGGAATCTCAACATTTCCAACTGATTTCATCCTTTTTTTACCTTCTTTTTGTTTTTCGAGTAATTTTCTTTTTCTGCTAATGTCACCACCATAACATTTGGCAGTTACATCTTTTCTCATGGCACTGATCGTTTCTCGAGAAATAATTTTGGCGCCAATCGCTGCTTGAATAGGTATTTCGAACTGTTGTTTAGGAATTAATTCTTTCAGTTTTTCACAAATCTTTTTTCCAAACTGATACGAATTACTTCGGTGTATCAAACATGATAAAGCATCAACAGGTTCTGATTTTAGGAGGATATCTAATTTTACTAAATCTGATTCTCTCATCCCAATTGGGTGATAATCAAATGAAGCGTAACCTTTTGAAATGGACTTTAGCCGATCAAAAAAATCGAATACAACTTCGCCCAATGGCATTTCAAAAATAAGTTCTACCCTATCAGCTGTTAAATAATTTTGAGTCACAATGGTTCCGCGTTTCTCAATACACAAACTCATGACTGGACCAATAAAATCTGATTTGGTAATGATGTTGGCTTTTATATAAGGTTCTTCAATATAATCTATTCGGGCTGGATCAGGCAAATCACTTGGATTATTTACCGTAATTACTTCTCCATTGGTTTGGTAAGCAATATAAGAAACGTTTGGAACAGTAGTGATAACAGTCATGTTAAACTCTCGCTCTAAGCGTTCTTGAACAATTTCCATGTGTAACATTCCTAAAAAACCGCAACGAAAACCAAAACCTAATGCCAACGAGGATTCTGCTTCCCATGTTAAGGAAGCATCATTTAATTGAAGTTTTTCCATACTGTACCTCAATTCTTCAAAATCCTCAGTATCTACTGGATAAATACCAGCAAAAACCATCGGCTTCACTTCTTCAAAACCATGGATTCCTTCAGGGCATGGATTTGTAACAGTTGTAAGGGTATCTCCTACTTTTACTTCTTTTGCCTCTTTTATTCCCGAAATGATATAGCCCACATCACCTGTTTTTACAATATTTCTTGGTTCAGGCTTTAATCTCAAAACACCAATTTCATCGGCATTATATTCCATTCCTGTATTAAAAAATTTTACTTTTTCTCCTTTCTTAATGCTTCCTTGAAAAATTCTAAAGTAGGCAATGATTCCTCTGAAAGAATTAAAAACAGAATCAAATACCAAGGCTTGTAAAGGTCCATTTTCATCACCTTGTGGGGGTGGAATTCTATTTACAATTTCTTCTAAAATTTCATGAACTCCTGTTCCAGTTTTTCCTGAAGCAGACATGATTTCTTCTCTATCACAACCTAATAAATCTACTATTTGGTCTTTTACCATTTCAGGTTCGGCACTTGGTAAATCAATTTTATTTAAAATCGGAATTATTTTGAGGTTATGTTCTAGCGCTAAATACAAATTAGAAATTGTTTGAGCTTGTATACCTTGTGCGGCATCTACTATTAATAAAGCTCCTTCGCAAGCTGCTATTGAACGGGAAACTTCGTAACTAAAGTCAACATGGCCTGGCGTGTCAATTAAATTCAAAATATATTTTTCTCCTCGATAGGAATAATCCATTTGAATCGCATGACTTTTGATGGTAATCCCCCGCTCCTTTTCCAAATCCATATCATCAAGCACCTGAGCTTGCATATCTCTTTTGGAAACAGTATTTGTGTATTCTAATAGGCGGTCTGCTAAAGTTGATTTTCCATGATCTATATGAGCTATGATGCAGAAATTACGTATGTTCTTCATGTACAATTTATAAAGCGCAAAGATACACTATTGATTAGGAATTTTGGTTGTTTGACAAATAATTTATATCAAAAAAACAAGAGCAATAAAGAAAGTTGATTGTTTTAAAATTATTTATTTGAACAACCTGCCTCTCTATAATCGGCTTTAGTAGCAGGATTATCAAGCACCTGAAAAGACATATAGGGTTCTCCGAACAACTGACAATATCGTAATAAGTTTTTTTCTTTCGCTCTTCGCAATGCATCACTAAATGTGCGGCTATAAAATTTTTCTGGTAAATGGCCTGCGATGGATATGTAACCAAATAAAAGGCTTTCATCAATGGGATTGGCCTTTAAAAATGGCTCCAAGAGGCTGGATGATAATTTATAATCTTTGGTTCTTGTAACGATAACATGGGCCAACTTCAATGAGCTTTGCCACGAGGAATTTTCTATATTATATAAAGTCTTGATTCTTTTGAGGCATTCGTCGATAATTGTGGAATTATTCTTTCCAGCCTCATCTGATTCCATGTATTTAAATTGCCATTCAATATTTAAGCCGTCAACTAACTTTTTATCAATTTTTGTTTTATAAAACCCATCAATATCTTGTTGCATTTTTATATTTTCTTGATCGGTTCTTTTGGTTGTTTCTGAAAAAATGGAAGCATAAACTCGATTGTATCTGACAATGTCGTTTGCTGGATCTATTTTCTCTAATTCAATGAGTTTTTTATAATCTTCATCATCAACCGTTTTACCATTTGCCAAATAATTAAAATAAATTTTATTATTCAATAAATTACTAAAAGCAGCTTCATTAGGTATTTTCAAACTATCTATGACCTCTTCAGAATATTTTTTTTGATTTAGTTGATTAAAAGCATATTCCATTATTTTGTAAGCCAGTTTTGTTTTTTTTGATTTAATCGCCTTATTAAAAGAAGATGTGGTGAATTTTTGTTCATTATCTTCTGAAACATTGTAATTTACATCCAAAACAATTTGAGCAAAGCGCTCTCTTGCAAATACTGGCTCTAATTCTTCTATTAATTTTTTATCTGAATTTATCTTCCTAATTGCTTTTTCTTTTCCAAGTTTTACAAGGTCATCATATTTACCACCTTCCACTTCAAGTTCAAATAAATCCCAAGAGTCTTTGGTTTCGATATTTGTAATAAATTTTGTTTGCTGCATTTTTTGTAAGGCGTTCGTAACACTTTCGGCTCTTTTTCTTTGTAATTTTGCGTTGGCTTTTGCATCACCTTCAATACTTGAATAAGCATAAATATAAAGACCATTGATAACAAAATCAGGTTCATTAAGTGCTTCGATAAAAGGCTGTATGTCTTGAAGTTTAAATTCGAATTTATTTTTCTCAAAAGGGATGATAAAATTTAAAATCGAGCCTTCTGCAAGTGGTTCAAATACTGGCTTTATATCTATTGATTCTGGTGCAGGAAGCAATCCTATTTTAATTTCAGTACCAATGTCGCTGGTTTCAAGGTAACTTCTCGTGACTGTTTTACAAACATGTCCATCTTGAATAACAATTAAATTTAACTCATATGGGCCTTTAATCTTCGGATTTAGTTTACCCATTTCTAACTTAAGGTTGTTAATTTTAACTTTCTTTTTCGCTTTTGGATCAGGTTTGATGAGGTTTTTAGCAAATACGGCATCTTTATTGATGACCTTTTGCATGATTCCTTTATTTTGAAATTTATGATCTACAATGTTATACTCAGGATTTTCGTATTGCGCTCTTTGCACCACATCCACGGCTAAGCCATCATTTGTTTTTTTTAAGATTTTCTTCAAATCTTTCAGATTGCCATATTCCAAATAAATTTTTCCTTTTTCAACAAATAATCCTTTTTGAAGCAAATCAAAATTTTTCCATGTGTCACAATTTTTACAAGACTTTGCATTTGCCGTTAATAATTTTTTTGATTTTGAGTTAAAAGGAACCGTCAATTCTTTTTTCTTTTTAGCACCAGCGTTAAAACTTTCGTAACCGCCAATCACAGCAACTGCGTATACCTTTTTAGAATCCTTATCTAACAAGCACTTAATGCCAATCATTGAATAATTTGCTTTCAATAATGTTTCTTTATCATTCTTATTATTTTCCCAACGGTTATAAATGACTTTGGCAACTTGATCGGTTTTGTAATTATCTCTTCCTTTACTAACAGGAGCGTTCATAGCGACCTCTTCACATTTGTTTGAGCCTCCTAATTTTATTAAATTTTTCTTAACGGCTCCCTGGTCTGTTTTTACCTGACCTGACTTTGACATTTTTTTAGCGTCAATTTCGGCTACATTCGTTAAAATCTGATTGACTTCAAACGTATCAAGTCCGTTTTTTATTCTAAACTTATTTAACTCAGTAACCAACTGTTTCGGCAATTCTTCAAGGTTAAAATTTCCCTGTGATTTACCCGAAGCAAAAAGAAAGTAAAAAAATAAAAAATACTTCATATAAAATTAGTTTATTTTAATAATTGGTGTGTTGGGCAAAAAATTAAAAAAAGCAATATAAAGTTAAAATAGAATATTCGCAAACGATTAAAAAGAATTAAACATGCTATGAAAAAAACTATAGTATATAGCTTAACTTCAACATATTGGTTCTGCCTTTTTCTTTCATTGGCATACTGGCTAAATTAATTACCAAATCGTCGGATTTTACAAATCCACCTTCTTTTATATATCCTTTTAAATCATTAATCGTATCATCTGTGCTTTCATATTTATCATAATAAAAACCCCTAACTCCCCATACCAAGCTGAGAGCATTTAACAAAGTTCTATTATCTGTAAAAATATAAACATTTGCTTTTGGTCGGTGGCTGCTTAATTTAAAGGCTGTATAACCACTATGTGTCATGGAAATTATTGCAGAAACACCTGCTTGTTTTGCCATGACACTGGCATTATAACAAATGCTATCCGTAATGTATGTTACAGTTTTTAATTCAGGTTCATGATCCTTAAAATAAATTCTATCGTCAGTTTCTACCTCACTAATAATGCGGCTCATGTATTCAATCACTTTTACAGGAAATCTTCCTACTGATGTTTCAGCGCTAAGCATGACAGCATCTGCACCATCCAATACAGCATTTGCAACATCGTTTACTTCAGCTCTTGTTGGGGTGTAACTTGTTATCATGCTTTCCATCATTTGTGTTGCAATAATGACTGGCTTTGATGCTAATAAACATTTGCTGACAATCATTTTTTGTAATAATGGAACTTGCTCCATGGGCATTTCAACGCCCAAATCACCACGAGCTACCATCACACCATCCGTTACTTCAATAATTTTATCAATTTCTTTAATAGCTTCAGGCTTTTCAATTTTCGCAATCACACGCGCATGTTTTTTCTTTGAACGGATGATGTCTTTTAACTCAACAATATCTGTCACACTTCTTACAAAAGATAACCCAACCCACTCAAAATTATTCTCTAGGGCAAAGTCTAAATCACGCAAGTCTTTTAAAGTTAAGCAGGGCAACGATATTTTAGTGTTCGGTAAATTCACGCCTTTTTTGGAAGATAAAATTCCGCCAGCAATAATTATGGCTCGTACTTCTTCTTTGCGATCTGTTGCTGTAACCTTTAAAGTAATTTTACCATCATCAATTAATACCAATTCTCCAACAGCTACATCTTGAGGAAATTGAGGATAGGTAATAAATATTTTTTCAGCAGTTCCTTCACATTCTTTTGTTGTAATTACAATCTCATTACCATTGATTAAGTCTACTGAATTATCTTTTACTTTTCCAATGCGAAGTTTTGGTCCTTGCAAATCTCCTAAAATACCTACGTTTCGATTCAGCTTTTTATTCAATGTTCTAATGTTATCAACCACATGTTTAATGGGTTCATAATCACCATGTGAAAAATTGATTCGGCAAATATCAACTCCTGCATTAAATAATTCTTCTAAAACGGCTATATTTTCAGTAGATGGCCCCATTGTGGCAACTATCTTTGTTTTATTGTGTTTGAACTTCATAAAGGATTTAATAACACAGCGAATGTAATAAATTAGATTTGAAAAATGGTATTATTAATTTGTTAGCTTTTTATAAATTTGCAGGCTCAAAGCTCTATAATGCCCAGTAAACTAGAAAAATTTTCTGACCTAAATTCCTTCTCCAACACGTTTTCTTTTCATCATGAATTGTTGGAACATGGCTTTTCTAAAAAAAGCAAATGGCACGATGAAGTATTTAAAAATAACAATCCCATTGTGCTTGAACTAGGCTGTGGCAGGGGCGAATATACCATTGGTTTATCATCGAATGATATGCAAAAAAATTATATAGGTGTTGATGTAAAAGGAAATAGGATTTGGACTGGTGCAAAATTTGCCTTAGAAAATAAGATGAATCATGTTGCTTTTTTGCGTACACGCATTGATTTCATTGATTACTGTTTTGCTGAAAACGAAGTTTCCGAAATTTGGATAACCTTTCCTGATCCTCAACCTAAAAAAAACCAAGCTCGCAAACGCTTAACTAATCCTGATTTTTTCCTGAATCGATACCAACATATTTTAAAACCTGGCGGTATCATTCACTTAAAAACAGATAGCACTTTTTTTTATGAATACACGATGCAAGTAATCAAAGAAAAAAAGTTAAATTTAATTTATGCAACAAACAATTTATATCAACATTGTCCAACAGATAGAGAGGAACTAATTAACATTAAAACTTATTACGAAAGTTTATTTACAGCCAAAGGAGAAGATATAAAATATTGCTGCTTTAATTTGGATTAAGGAATGGCACAAACTAAAAAATTACCTCACAAAAAACATTTTTATAATAAGCTTTTTAAAAGCTTTGTCATTGGAACTTTATTTCTTTTTTTTTCATTGTCAGTTGGAATAATTGGTTATCATTATTTTTTTCGCCTACCATGGCTTGATAGTTTGGTAAATGCAAGCATGATTTTAACTGGAATGGGGCCAGTTGACGTGGCAAAAACAACAGGCGCAAAAATCTTTTCATCCATCTATGCAATATACAGCGGTGTGGCTTTTTTAACCAGTGTGGCAGTTGTTTTTAGTCCAGTCATTCATCGTTTCTTGCAACAATTTAGAATTGATGTGGAAGAAGGAGAAGAAACAGAATAACCACAGTTTATAAAACAATATTTTTTTAGCTTTGCGCATGATTACATCACTTTTTATCAATTGGAATCCGAGTCCTGAAATATTTACCATTCCAGGCATTGATTGGCCGGTTCGATGGTATGGCTTATCATGGGCAATGGCATTTATTGGTTGTCATTTCTTTATGAACCGCATTTTTAAAGCAGAAGGTCGAACCGAAAAACAATTAGATACCTTAACGGTTTATATTGTTATTGGAACTGTATTGGGTGCGCGGGTTGGACATTGTTTGTTTTATGGGTGGGGATATTATTCAGTACATCCTTTAGATATTTTAAAAATATGGGAAGGTGGTTTAGCAAGTCACGGAGGAGCGATTGGCATTATTGTTGCCATGATTTTATATTGCTTTAAAACAAAAGAAAGTTGGATTTGGCTTTTCGACCGATTAGTAGTAGTGGTTCCATTTGCCTCTTTTATGATCCGCTTTGGCAATTTAATGAATTCTGAAATTATTGGCGAACCCACACAAGTGCCTTGGGCCTTCATATTTGAGTCAGTAGATTTATTACCCAGACATCCAACTCAAATTTATGAAGCCGCTTATTATGCGGCATTATTTGTAGTCATGTATTGGTTATGGAAAAATAAACGCACCCAATTCGGAAAAGGTTTTATGTTTGGATTACTCTGTCTATTAATGTTTAGTTTCAGATTTTTAATGGAATTTTTAAAAGAAAATCAAGAAGATTTTGAAGCTTCATTGCCTATAAATATGGGACAAATACTTAGCATTCCTTTTGTGTTGATTGGAATTGTGATGATTTGGAAATATTATCAAAAAAAAGAAGTTTCTTAAAAAAGTGTATTTTTTTAGTTTAAAAAGAACTATGCTAACACAAATCTGTTTAAAACATCGTTAAAGGTTTAATTTACGCTGACTTTTCTCATTAACTTTGTGGCATTTAAAACCACAATTAACATGCTGTCATTTCTTTTACAAATTGGTAACACTGCTGGGGTGGTTGCTGATACGCTTGCCAACCAAACAACTGGGATTGAAACTGTAACAGAGCTTCCGCCAAATCAAATATCACTTTTTGAGATGGTATCAAAAGGTGGCGTCATCATGATTCCTTTGGCGTTTTTGCTTTTGATTTCTATCTATGTAATGGTAGAAAGGATATTGGTCATTTCTAAAGCTGGCAAAAAAAATCCTACGTTAATTCCTAGTCTTAAGGATATGATTTCAAACGGAAATTTAAGTAACGCTCGCAATCTTTGTAAATCAGTAAACACGCCTGAATCTTTAATGATAGAACAAGGCATTTCTCGCATTGGGCAAAACATGATAGAAATAAGAGAGGCGATGAATAAAAAAGCATCCTCAGAATTATCTCATCTCGAAAAAAATTTAGGTGTTTTAAATATCATTGGAAGAATTGCTCCCATGTTTGGATTTATTGGAACCATTATTGGTGTCATTAAAATATTTTATGATATTTCATTAGCAAAAACTGTTGAAATAGAAATTATTTCATCTGGTCTTTACCAAAAAATGATTACCTCAGGAGGGGGCTTGGTGGTTGGTGTCATTGCATTTGTTGGTTACCATTGGATCAACGCACGCCTTGATAAAATATCTCATCGAATGGAAGAAAGCCAAATTGAATTTTTAGATCTTTTGAATGAACCATCAAAATAATTATAAATACAATTAATATTTAAAAAATGAGTTTACGAAAAAAGGCACATAAAGACGCAGATGTAAGCACCGATTCGTTAAGTGATATCATGTTTTTTTTGATGCTGTTTTTTTTAATATTATCAACCATGGTAAGCCCAAATGCCATTAAAGTAAACTTGCCTAGTTCTAAAAAGAATACACAAATTGATAATAACAAAAAGCCCATACATATAGCTGCTACAAAGGATCATAAATATTTTATTGATAGTAAAGAAGTTTCATTTGCTGATTTAGAACCAAGGTTGGCTGAAAAAATAGCTGGAAGAACAGATCCTGCTGTTGTCATTCATGTAGATAAAGATTTATTATACCAAGATTTTATTGATCTGATGCAAATTGGCGATAAATTAAATTGTAAAATGATTTGTGCTACTCAACCCTCAAATGGAAAGTAAACATGATTCATTCTCAGTCGGAAGAAAATAAGAACAAATTAATTTCTGGAGCAATTTCTTTAATTGTTTTTGCTTTACTCCTTTTGTTTTTAATTTGGTATAACATTATCACGCCAAACCCTCCCTTTCCAATTCGAGCCGATGGCGGTGGTGGAACAGAAATTAATTTTGGAACTTATAACGAAGGTACTGGAAATATGGAAAATGATGGGATTGGTGATGCAACAAGTGTAATAGAAAATACAGAAGTTACGCCACCTCTAACAAATCCTGAAAATAACGAAGTCATATTAACCAGCGTAAACGGAGAGAATGTAAATATTAGTGAAACAAAACCGAAAATTGAAAATAATAAAACGGTAATAACAACAACGAAACCAGCAGAAGTTACGAAACCTCGTGAACTCACTATGGCAGAAAAAATACGGGAAAAAGCACTCAATAATAAAGGGAAAAATGGTGGTGGAGATGGAAATAGTGGGCATGCTGGTAATGATGGAAGCCCCGACGGAAACCCTAACACACATGGTACTGGTGGAACAGGTGGTGGGGATGGCGGAGGAAATGGGCCAGGAAACGGTCCAGGTAATGGCCCAGGATCCGGTGGTTATGGCTTTAGTTTATTGGGTAGAAGTGTAATAACCCCCCCAAAATTACCAAAAGACACAAAAGAGGAGGGTAAAGTGGTTATTGAAATTACCGTTGATAAAAATGGAAATGTCATTAAAGCAGAAGCTAATGGAAGAGGAACGAATACGAACAGTTCTATGCTTAAATCATTGGCACGACAGGCTGCATTAGCCACAAAATTTAATGTTAGCGGGCAAATTGAAGAACAAAAAGGAACCATTACAATCGTATTTAGTTTTTAATAAGAATCAATGAGTTGATCAAAAGGTAATACTAAAGATTAAAATGACTTATCCGCAAACACTGACTTATTTATATTCACGCTTGCCAATGTTCCAACGAATTGGCGCCGCAGCATATAAAGATAACCTAGACAATACAATTGCAATTTGCAAGGCATTGGGTAATCCCGAAAAAAAAATTAAATGCGTTCACATTGCTGGCACAAATGGTAAGGGTTCATCATCACATATGTTAGCAGCTGTTTTACAAAAAGCAGGTTACAAAACTGGATTATATACGTCGCCCCATTTAATTGATTTTAGAGAACGAATCAAAATAAATGGAAAGCAAATTTCCAAAAATGATGTGGTGAAATTTGTTGAAGATTATAAAAATATTTTTGAAGAAATCGAACCTTCATTTTTTGAATGGACAGTTGGTTTAGCATTTTACCATTTTGCTCAGCAAGAAGTTGACATCGCCATCATTGAAGTAGGCTTGGGCGGAAGATTAGATTCAACAAACGTGATAAAACCAGAATGCAGTTTAATTA
Organism: Bacteroidota bacterium; assembly: GCA_046345275.1. Lineage (GTDB taxonomy): Bacteria > Bacteroidota > Bacteroidia > B-17B0 > Aurantibacillaceae > UBA4416. The sequence continues at coordinate 12,707 of JBKDJY010000091.1, forward strand.
CCAATATAAGTTTCGACCATGTTAAATTGCTGGGAAATACACTCCCACTGATAGCTTCTGAAAAAGCAGGGATTATAAAAGAAAAAATTCCAGTTGTTATTAGTCAAACCCAACTTGAAGTCTTGTCAATTTTTAATTTAAAAGCGCAATCTCTTAAAGCACCAATTATCTTCGCTGATAAAATCTATAAAATTATATCTCAATCCTATCAGCAAAATGAATTAAGCGTTGAATTATTTGATAAAGAGAATAACATTCGCCAAACATTTAAACTAGACTTAACGGGTCAATATCAAATAAAAAACTTAATTGGTATTTTAGCCATTTTGGAGATTTTAAAAAAGAAAGGATTTCTAATAGAGAATGCGAAAGTGATTGAAGCTCTTACTCAAGTAAAGAAATTGACTGGCTTATTGGGTCGTTGGCAAACCATCAGCGAAAAGCCTTTGATAATTGCAGATACAGCACATAATGAAGATGGCATGAAAGAAGTGTTGAAAAATTTTGAACGCTATACTTATAAAAAATTGCACATCGTAATAGGCGTTGTAAATGATAAAGATCATCACACTTTATTAAATCTATTACCTAAAACGGCAATTTATTATTTTTGCAAAGCCAATATTCCAAGGGCATTAAGTGAAGAAGAATTATATGTGATTGCAAAAAATTTCGGATTGAACGGTAAAAAATATCCAACCGTGAAAGACGCTTTAAATGCGGCAAAAAAACAAGCAACTACAAAGGATTTAATTTTTATTGGTGGCAGTACTTTTACAGTAGCCGACGCATTGTGCTAAAATAACGACACGTTAAAAAACGTTAATCACTCCAAATTTCTAAGCTTTAGTTTTGTAAATTTACCTTTGATGAGCAAATATAATTTAGGTACTATTTCTTTATTGGTAGGCGTTGCTTTGTGTGCTCTTATTGCAGTTCAAATTTACTGGATTGAAAGTTCGGTTAAATTAAAAGAAGAAGAATTTGAACGATCGGTAAAAGAAGCACTAAAATCTACAGCCGATAAACTTGAAAAAATTGCTTATAGAAATAAAGTATCTAAAAAAATAAAATTACGTAAGCAGGGGGTTCAAATTACAAAACCTGTGCTTAAAACCGCATCAAATCCAAGTGGAAGAGATGTTCAAGTAAGAATTTTTGAAGAGTTTAGTACAGATTCTTGTGGCGTAGTAACCAGTAAAATGTCACAAAGAGAATTTGTAAATGACTCTATAAATGAAAAAAATCATTTTAGTCCATATGAATTAATAAGTGATACAAAAGAAAAAGAAAGTCAAGCTAAAATTTTTGAAAATTTACGGAATGAATTATTACAAAATAAAAATGAAGTCATCAATGATTTGTACGATGAAATGATTAGCATCAACGTCTATAAAGATTATAAACCAAAAATTGATTCATTGATGCTTGACACCATCTTGAAGCAAGAATTAATTGACGGTGGAATAACAACCAACTTTAAATATTATATCACTAACAAACTTGGCGATACTAAAACAAATGCCAATTACAAAGAACCAACCATGGATTGCGATTCGGTTAGTTGTTTTTTTGCAATCAACCTTTCTCCAAATAATGTTTACGTGACACCACAATTTTTAAGTGTCAACTTCCCGAATCAAAAAAATTTTTTGCTAGAAAAAATGTGGCTTATGTTATTTGCCTCTGGGATGGTCATTTTGATTTTAATCGTTGCGTTTTATTATACCATTTTAACTATCTCTCGACAAAAAAAATTATCAGTCATTAAAAATGATTTTATAAGCAATATGACGCATGAGTTTAAAACTCCAATCAGTACAATTTCTTTAGCCTGTGAAATGTTGGGAGACGGGAATGTATCAAAATCACCTGAAAAGGAAAATCGTTTTTTGAAAATGATAAAAGAGGAAAATAAACGCTTGAGTATTTTGGTAGAAAGTATTTTACAAACATCTATCCTTGATAAAGGAGAATTTAAATTAAAAATTACTGACGTTAATGTTCACGAAATTATAGATCAGGTCATTCAAAATACCCAATTATTGATTGATGCAAAGGAAGGTCATATCAGCAAGCAATTAAATGCAATTCATAGCGTTATTAAAGCAGATAAAGTTCATTTAACCAACATTATTTTTAATTTGATAGACAACGCTATAAAATACACCAACCATTTTCCTCAGATATTAATAACAACAAACGACACCATCCATGGAATTGAAATTAAAATAAAAGACAATGGCATTGGAATTAGTAAAGAAAATCAACGAAAAATATTTGATAAATTTTATAGGGTACCAACTGGCAATGTGCATAATGTAAAAGGCTTTGGACTTGGTTTGAGTTACGTGCAAGCTGTTGTTTTAAAACATAATGGTACAATTAATGTAGAAAGCGAATTGTCAAAAGGCAGTACATTTAAAATATTGATGCCATTAAAACAAGAATAATCATAAAAAATAATAATTATGGATAATGTAAAAACACAAATTTTATTAGTTGAAGATGATGCCAACTTAGGTTTGTTACTTCAAGAATATTTAGAAGCAAAAGGTTTTGAAACCAAACTCGCTACTGATGGGAAAAAAGGATTTGATGCCTTTTGTAAGCAAGAATATGATTTATTATTACTTGATGTCATGATGCCGATTAAGGATGGTATTACGCTAGCAAAAGAAATTCGTGTAACAGATAAAAATGTGCCCATCATTTTTTTAACTGCAAAAAGTATGAAGGAGGATACGCTTGAAGGATTTAATGCTGGTGCAGATGATTACATCACTAAGCCTTTTCAAATGGACGAATTACTAGCCAGAGTTAATGCAGTTTTGAGAAGAACCAGTAAGCAAAGAGTTCATAATTCTGAAGACATTTTATTCAATATTGGCACTTATGTTTTTAATTCTGAAACACAAACTTTAATTAAAGGAAATTCCGAATATAAATTAACAACCAAAGAAAGTCAGTTAATGCGTCTACTTTGTGTTCACAAGAATGGCGTATTAGACAGGAATTTTGCGCTTAAAACAATTTGGCACGATGATAATTATTTTAATGGCAGAAGCATGGACGTTTACATTGCAAAACTACGTAAATATTTAAAAGATGATTCGAAAGTAGAAATTGTAAATGTGCATGGAAAAGGCTTTAAACTGTTAGTGAATTCATAAAAAACAAATAAAAAATCCATTTAAAATGGTTTATTTTGTAAAAGAAATAAACCATTTTTTTTATTCTGTATACAGCTTCACATATCTCAAAAATTTTAAATGCTAAATATGTTGGGCATTTAAACCATGATGTAAAACATTTATTAGTTGATAGCAGGCAATTAACCGAACCCAATACAACTGTTTTCATTGCTTTGGTAACAAAAAGAAATGATGCACATCAATACATTTTTAATTTATATCAAATCGGCGTTAGGGTATTTCTTGTAAATCATATTCCAAAAAATTGTGCCCATCTTTCCGAATCTTGCTACATCATTGTTGAAGATACTTTAGCCGCTTTACAAAAACTAGCAACTTATCATAAAAATAAATTTAAAATTCCTGTTATCGGAATTACAGGTAGCAATGGTAAAACGGTTGTAAAAGAATGGTTGTATCAGTTATTAAAAATCGATTATGACATTTGTAGAAGTCCAAAAAGTTATAATTCACAAATTGGCGTTCCCCTTTCTGTTTGGCAATTAAATCATCATCACAACTTAGGAATTTTTGAAGCTGGAATTTCGGAAATGGGTGAAATGAAATTATTAGAAAACATTATCAAACCTTCAATTGGAATTTTAACTTCAATAGGCACTGCGCACGATGAAGGATTCAAAAATTCAGATTTAAAAATAAAAGAAAAATTACTTCTATTTAAAAATTGCAAAACCACAATTATAAATGGTCTATCAATTGATTCAGAGATATTAAAAAATATTCAACCAAAAAATACTTTTATTATTTCTACAGAAAAAAATGCCAATCTTCAAATTGTGGAAATAATTTCTGACTTAAATTCAACGAAAATTTCTGCCATTTATAAAAAACAAAAAGTATTCATTAAAATTCCTTTCACTGATAAAGCTAGTATTTATAATGCTACTACGTGTTGGGCCACTTTATTGCATCTCAATATTTCTAATAATGAAATTGAAAAAAGAATGCAAAATCTTCATTCAGTAGAAATGCGTTTAGAATTAAAATTGGCAAACAATAATTGCGTTTTAATCAATGATTTTTACAACTCAGATATTAATTCGTTAGAAATTGCTTTTCATTATCAAAAACTACAACAGCGTGGTGGCAAAAAAATAGTTATTTTATCGGACATTGAGCAAAGTGGAAAATCATTAAAAAAATTATATTTAGAAGTTGCAACACTGCTCAAACATTTTAAAATTGATGTTTTAATTGGTATTGGCGAAGGCATTTCTCTTCAAAAAAAGAATTTTAAATGCGAAAGTTATTTTTATAATTGCACGTCTGACTTCTTAAATGACATCAAAATAAAACCACAACTTCAATTTCATAATTCGATTATTCTCTTAAAGGGGGCCAGAAGTTTTGGATTTGAAAAAATAAGCAAACAACTTCAACAAAAAAGTCATGACACCATTTTAGAAATAAATTTAAATCACTTAATACATAATTTAAATTTTTACAAATCACAAATAAGTCAAGATACATTAATCATGTGCATGGTAAAAGCCACTGGCTATGGAGCTGGAAGTTCTGAAATAGCATTTATATTGCAACATCATAATGTTAATTACTTAGCAGTAGCTTATACCGATGAAGGAGTAGAATTACGAAAAGCTGGAATACATTTGCCAATTATGGTAATGAGTCCTGAAGAATCATCCTATGATGATATGATTGATTTTAAATTGGAACCTGAAATTTATTCTTTTAAAGTTGCTAACGAATTTATAAGTGCCCTTCAAAATAAAGCCATTTCAGAACCTTATCCAATTCATCTAAAAATTGATACTGGAATGCATCGCTTAGGATTTGAAGAAAATGAAATGCAAAGACTGACTTCGTTTTTAAAAAGAGAAAAAAGTTTGTACGTAAAAAGTATTTTTTCTCATCTGGTAGGAAGTGACAATGAAGCTTTTGACGACTTTTCAAAAAAACAAATTTCAATATTCGAAAAGGCTGCAAAACAAATAGAAAAAGCCATAAGTTATAAAACATTAAAACACATTTGTAATTCAGCAGCTATCCCTCGCTTTAAAAATGCTCATTATAATATGGTACGTATAGGGATCGGACTTTATGGTGTAGGATTTAATGATATTGAAAAACAAAATCTTAAAAACATCAGTACTTTAAAAACACGTATTTCACAAATTAAAAAAGTAAACGCTGGAGAATCGGTTGGTTATAATAGAAGTGGCATCATTGCAAAAAACACAAGCATTGCAACCCTTCCGATTGGATATGCAGATGGTTTTAGAAGGAAATTGGGAAATGGAAATTTTAAAGTTTTTATTAATAACAAAACATGCCTTACAGTTGGAAATATTTGTATGGATATGTGCATGATTGACGTTACTGACATTAACTGTAAAGAAGGAGACGAGGTTGTGATTTTTGAAACAAACCTTCAACTCAAGCAATTATCTCAAGCAATGGAAACAATTCCGTACGAAGTTCTTACTGGAATTTCTTCACGCGTAAAAAGGATTTACATACAAGAATAATGAGATTAGTTCATTCTACAAAAAAAGAATTGCTATACATTTCATTATTAATGTTAGTTTTTGTTATTTCGGAAATAATAATTAATCCAAAAAGATTCGTTCTATATAAAACAGACACTGTATTTATTTAAAGCACAACAATGTTCATTAAAATATCAACTTTCTTTTTTTTACTCATATTACTTTGTTTTTGTCAACAAAACTCAACTAAAATTATTCTCAAAAATACGCATCCAACTTTTGAAGACGTTGGTCCAATTATTTTTAAAAATTGCACGCCATGTCACAGAGCTGGAGAAAGCGGACCTTTTGAATTAATGAATTATGAACAAGTAAAGAAAAATGCAAATAAAATAAAATTCGCTACTCAATCTCGTTATATGCCACCATGGCCTGCTGATGCAAATTATACTCATTTTATTGGAGAAAGAATTTTAACTGAAGAAGAAATTGAAACCATTAAAGTTTGGATAGAAGATAAAATGCCATTGGGTAATGTCTCTAAAATTCCCGTCGCACCAACATTTTATCGAGGTTCTTTTTTTGGAAAACCAGATACCATTGTTCGCTTTAAAGATTTTATTTCAATTAAAGGAAACGGCACAGATTATTTTTACATCGTAAAACTTCCAATACGTCTTACCAAGGATACCTTTGTTCGCTACTTTGAATTTGTTCCTTCTCATCGCAAATTAACTCACCATGTAAACGGACATTTAATTAATTATTTAACGGAAAGTAAAAAAAATATTTTAAATGGAATTACTTATGCTATTGATGAATATAAAAATTACAAGGAGTTATATCTAAAAATGAATATCTTAAATGATGATGGCTCATTCCCTACCCTAACACCCAATACAGTTTATTATTTACCAGGCTATTTACCCCCCAAATATCCTTTAGGAATAGGAGGCTACAAAGTGAATAAAACATCTACAATACTACTACAAAGTATTCATTATGGTCCTTCTAACAAAGATGTTTTAGATAGTTCTTACATCAATATTTTTTATGGGCCAAAACCTCAACGACCCATTTTTGAAACACAATTAGGCACTTTTGGAATTTCAAAAATAGAACCTGAATTAATTATACAACCAAACCAAATTCAAACATTTACAACAACAGCAACCATAGAATCTGATATTTCAATACTTTCCGTAAATCCGCACATGCATTTATTAGGTAAATCGTTTTGGGCATTTGCCATCAAACCAAACAGCGACACCATTCCTTTGATTAAAATAAATCATTGGGATTTCAAATGGCAATATTATTATACTTTTCCGCATCCCATAAAAATTCAAAAAGGGACAACCATCAAGGTTTTTGGAACATTTGACAATACAAGTAAAAATCCAAACAATCCAAATTACCCACCAAAAAAGGTTACACAAGGTGAAGGTTTAAAAAGTATGCAAACCACCGAAGAAATGTTTCAGTTTATTTTCACTTATCTGCCATATCAAAGTGACGATGAAAACATCAATTTAATTGAGTAAAATATTATATTTGAATTGCGATGATACCTAAACTTTATATTGTTCCCACTCCAATCGGCAATTTAGAAGATATAACCTATAGGGCAATTACAGTTTTAAACTCGGTTGATTTAATTTTAGCTGAAGATACACGCAATTCAATTCATTTATTGCGACATTTTAAAATTGAAAAACCACTTCGTTCTTATCACGCTCACAACGAACATGAGATTGTCCAGCAAATTATTGAAATGATTTCTTCAAACAAATCTGTTGCTTTAATTTCTGATGCGGGAACACCTGCTATATCAGACCCTGGCTATTTATTGGTAAGAGAATGTATTAGAAATGACATTCAAGTAGAAACATTACCTGGTGCAACCGCCTTTGTTCCTGCCTTGGTTAATAGCGGATTGCCCTGCGATACATTTATATTTTATGGTTTTTTACCACAAAAAAAAGGCAGGCACACCAAATTACTCTCCTTAAAGAACGAAACGCGTACAATGATTTTTTACGAATCACCATTTAGATTGATAAAATTATTAGAAGAATTTAAGGAATATTTATCTCCATCAAGGCAAGTTTCCGTATCCCGTGAATTATCTAAACTCTACGAAGAAACTGTGAGAGGAACTATTGAAGAATTAATAACGTATTTCAAAACAAAAACAGTAAAAGGAGAAATAGTTGTGATATTGGCAGGAAAAGGTAACGATTGAAAGTTTTTTCAAATATTTAAAGCATTTAATCTAATAAAAAAACGCACCCAAAGAAATTCTTTGGGTGCGTTTTAAATTAATCTAAAATAATCTTATTCTATAATCACTTTTCTTCTTAAGATGTCTCCACCCTGATTGATTTCAACAAAATATAAACCTGAGCTGTATTGACTGATATCAATGTTTTGAGTTTGACCATCAATGTTGTTTTTCTTCATTACCAATTTTCCAGTAACATCATATAACGAAATAGATGCATTATTAAAGTTAGTAATGGTTGATACATTAAGCTTATTGTTAGCTGGATTTGGATAAATACTGATGCCTTTCTCGTAAGTAATTTCATTTAATCCATTTGTAATTGTTACCGTTCCGCTGATATTAATACTAAAAGGACTATTAGCCACATCTCCATTCACAAAACTTAAACGACCAGAATAAGTACCCGTTGATGAGGCATTTAACTGAATACTAAATGTGCTTGATCCACTTGGAGCAATATTAGCTATTGGAAAAGTTCCTAATAAACTAAAACCAGTCGGTAAGGCTGATAGTGAACCCAAAGTTAATGGTGCCAAACCATTGTTTTTAATGGTAAAGATTTTGATAATAGGCGTATTTAGAAGTGTGCTGCCAAAACTATAAAAAGATCCATTAGAAATATTGGTAGCAGATTCTAATAATTGTATTTGAGCACCTGCGCATGCAGAAACGGTTACAACCTTACTAAATGTATTATCTGTATTACAACTATTACTTGCAATTAAACTTACAGTATAAGTCCCCGGGTTGAAAAAAGTAAACGTTTGGGATATTAAGTTAGATGTGGCAGGAGAAGCACCTGGAGCGGACCAACTATAATTAGTAACATCCGAACTCCCTGAGGCATTAAAAGTAACTGTATTTGATCCCGTGCAAGCAATTACTGAAAGTGCTGATGTTACAACATTTGCTACGGCGTTTTGATTTACTCTTATCTCTATATTAGCATTGTTAACACAGCCATTTGCACCTGTTGCGCCTACATTATAACTAATATTTGTTGTAGGCGTACATACGACAGTAGCGATGTTTGTAGCACCTAAAAACGTGCTTGGAGACCAAGTATAAGTAGCTGCACCAGCCGTTGCTCCTAAATTAAATGGAACGCCTGAGCAAACACTGCCTGCTGGCCCACTGATGTTTAGTATTGGCGTTGGTTTAACAGTAAGCACAAAATTTGCTGAATCATATAAGTTACAAGCACCTCCGAAAGTTCTCAAAACATTAGTATAAGTACCCGCTACATTATAACCTAATTTTAATTTTAATAAATCTGTTTGATCAACAATACTAATTACTCCCCCTAAAAATCTATAAGCTATTTGACCTAAATTTATAGATGATGTCGCATCATAACTAACTACCTCTCCTTCACAAATTGTTGCTGTATTTGCTGTTAAAATAGCATTAACAGATTGGGTTGGACTTGAGAGATAAGGATAAACTAACAAAGACATAGGAGTATTCCAAGTGCCGGGTGTATTAAATTGCCTCCAAATACCGCCACTATTAAATTCCCATGTTGCAGAAGGATTCGTTTGTCCAGGTTGATTTGACCCAATGCCAAAAGTATCTCTAGGAGTTACTGTCCAGCTCACATTGCTTGTAAATAAATCTATACTCACAAAAAATTTCTTATTTGGAATATTAATGGGATTGTCCACAAAAGATATAAATGAAGTTTGGCCAGCAGTAAAATCTTTAAAAAGTTGATTTTTAGATACATTAACAAACCCCAATAACGAACCAGGTGTTCCTGTGGGTGTAGCAGAGTATATTTTAATGGCGATTTGTTTTGTTGGATTTGTAGAATTTATACGAGCCATATTTATTCTAACTCCTTGCAATAAAGTGGATGGTTGACTACTAACATCGAAATACATGGCAATTTCTCTTGAGAATGCAACATTATTTGCACCAGCAACATAACCTCTTGATTCATTTACGTCGGCGAATAATATTGTGGGAGTCCATGATGCGGTTGTTGGACTTGCGTTAATAGGGAAATTGATTGTTGAACAAAGTGGAGGGGTAATAACCGTAATATAATTTACGACTGAATAGGTCACTGCCCCATTGGCATTAGTAGCAGTTAATGCTACTGAATAGTTTCCTGGTGTATTATAGCTAACTGATGGAGGTGTAGTTGAGGTAGAAGTTGCTGGTATACCTCCTTGAAATGTCCAGTTATAGGTGGTAGGAAGAACTGTATTGGTTGTTAAATTGGTAAAATTAACGCTACCTCCAGCTGATATGGTGGTATTGTTTGCAGTAAAAAGTGGCACTACTGGCACCGTAAGCGAATTAACTGCAGCAACCAAAGCTGCATTGGCATCGATACGGCCAGCTCCCAATTGATTGGTAAAAGTAGCGTTACCTGCAACTGTATAATGATTAACTGAAGTACTTTTAATCAAAGCCTCAATGTTATCAGGCTTTAAGGCTGGATTTACAGACAACATAGCCGCTAAGGTTCCTGCCACAATTGGCGATGCCATAGAAGTACCATCTTTAGGTCCATATCCACTACTTGTTATGGTACTATATATATTAGTTCCAGGTGCTGAGATATCAACACTTGTATTGTATTCCGAAAAAGTGGATCTTTTATCACTCGCATCCGTGGCTGCAACAGAAATGACATGGTTATAAGAAGCAGGATACTTTATTGTTGCTGCATTATCATTGCCAGCAGCGGCAACAAATATAACGCCCTTATTATAACCGGCATCGATGACGGTTTGTTCAGTGATGCTGGATATATTGCCGCCCAGAGACATATTAACCACTTTTGCACCATTATCAATGGCGTACTGAACTCCTTGTATA
>JBKDJY010000092.1:0-14233 GCA_046345275.1 Bacteroidota bacterium
ATATACAAGGATACCTAAATGAATTTTGTTATAGAACGAATCGGCGAAACCACCTGAATACAGCATTCCACAAACTAATTGATAGGATGATTAAAACAGAACCTATTAATATAAAAGAATTTGCATTTTAAACGATTAATCCTATTTGATTATTAGTTACATATTAAACAATTTGAAAAATTTTAATTTTAAATAAAGAATAAGTAAACAATCTTAAAATAAAGAATCGACATTAATAGAGCATCGCTAAGAGCATATTCCTTGTAGCATCTAAATTAGATTCTTGCTCAGTAAAGCTAAAGATAAGAACAGAAAAGATTTGGATTCAATTGGGATGAGCTTTTGAGCAACAACTTTTAAAAAAACTTTTCTTTTTGAAAAAGCATATTTAAAACTCTTCCGCAAATCATCCTATGATTTAATATGTAATTGAAAAAACGAATTAGAAATTAAACAAGTTCAATTTAATCATTTACTTTTCTCATTAATAATCTAGTAATTCTTGAATGACAACTTCAACTTTATCCACGTTTGGCAACATCGTTTTTTCTAAAATAGAATTTAGTGGGATGGCTGGTAAGTTTTCGGCACCACTAACTTTTACCGGGGCATCCAATTGTTTAAAACAGTTTTGAGAAATTCGAGAAGCTATACTTTGAGCAAATCCATTAAAGACAGGCTCTTCTGTTAATACCATGCATTTACCATGTTTAGAAGCACTTTCAAAAATAGTAGATTCATCAATGGGTGCAATGGTTCTTAAATCTATAATTTCAACTTGTCCTTCAAATTTTTTAGCAGCACTTTTAGCCCAATAAACTCCCATGCCGTATGTGATGATAGAAATTGATTTTCCTATTTTAGTATTTTGCTCGCTAGCGCTTTGAACTATCCTTGCTTTTCCGAAAGGAATAACATAATCTTCGTCAGGCTCAATTGTTTTGGCATCTTCAGTCCCTTTTATTTTGCTCCAATACAAACCCTTATGTTCTAATATAACAACTGGATTTGGATCATAAAATGCAGATTTTATTAATCCCTTTAAATCGGCACCCGTACTTGGATAAGCAATTTTAATGCCTTTTATATTTGCCAATACACTTTCTACAGAACTTGAATGATAAGGTCCCCCGCTTCCGTACGCGCCAATTGGAACTCGAATGATGCAGCTTACGGGCCACTTGCCATTACTTAAATAACAAGAACGACTTACTTCAGTAAACAATTGATTTAAGCCTGGCCATATATAATCAGCAAACTGAACTTCAACGATTGGTTTTAAGCCAACAGCGCTCATCCCAACTGTACTACCAATAATAAAAGCTTCTTGTATGGGCGTATTAAACACCCGATTATCTCCAAAGGTTTGAGCCAAGGTTGCCGCTTCTCTAAATACACCACCCAAGCGTTTTCCAACATCTTGTCCATATAACAAGGCTTCAGGATGTTTCTCCATGATTTCTCTGATGGCAAATAAAGCACTATCAACCATTACCGTTTTCTCTTTTCCAATAGGTTCTCTGTTTCCTTTTTCTTCGGTAATTGGTGTTGGAGCAAAGTCATGGGCAAATAAATCTTCTGGGGAAGGATCTTCTTCTAACAACGCTTTTTGATATTGGGCTTCAACAAATGCAACGACTTCTTCCTCAATCAACTTAATTTCTTTTGATTCTATTCCTGCAACAAGCAATTGATTTTTTAAGCGTGGTAAAGGATCTTTTTTTGCAGCATCTTCTAAATCATCTCTGTACCATTCTTTTCTAACGCCAGATGTATGGTGATTTAATAGAGGAACTTTTGCATGAATCAACATTGGCCGACGCTCTGTGCGGATAATTTCTAAACATTCGTTAATGGTATTATATGATGTTATAAAATCAGTGCCATCAATGCTTCGAGTTTCTAAGCCTTTAAAGCCTTTAGCATATTGTGTGATATCTTGTGAACGAATTTCACTGGCATGCGCCGAAATATCCCATTCATTATCTTGCACTAAATATAAAATAGGTAATTTTTTTAAAGTAGCCATTTGAAAAGCTTCTGCTACTTCTCCTTCTGTGCAACTTGCATCACCCAGTGAACAAACAGCTACAGGATTTTTTCCTTGAAAATCTTTTTGTAAATGATTTAACTCTAAATATTGTAAGCCCATTGCTATCCCTGTTGTTGGGATGGCTTGCATACCTGTAGCACTGCTTTGATGAGGGATTTTAGGCATATCATCTCTTCTTAAGCTTGGATGAGAATAATAGGTTCTTCCACCAGAAAATGGATCATTGCGTTTTGCTAATAACTGCAACATTAATTCAAAGGGCGTTATTCCGATTCCTAATAAAATGCTATCATCACGATAATACGGACTTACAAAATCCTGAGGTAAAAGCTGTAATCCCAAAGCAAGCTGAATGGCTTCGTGACCGCGAGAAGTGGCATGAACATACTTTGCAGTAATTTCTTTATTTGCTTCATACAAATCAGCCATGCTTTTGGCTGTAAACATTAAAGTATATGCTTTTTTTAAAGTTTCGTTTGAGATTTTAGTTTTCAAGTTTGATCGTTCTAATATCGTAGTAGCCATTTGTTGGAATTCTAAAGATTGCTAAAGTATACATTATTCAAGAAAATGACTAAAAAAAAGCCATTAATTGTTTACAAATTATTTAATGATCACACCTTTTTTATTTAAAAATGGAATCGTCTGAAAATTAGATTCTACAACTGATTCTGGTAAAAATACATACTGTTTATCATACATGTTTTCATTAATGGTAAAACTGATCCAATATTCATTACTAATGCCAAAAACTTCTTTAGAAACTGGTTCAATAAATTTGTAATCGAGCGATTGAATTTCTTCAAAATAATGACGAAGCGTGCTTGTTTTTTTCTTTACATCATTAATAAAACCATAGCCAGTAGATGTAATCAAAACATTTTTAATACTTTCTTCTTTAAAATTAAAAACATAAGCATTGTATTCGTCGAGCCCATCAAACTCTTGAACGATGGCTATAGCGATATCAACTACTTCTGGAAAAACAATGTCTTTTATCATAATTTTTTCTCGAACTTACTCCTAAAATCAAAAGTCGCAAATAAATATGATTAAACAAAAAATCTCTTTCATTTTTGCGTGGAATCCTAGATATCAATGAGGTTTTGAAGACAATTTAATTTAACCCTAAGATATTTATTTTAAGAAATCCATAGATGTCAAAACAATTTTTTTGTTGATGAAAATATATTTTTCTCATACGAAGAAAAAATAATTTATAAGCATCAGATAATTCAATTGTTTTAAGAATTATTTCTCTTATTTTTGATAAATCTCTACTAAATTAATATAATTAACAAAAATATATGAATGTAAAAAAAAAGAGTTTGTTAAAAAAAACGTCAGCATGGCTTCATCTCTGGATAGGCTTAGTTACAGGAATTCTAATTTTTGTTATAGGGATCTCTGGAAGTTTATTTGTATTTGCAGAAGATTTAAGACCCATTCTTCATAAAGATTATTATTTTGTTGAATCCCCGTCTAACAAACAAAAATTAAATTTTTCTGTTTTAAAAATAAAAGCACAAGAAGCTTTAGGCGAAAAAAAATTTATTCGGGGAGTAGAAATATCTTTTGATCCAAACAGAACTTATGTTTTCAATGCTCGAAAACAAAATAGAAAAGGATGGTTTTATAATTCTTTTTATTGATTTTTATTGTCCTTTGGAATACCCAGTTTAGTCATTTGCTTTGATACTTGGGACAAACATGTGTATTTCATGTTTTATTTTTTGATAATGATTTTTAAAACATTACCTAGAAGTAAATATAGGTTTTTTCTATTAAAAATTCACTTTTTTCTTATATTTATGAGTTAATTTACCACTATAAAATAGCCTTGCGGCAATAAGCACAAACGTAAATAAGAGCAAATATTTTTCCTAAAAGCTAAGCAGAAAAAGACTATTCCATGTATCAACTAAAATAATAAAATCTATAAATGAAAAATACCATCTTACTTTTTGTTTTATCAATTATTACAAATAAAATCATCATCGCTCAAACAGAATATATTGATTACCGCTCACAAACTAATCCACTTTACTGGAAAAATCGTAAACCTTTTTCTGATTATTGGCAACAGGATGTGCATTACAACATTAAAGCTCTTTTGAACGATAGCACTGATATAATTAATGGCCATGAAGAATTGAGCTATTTTAATAATTCACCCAAAGACTTATCTTTTGTTTATTTTCATTTATACAACAATGCTCAAACAAAAAATTCTTATCTGTCAGATTTATATCAAAACAACAATTACCATTTAAAATTTAATAAATACCGGAATAATGGTAAAGGAACCAATGTTGAAAAAATCTCTATAAATGGCAAAGAACTTAAAACAGAATTAGATAACACAGTTTTAAAAGTTTTTCTTGAAAAGCCATTAAAATCTGGAGAATCCATCACCTTTGATATTGATTTCAAAACTTATTTTGATAGTGAAGCCATTCGAAATCGAATGAAATTGTTTAATTCCTTTGGTAATAAACATTATGATGTGGTGCATTGGTATCCGCGTATTTCTGTTTATGATCGCAAGTTTGGATGGGACACAGACCAACACATGGACCATGAATTTTACGGAGATTTTGGATCTTATTATGTTGAATTTACTTTGCCAAATAACTACGTTCTAGATGCAACTGGTATTTTGCAAAACGAAAAAGAAGTATTGCCTGATACATTGCGTAAAAAATTAGATTTATCAAACTTTGCAAAAAAACCTTGGAACTCAAAACCAAGTGTAGTTATACAAAAAGATGGAACAAGTAAAACGTGGAAATTTTCAGCTATCAACGTTCATGACTTTGCCCTAACTGCCGATCCAACTTATAGAATTGGTGAATACATGTGGAAAGACGTAAAGTGCGTTGCATTGGTACAGGAACCTCACGCTGCTGGCTGGCAAACTACCACTCAATTTATCGCAAAAGTTTTGGATGTAAACTCTTATAACATTGGCCCATACCATTATCCAAAAATGATTTGTGCAGATGCTGAAGATGGCATGGAATACCCAATGCTAACGCTAGATGGAGGATTTGATCCCGTGTACAGAGATTTGTTGATTCATGAAATGACACACAATTGGTTTTACGGTATGGTTGGTAGTAATGAAACTTATCGTGCATTTTTAGATGAAGGGTTTACACAGTTTTATACTGCAGATACGTATCAATTTATTGATGGAACCAATAAAATTAGAACACAATCAAAAAATAAATATGTGAAAAAGTTTTCTGAACCAAGTCGAATATTAGATGATCAGATTTATAATGGTTACATGAATTCGGTTATCCTTCGAGAAGAAGAAGTAACATTAAACACTCACAGCGATGATTACAATGGGGCTATTAGGCATGGCGGAGGTTACAGCTCTGTATACTACAAAACAGCTACCATGCTCAAAAATTTAGAATATGTTTTGGGAAGATATTTATTTGACAAATGCATACAAAATTATTTTAACCAATGGAAATTTTGTCATCCATATCCCGAAGATTTTCGAAATTCAGTGATACAATTTAGTAATGTGGATTTGAATTGGTTTTTTGATCAATGGTTAGAAACATCAAAAAAAATTGATTATAAAATTGGCCACATTAAAAAAGGAAAAGAAAAAAATGAGTACTTGATAAAACTCAAACGCAAAGGAGAAATGCAAATGCCCATTGATTTAGCAGTAATAGACCAAAAAGATTCTGTCTATTTTTATAATATACCAAACAATTGGTTTGAAAAACCTGTTAAATCAACTATTTTACCTCGTTGGATTGGATGGGGAAAAGTGAAACCAACTTACATCGCCAAAGTTCAACTAACGCATAAATTAAAAAATGTAATCATCGACCCTTCAAGAAGACTTGCTGATGTTGATATGACGAACAATATAAAAAAAAACAAACTTAATATTAAATTTGATTCCAAAATTTACAATCCCTTAGATTGGAAACACTACGAATTAAAAGCACGTCCTAGCATTTGGTATAATGGCTATGATGGTGTAAAAATAGGTGCGCATTTGAATGGAGGATACATGAACACTAAAAATGTTTTTGAATTAACAGCATGGTTCAGCACAGGCATTGGGCAAGCGTATATTGATACCACGCAAGTTAAAAGAAATTATAATATTGTTTCTTTCTTGTTTAATTATAAAACATCTACGTCACGTTTTATTAAAAAATCAAATGTATATGCAACGCTTAAATCTTTAGATGGTTTAGAAAGTGGTTTGCTAGGATTTGAAAAGAAAAGTAATAACGAAAAAAATAGAATATATATTCAAATTAAAGCAATGGCGAGAGATTTGCAAAGAGATTTGGTTTACTTAATTAATCAAAACGAATGGCAAATTCAAAAACTGAATAGCTATTTAAATGTTGGAATAGATCATCAATACATCTATAACAAAGGAGTTGGTTCAATGAATTTAAACATAAGATCAAATGCATTCACCAATGATTATGATTTTTCTTCAATTCAATATACGACACTTAATAAAAATGATTTAGGCAAAATATCTATCAACACAAGGGTATTTGCTCAACTTGGATTTGGAAGTAAACTTCCTTCCGAATCGATGTTGTTTGCTTCTGGCGCAAATCCAGAAGAACTCATGGAAAACAAATATACCCGCTCAATGGGACTCATACCTCCAGATTGGGGGAAATACGGTATTGTCACAAATCATTTTAATGCAGGAGGAGGATTAAATTTAAGGGGTTATTCAGGTTACCTTTTAGCTCAAACAGATGCAACCGGAAGTATCAATTATAATTACAAAGGAACTACTGGAGCATCCGCTTCTGTAGAATTAGAGTTTGGAAAATTATTTAAATTTTTAAACGTAAGAAAAATAAACAATGCACTTAAAGTAAATCCATATTTATTTGCAGACGCTGGAGCTATTAACACCAATCAACCAGGTAAAGCAATAGTGATGAGTGACTTGATTGCTGATGCAGGAATTGGGACAACACTTAGTATACAAAAATGGGGACCACTAACTGGCATTAAACCACTTGTATTAAGATTTGATATGCCTTTATTTTTAAACAGATTACCTTATGCTGAAAAAGATTATGTACAATTAAGATGGGTTGTAGCAATTAACAGAGCATTTTAAAATGGTTTCAATAAAACATTTAATACTAAATCTTTTAAAGCAACTGCTAGTTGTATTCGTATTTTATACAATCAGTAGAATTTTATTTTTTTATTTCAACAGAAATACTTTTCAAGATTTAGCTTTTTTAGATTTATTTAAACTATTATTTTATGGCTTAAGGTTTGACGCATTTAGTATTTGTGTAACAAATGCCCTATTTATTTTATTAGCAATTCTTCCTTTCAAATTTCAAGAACAAAAAATTTATAAAAAAACTTTATTTTATATTTATATTTTTTTCAATTCATTTTTCTTGTTGCTTAATTTTATTGACTTTGTTTATTTCCCTTATATTCAAAAACGTTCAACGTATGATGTGATTCATTTAATTTTTGGTGGTCAAACCGAATTTTTCAAATTGCTTCCATTTTTTTTACTTGAAAATTGGTTCTTAATTATCATCTATTGTGTACTAATTTTTATTTTAATTACAGTATATCAGAAAATAGAGCAAACAATTAAAATCAAAAACGTCGAAAAGAATTTAAAATTCAGTTTAATTAACACACTTGGTTTTTTAGCAATAGCGTCATTTACAGTTTTAGGCATCAGAGGCGGGTTGCAAAGAGTGCCAATAGTTTTCTTAGATGCCGCACTTTATACAAGTCAAAAATATATACCAATTGTCATCAATACGCCTTTTTCTTTAATTAAATCAGCAGAATTAAATCAAATAGAATCATTGCATTTTTTCGAAGAAAGAGAATTAAAAAAATATAGTACACAAATCATTAAAGGTGATACGGCGACTTTTAAAAATTTAAATGTTTGCGTCATTATATTAGAAAGTTTTTCAAAAGAATTTACAAAATATGGAAAATAGAAAAAGTTATACACCATTTTTAGATAGCTTAATAAGTGTATCAACATATTATAATAATGCTTTTGCTAACGGAAAATCATCAATCAATGGAATACCCGCCATTATTTCCTCTATGCCAACTTACATGGAAGATCCTTATCTTAATTCTACTTACTCTAATAATACTTTAAATGGTTTGCCATTGTTATTAAAACAAAAAGGGTATCACACTTCTTTTTTTCATGGCGCTACAAATGGTTCGATGAATTTTAATTCCTACGCAAAATCTGCTGGCTACGATATTTATTTTGGAAGAACTGAATACGATAATGATCTTGATTATGACGGACAGTGGGGTATTTGGGATGAGCCATTTTTAATGCGAATGGCTAAAGAAATAAAAACCTTTAAAGAGCCTTTTTTTACTACTGTGTTCACTCTGTCTTCTCATCATCCTTATAAGGTCCCTAAAAAATATAATAATAAATTTCCAAAAGGAAGCTTGGAAATACATGAGTCGATTGGTTACGCAGACTACAGTTTGAGATCATTCTTCAATCACATTAAAAATTCGCATTGGTTTCAAAACACACTATTTGTATTATCTGCCGATCACACCGCTGTTTCGGAAGACCCATTTTATGGAAATTCAGTTGGACAATATTCTATTCCTATAATATTTTATAAGCCAGGCCAAAAGGGAGAAATTATAAATAAAAACATTCAACAAATTGACATCATGCCAACCATCTTAGATTTTTTAAATTATGACAAAACGTATTTTTCATTTGGAAAAAGCGTTCTGGCTGTTGGTAATTTACCAATTGTTTATTATAACTCTCCTAATTATAATCTCATAAATGATAGCATGGTTTATCTATTTAATCATTTCAAAATTACGGAAGCATACAACTTTAAAGCTGATAGTAATTTATCAATTCCTTTACAAGGAAAATATTTAAAAAAGGAACTAGATGCTACTAATTATTTTAAAGCCTTACGTCAAAATTATAATAACGACGTATTAAATAATAAAACATTTTACAATAATTAATAATAGGATGGAACATTACGACTTAGTTGTTATTGGGGGAGGCCCAAGTGGATATGCAGCTACTATGCGAGCATTAGACTTCAATAAAAAAGTATTATTAATTGAGAAAAATAAACTGGGTGGTGCTGGTATTTACAATGGCGTATTAACATCAAAAACTTTATGGGAATATTCTCAAAAAATTTCTTCAATAAGAGAAACGCTACCAAACTTTGAAGTAAATTTTGATGATATTTTAAAAACGCTGAAAGAAGTTGTATTTGAGCGTAAAACTCAAATGACAGTTCATTTGCAATTATTACAAAATCAAAATAATTTATTAACCTATGAAAAAGGCGCTGCTTCTTTTATCACCAAACATATCATTTCAATAAAGAAAGAAGATGGAAGTATAAAAACTGTGAGTGCCGAAAATATTTTAATTGCAAGCGGAAGCCGACCACGTTATTTACCAAACATTCCAATTGATGAACGGATCATCATGACCAGTGATGGCATTAAAAACTTAAATGAATTACCAAAGAGCCTTGTTGTACTTGGGGCTGGCGTGATTGGTTGTGAGTTTGCAACTATTTTTTCTAATTTAGGAAAAACCAAAGTTTATTTAATTGACAAGGCCGATCGCATTTTACCTTTTGAAGACGCTGATGTTGCAGACGTAGTGAGTGAAAATTTACAAAAACACGGAGCAGTTATCCATCAAGGTGCTGCATTAAAAAGAATGGAGATTAAAGATGGAGAAGTTGAATATGAACTATCTTATAAAGATGGAAAAACAGAAATATTTAAAGTTGAAAAAGCTTTGGTATCTGTTGGCAGAATACCAAATGTAGAAAACTTAAACTTAGAAGCTGCGGGCATTAAACTAAATGAAAAAGGAAGTATATGGAATGATGATACGCAAACTAACACAAGTAATATTTATGTTGCAGGTGACGTAACTACGGATATAGCATTGGTAAATGTTGGCGAGCGAGAAGCACGACATGCCGTCGTAAGAATGTTTGGCCCAACCATAAAACCCCTGTCTTACGAAAACATTTCAACCATTATGTTCTTAAATCCTGAAGTCGCAAGTGTAGGCATGAGCGAGCAGGATTGTGTTGAAAAAGGGTTGGCGCATAAAGTCGTAAAACTTGATTATAGCACCAATGCCCGTGCAATTGCGATGCGAAAAACAAAAGGTTTTTTTAAAATCATTGTAACAAATGATCACGGCATGCGCATCCTAGGCATGCGCGCGGTTGGCGAACATGCTAGTTCAGCTATACAGGCAGTCGCTTATTTAATTCATACAAATCAAGGCATTAGAGAGCTAGCAGATATGATGCACCCACATCCTAGTATTATAGAAGGTGTTCAAGAATGTTTAAGAATGCTTTTAGGAAAATCTATTTACAAATCATCTGTATTTAAAGATAAACTAAAATGTTACGTTTGCGAAAATGGTGTTTGCACCAATGTCAAAACTTTAGTTTAGATTTATTTTAACTCAACACAATTTTTTTTCAACATGATTATATTAGATGTTTTGATTAATTCCCAACGCCATTAACATTGGTACTTAAAACTTCGCTCATATAATCAAAAAAGGGTCGCATATTTTTAAATGTTTGATTGGCTTCTTTTAAAAAACTTTTGTTCAGTACTTCCTTATCAGTAAAATTTCTTATTAGTAAAAATTGTTTATACCTCAATAAGTCAATAGCAGAGCTTTCTGAGTCAAAACCTTTGGGCGTCGTTTTTAATTGCTCTCCTTCTAGTTTTCCAAACGTGGAGACGAACGATTTACTCTTCAAGATTTTTCTTATAGGCTTATCATCAAATGCAAAATCATCTCTGATTTTTTTTAAATCTTCTGGACTTGGGTCCCAAAATCCTCCAGCAATAAAACTATTTCCTTCTTCTATATGAAAATAAAAACCACCTCTTCTATTTTTTCCTGCTCTTTTAAATGAGCCGCTCCAGTGAGTTTTATATGGTGTTTTTTCTTTAGAAAAACGAATATCTCTATAAATGCGGTATAAACTTTTTTTGCCGCTCGGCGTTTCAATGACATCATGTGAATTTAGATATTCTAACAAAGCATCTGCAAATTTCTCAATGTAGCTTTGTTCTATTACAAATTCTTCTTTATGATTATTAAACCAATCACGATTATTGTTATTTTTTAGACGATCCAAAAAATCAAAACTTGATTTAGGAATTGTGGCTAATTCTTTTGACATGACTTAAATATTTATAGACTATAAATGAAAGCAAACTTATTGGCAAAAAAAAACCTCAAAAATATTTTGAGGTTTTTTTATATTTATGTGTGTATTGATATATTTTTAATTTACCAATGCTTTAAATTCTGCATTTTCTCTTTGTTTAATGAATTCAGCATCATCTTTAGCTGCTGACTTCAAGGTGCCATCTTTTTCAATCGCTAACTTTAAATTTGAAACAACATTTGATGTATTTGCTGCACGAGATGCTGCAATTGCTTTTAAATAATAAGATATTGCCAAATCTTTATCACTACCAGCATCTAAAGTAGTTGTAACTGAAACTAAATCTCCGCTCAATAATTGTGCTAAAGCTTTATTAAAATCTTTATTTTCTCCGAAATTAGCAACCGCATCAGCGTATTTACCGTCACGAACATTTACGATCCCTTTGTTGTAGTTTACTTCTGAACCAGCTCCACTTGCTTTATCGTAATATTCTAAAGCTTTTTTTCGATCGCCAGATTTTGCAGCTATTATTCCCAAATTATTTAATACCAATGGATTGTTGCCTGCTAACTTTTCTGCACGAGCAAATGCCTCACCTGCTTCAGATATTTTGTTTTGTGTGATTAAAGCCACACCTAAGTTATTTGACGTCCTCCAATCGCTAGAAAAGTTTTTTTCAGCAGCCTTATAAATCAGTACTTTATTATTTAAATCTGATGTTAAATTAGCAGCATATAATAGTTCTTCCAAAGATAAACTATCTATATTAGTAGTCGTTAATTTAGTAATTTCTTCATCAGTTCGAGATTTTTTATCCACATTAAGTGTTAATACTGCACGGCGCAATTTAGGTAGAATTTTATCTGCAACCTCAGTATAAGTTTTTGATAAATTTTTTATTTCCTTCTCGCGTTGATCTCCATCTGTATATAAAGTAAGTACACGTAAAATCAAATCTTTATCAGCAATTGTCGAAGCCTCCAATAAAGATTTAAATCCATCCCAATCTTCAGCAGTAGTTTGTGTTTTATAATTTGAATCTTCTTTACCAAATAATTGCTCTTTATTTTTATTCTTCTTGAATTCTCCTATTAAAGCTTTGGTAGCAGACTTTGCTCTATCTTTAGCTAAATCAGCATTTAAAGACAATTCCCCGTCAGGAGATGCGTAAGCTGATACGCTGATATCTTTAAACTCATAATTTGCATTATTAATATTTTGTGAGATGAAATTTTGAATGTTTGTAAATTCAGTACTTTTTAACTCACTTGATTTAACATCAGATTTATTAATGGTATAGTAGATATTACCAATTTGATTAGCAGAACTTACTTTAACAAAAGCATCTTTTGCATAGATTCCTTTTTCATCATTTCTAACTAATAATGGAGTAATAATTGTACCTGCAGCTATGGTTACTGGTGTAAAATCTTTCTTTTTACTTTTAACTGCACCTTGAGCCCTGAGTTCAACAGTAGCTACTTTTAAGCCTGGCTCGTATAAAAATTTCTCACTGGTGTAGCTAAAAGAACCTCCTTTTTCATAACTAATTTTCTGACCGCTACCAACTGCTTTATCTCCAACAAGTACAACAGGTTTTACAGCTTTTTCACCACCTGCATATTTCACAACAGGAGTAACTGTTACAGTTGCTTTTTTAGCAAATAATTTAGCAGGATATTTTCCAGTTACTGTAAATACAACACTATCTCCGTGCAGCTCCAATGGATTTGGTTTAACATCATAAGAAATAGTACCTTGTTTCTTTACCATTTTACCTAGTCCGTTACAACCAGCAAGAAGCGCAGTTGCTCCAACTGCCAAACTAAGGATTCGTAAGTTTTTAATGTTCATATTATTTTGTTTAGTTGTTAATTTAAGTTAATGTACGAGGCAAAAATAAGAATTTATTTTTTATGACCTAATATTTAAAAAAAAAAACCACATTTACGTGGTTTTTTTTAATTCGATTAAGATTTAAATTTTATTTTTCTATTGAATTTACTTTTCTAGTTAATTTAGATTTAAGATTTGATGCTTTATTTTTATGAATCACATTTTTTTTTGCCAATTTATCAATCAAAGCAACTACTTTAGGTAATAAACTATCTGCCTCTGTTTTTGTAACAGTGTCTCGCAATTTTTTAATAGCATTACGGGTTGTTTTAGCATAATAACGGTTCGACAAACGCTTAGCATCGTTTGATCTTATTCTTTTTATTGAAGACTTATGATTTGCCATTCTTTATAAGGTATTAATATCTATTTTATAATTTGGAGGGCAAATATACATATTTTTTTATAATAACACTGTTAATAAGAATTATTTCTAAAATATATTAATAAAACATACTTTTAAAACATACTTTTACTTTCATTCATAAAAATGCTTTCAAAAATTAATTATACCCTATTTCTTTTAGTAACTACATTTAAAATTATTAGCCAAGAATCTTCAATCATTCAAAAAAATTTGGTTCCAAATGGAAGTTTTGAAAATTATAGAAAAAAATCAAGTAAAATTAAAAATGCCATTCCTTGGTCTCAAATTGCGAGTGTAGATTATTATCAATCTCCTTTAAGCAATGATACCTCTACCTCACAAAAAGGTGCGAAAAGCGGAAACTGTTACATGGGTTTACGCTTTCAAAAAAAATATAAAGAATTTGCTCAAGTAAAATTAGCGGATGCTTTGCACAGAGGAACCGTATACCAGTTCGATATGTACGTGAGACTAGCGTTTTGGAGTAATGCCAGTTTAAAATCATTGGGAATTTTATTTACTAAAGCTGGATATAAAGGTAAATCGGATGTCATTACCAATCTTATGGTTGATTCTGTATGCAAAAAAGGAGGATTAACGAATGATTATAAATGGTTTAAAATTTCAGCTAAATACCAAGCAGAAGGTGGAGAAAAGTATATG
>JBKDJY010000093.1:0-10538 GCA_046345275.1 Bacteroidota bacterium
CTTTCGTGATGTAAAACAGCTACTTCATATCAAATCATTTATAGGAACAAGTGAAAATGCCGTAATGATCCAAATTTGGACAGCCTTAATCACAATCCTTATCCTAAAAGCCTTAAAAGCACAGTCAAAATATGCTTGGTATCTATCGAACCTGGTAGCTTTTATAAGGTTGAATCTATTCACCAAAATTGATTTGAAAGAATGGCTCGATTATCCCTTCGAAAAACCATCTAAACCACCTCCAGAACTTATACAGGGGGTTCTATTTTGAAAAAATGACATTCTATGCAGGAAATGCTAGTAAAATCAATAAGTTTATTCGCGCTAAAAATTATTTAGGACGCTATTGATATTTCTGTAATTTTAGTATCTGTAAAATTCATTGTTCGTTTATTTTATTGTACAAACTAAACTTAAATGAATAATGGATTTTGCCGATTTTTTACTCTATAATTTATTCAGTAATAATTGTTTATTAATCGAGTTCAGGTTAAAAGTAAAAAAGTAATAAAAAAACTATATAACAAATTATTAGACTGTTTTTTTTTATAAATGGTATAACTTTAAAAAACATTTATGTCATCAAAGCAAAGGACATCATCATCATTTTATAAGAGTAATATCAGGCTTCAGAAATACAAATAAGCAGTTAAAACAACTTACCAACTCCCGCCAGAACCACCACCACCAGAACTACCTCCACCAAATCCTCCAAATCCACCGCTTGAGCTGCCACCTCCAAAACCTCTGCCTCCACCACCAAGCATGCTTCCCCAAAATAAAGCACTTCCAGCATTAGAAAAAGTTCTACCACCACCCCCACCTTTTATACTGATAATTATCAAAATAATAAAAATGATGAGAATAATTAATCCAGCACTTAAACCCTGTGAGCGGTTTTGGCGTCTGTAATCCTTTTCATTAATCTCGCCTTTAGCTAGCTTAATAAGTACGTCTGTGGCTTTATCTAATGCCGTAAAATAGTCTCCTTTTTTTAAATAAGGGTACATTTCATTTTCGCGGATATGCTTCGTTGTTATATCTGGTATGGCGCCTTCTAACCCATATCCAATGGCAATAAACAATTCTCTTTCACCTTTACCGCCAGTAGGCTTTACTAAAATAACAATTCCATTATTCTTTTCCTTTTGACCTATTCCCCACTCATTAATAATTTTAGTTGCATAATCTGCTGGATCCAATCCATTTAAATCATCAACAACAACAATGCAAATTTGATTAGAAGTTTCATTGCTAAAGGCTTCTAGCTTCTCTTCCAATTGAGCGGTTTGTTGATTAGTTAAAAATTGAGGGAATTCTTTTGAAAAATTATTGTATAGTTTCTGTGGAGTTGGCCTTTCAATTATTTGACTGAAAGAAAAAGATGAACATAATAACAATGCGCTTATTAACTTCTTCATCCTAATATGAAATTGAATTTGATAATTCATTCTTATCATCACTTTGTAAAGGAAAAAATTTACCCAACTGTTCACCACAAGTGAGGATGCATTTTGCTAATGAACTTGCTTTATTATTATTTTTAAACTGAGTGATTAGTTCACTAACAATTTTTTGCCAAAATTCATTTCCTAGTTTTTGATGAATCCCTTCATCACCAATAACAGAAATTTTTCTGCTAATGGTCGCAATATAGATTAGCACGCCATTTTTTTCATTGGTATCGTGCATCTTTAACTTAACAAAAACTTTTTGAGCAGCCTTAACTTCATTTCCAATACAAAAATTTGTCAGATGCAAGCGTATTTCTCCCGAGGTTTTTAATTCAGCTTCTGCAATAGAATTAATCAACAACTCCTGTTCCGTTTTATTAAAAAAAAATCGCGCTGTTGGCATTTGCTCTATTTAATATGGTAATGATTAAAACTCAACTTTTGGAGCATTTTCTGAACCTGCAGATTCCTTAAATGGCTCTTTTTTAGCAAAGGTCTCTTTATTTAAAAACATGCTATTAATAAATCCTCGGATGTGAGAATTATATTCCTTTACGGCACCATTATAATTTTGACGGGCAACAGCTATTCTATTTTCTGAGCCTTCTAATTGTGTTTGAAGATCACTGAAATTTTGTGTTGAACGAATTTGAGGATAAGCTTCAAAAGCCAAATTAATGGCTGTGTTTATTTTTTTGCCTGCAATATCCAAATCTTCAGGTGTTTTTGCATTCACAATACCAGCACGGGCTTCAGTAACTTGAGTTAAAATACCCTTTTCATTTGCAGCTGCACCTTTTACAGTAGCCACTAACTGTGGTATTAAATCAGCACGTCTTTGATAAGTTGCTCCAACATCTCCCCACTTCTCACTCACATTTTCTTGTAAGGTAACAGCGGTATTGTATGAGCCTCTGTAAGCTAAAAATATTATTAAAACTAAAAGCAGTAAACCGCCACCAATTATTAAACCTTTTCTCATTTTTTTATTTTTTTTATTTTGATGATAAAGATACTGTAAAAGAAACTAGTAATTGAAACTATTAACAAAAATTTATTTTTCAAACTTCCGTATTGCTTTAAAATTTCTTGTTAATCTGATTGTAAGAGAAATAAACAAAGGTATTGCCACAAAAATCACCTTGTGGAACAAAATATCAAAAAATAAAAAACTTAAACTTTAATGTTTTTCGTTTACTTATTTAATCACTCCTAATTCCTTACCAACTTTTTCAAATGCTTCAAGCGCTTTATCTAAATGGGCTTGGGTGTGAGCAGCAGATAATTGAACACGAATGCGCGCCTGCCCCTTTGCAACCACCGGAAAAAAGAAACCAATAACATAGATACCTTCCTGCAATAATTTATCGGCAAATATTTGGGATAACTTCGCGTCATAAAGCATTACTGGAACGATGGCCGAATCTCCTTCTTTAAATTCTAAACCAATTTTCTTTAACCCTTTTTTAAAATAATTGATATTAAATTCTAATTTGTCTCTCAATTCCGTGGTTTCACTCAGCATATCAAATACTGCAATACTTGCACCAACGATACTTGGTGCCAAAGAATTTGAAAATAAATAAGGACGAGAACGTTGACGCAAAATTTCAATCACTTCTTTTTTAGCAGATGTAAATCCACCCATGGCGCCGCCTAAAGCTTTACCCAAAGTGCCAGTAACAATGTCCACACGGTCCATCACATTTTTTAATTCGATGGTTCCCCTTCCAGTTTTTCCAATAAATCCTGAAGCATGGCTTTCGTCAACCATCACAAGGGCGTTATATTTATCCGCTAAATCACAAATTTTATCAAGGGGGGCAACAAAACCATCCATGCTAAAAACACCATCTGTTACAATAATTCTATATCGCTGAGCTTGTGCTTTAATCAATTGCGCTTCCAAATCAGCCATGTCGCAATTTTTATATCGGTAACGTTGTGCTTTACACAATCGCACACCATCTATGATAGAAGCGTGATTTAATTCGTCAGAAATAACAGCATCTTCTTCACCAAACAATGGTTCAAAAACCCCACCATTAGCGTCAAAAGCAGCTGCATATAAAATGGTGTCTTCTTGACCTAAAAACTGAGCAATTTTTTTTTCGAGGGTTTTATGAATATCCTGTGTTCCACAAATGAAGCGAACGGAAGACATCCCATACCCATGAGAATCCAAAGCTTTTTTGGCACCCTCAATCACTTTGGGATGCGATGACAATCCTAAATAATTATTTGCACAAAATATAATTACTTCTTGATTATTTACTTTAACAGAAGCGCCCTGTGCGGTTGTAATGACACGTTCTTTTTTAAATAAACCATTTTGTTCAATTTCATTTAATTGATCTTGTAAGTATGTTTTGAAATTTCCGTACATGTTTTTATTTTTAAAAATTTACACAAATAAAAAAAATAAATAGGTATAAACCATCTCTTTATTATAAAATTTGAAAATAAATTCCCAAATGAAAAATTTGTCTTAATGAAGTTTTGCGCTGATTAAGCTGATAAATTCTTTTCTGGTAACAGGTTTTAAAAATTCGCCACTAAATGCGGATGTTGTTGTGGCACTATTTTGTTTTTGAATGCCTCGCATTTGCATACATAAATGGGAACATTCTATCACTACTGCAACTCCTAAAGGATTCAGGGTATTTTGAATACAATCACGAATTTCATTGGTCAATCTTTCTTGAACTTGTAGTCTTCTGGCAAAAGCATCAACAACTCTTGGTAATTTACTTAATCCAACAATATGTCCATTAGGGATATACGCAATATGAGCCTTTCCAAAAAATGGCAACAAATGATGTTCGCATAAACTATATACCTCAATATCTTTTACTATAACCATTTGGCTATAGTCTTCCTTAAACATTGCCGATTTTAATATTTCAGATGGATCTAAATCATATCCTTGGGTTAAAAACTGAATTGCCTTCGCTGCTCTAAGAGGTGTTTTAAGAAGGCCTTCTCTGGATGAGTTTTCGCCAACATCGTTCAGTATATTTTTATACCTATCGGAAATAGAATCTACTAATTTATCATTAAACTGATCTATTTTTTTGTAACCTTCTATGTCTTGTTCAAATTCTTCGTTTAACATGTTTATCTTTTTTTAGGATAACATTCTAAAAGTAATATTGTTTATTCGCCAAAATATTCCACATAATTACTATCGGTTTCATAAAGTTTAATCGCATGTAATGCCGCTCCCATTTCTTTTATTTTCGGAGCTAAAATGTTCCAAATAAATATGGCTACGTTTTCTGTTGAAGGCATATCAAACATCCCTTTTACATCTAAATTCAAATTCTTATGATCAAGAATCTCTGTCACATCTTTTTTAATTAAAGAACTTAAATCTTTTAGATTTACAACAAAACCAGTATCTGAATTAATATGACCTTTAACTGTTACAAATAAATCGTAATTGTGACCATGCCAATTTTTATTAGAACATTTACCAAAAACAGATTCATTTTTTTCTGCGGTCCATGCATCATTAAATAATTTATGAGCGGCGTTAAAATGTTCCTTGCGGGTAATATAAATCATAGTAAATTAACGCTTGCAAAAATAGTAATATAAAATGAATATATTGATTGTATCTGCCACGCAATTTGAAATAAAGGAATTACTAAATTTTTTAGAAATAAAATCTCTTAAAAAAAAAATAACCCAAGCAAAAAAAAAAATTGGCAAGCATAACGTTTCAGTTTTAATTACTGGAGTTGGGATGGTTAATACTGCATTAGTATTGGGTAAATACAATCATCATTCTTTTGATTTAGTTATTAATGTTGGTATTTGCGGTTCCTTTGATAAAAAATTAAAGTTGGGAGATTTAGTAAATATAAACGAAGATACTTTGAGTGAATTAGGTGCCGAGGATGGAAAAGAATTTTTAACTTTTGATCAATTAAATTTAGGAAGTACGCATATTTTTAAAAATAATCATCGGTCAAAAAAAATAGTTATAACAGAATTAAGAAATGTAATCGGTATTACAGTAAATACAATTCATGGAAATGCTACCTCAATTTCAAAAGTCATTAAATTGTACCACCCAAACGTTGAAAGTATGGAAGGCGCTGCATTTTTTGCGGCATGCGAAAACATCAACAAAAATTATTTACAAATCAGAGCTATTTCTAACTATGTTGAAAAACGGAATAAGAGCAAATGGCAAATGCAATTGGCTATTAAAAATTTGAATGTATTTTTAATTAAGTTTTTGTCAAATGATTTAAAAAACTAAAAAATAACATGAACCTTTCCCTTGGTTTTTCTCCTTGCCCAAACGATTGTTTTATTTTTGATGCGCTTGTCCATCAAAAAATCGATACACAAGGAATTGATTTTACGCTTTATATGGAAGACGTAGAAGCGCTTAATAATAGAGCTTTTAAAGCAGAGTTAGATATCACAAAATTAAGTTACCATGCTTTTATTTATGTAACCGATGCTTATAATTTGTTACAGAGTGGAAGTGCTTTAGGCTTTAATTGCGGCCCGATATTAATTCAAGATGCAAAACATAAAATTAAAAATTTTGATAAAGCGTTAATTGCTATTCCAGGAAAACATACCACTGCTAATTTTTTGTTATCATTGGCTTATCCACAAGCAAAAAATAAAGTAGAATTACTTTTTAGCGACATTGAAAATGCGGTGATTGATCAAAGTGTGGATGCAGGCTTAATCATTCACGAAAATCGTTTTACTTATCAAAATAAAGGTTTAGAAAAAATAATTGACCTCGGAGAGTTTTGGGAAAGTCTTATAAAATCACCCATTCCGCTGGGTGGAATCGCTATAAAAAAAAGCTTGAATCATCAATTACAACAAACCATTGATTTATTAATCAAACAAAGTGTTGAATTTGCTTTTGAAAATCCTGAAAGTTCAATGCCATTTGTAAAACAAAATGCACAAGAGATGAGTGAAGAGATCATGAAAAAACACATTGAATTATATGTGAATGATTTTAGTATAAATTTAGGAGAATTAGGAAAAAACGCTATTCACTTGTTGTTTGACAAAGCGAAGGAAGTCGGTTTAATTGAAACCATTCCTTCTAATTTTTTTGTGTAAAAATTTCAATCTCTATTTTTTTTAATCCTTCAAACAGTAACTGAAAATTGTTTTAAAAATTGATACTAATTTTTTATTTGCTATGAATTGAAGGATGTTACAAGGCAATTAAACCGTCTATCTGCGAGGCCTTTTTATAAATCGCAATAATTTCGTCAACATTTAAAACGACTTGCTTTACAGAAATACTGATGTAATTTCCTTTTGAGGATTGTCTTTGTATTATTTCAGCATCATTATCAAACATTACTTCAACCAGAGCCATGGAATGGTTATTTGCTTTCAAAATAAATTTAAAAAGATACAGATAAGGGAAAGATTTGATGGTTTCTTCTAATTTTTTTTGTAAATCATCAAATGAATTGTTAGCCATTTTATTTCGTAAAAAAATGGTTATAAATTAAAAATAAACCAAAAATTAAAAGTGAAGTTCCAGTAATGTAATTAATGATTGTCATTACCTTATTGGTGAGATAATTTTTTATTTTACCAGCTAATTTTACTTTAAATAATTCTATCAGTAAAACCAAAGACAGAACGATTAAGAAAAAAAAGAGCATTTTATAAATATTGTAGTCAAGAGATTTGCTAACGGCTGTTATGTTTGCTAACCAAAGCAACCAAACTGTAGGATTAAAAAAATTTAGGAAAAAACCTTTCAATAGCATCCCAACTGAACTCGGCAATTTGTCAGCTAAATCAATCGAATCATCTGTTTTTTGAGGAATTTTTTTAAAAAAAAATGCGCCAAAAACGATTAATACGACACCACCTATAATTCCAAAAAAAGCCTGAGTTTTTTCGGAATGTAAAAGATTGGCCATCCCAAAATAAACTAAAAAGCAAATTAAAACAGATAAAAGTAAATCGCTAAAAACAACCCCTATAGCCAAGAAAGCGCCAGTTTTATAACCATGTTTAATCCCTGTATTGATTAAGGCAAAAAAAGACGGGCCAAATGAAAAAGTTAGCAGAATTATAATGATAATGGCTTGATATATTAAACTAGAAATCAAAATGGTACTTTATAATCATTGATAAATGCTTCCCATTCCTTTAATAAATTTCCTTTTAGTACTCTAGGAAATTTATGCGCAGCACCAAGTTTGCCTTTACTTGCCATAAAATCTATAAAAACCTGATCTGGCAATACTTTCACAAACACGTCTTTGAGGGCAGCAATACGTTCTGTGCGATAGTCGTCATTAAGTTCTTTTAAATAAAAATCCAATTTTTCTTTCAACCTTTGTTCAGAAATGTTTTTATTTGAACCAATATACCATTGATGCGCAAACATGGATTCAAATGGTAGGCCTGCCACAGCAAATTCGTTTATTTCTAATTGTAAATCATCTGCTGTCAGTTTAACAGCTTTACTCATATTTTCGAGCGAGAGATGTTCGCCGCACAAACTTAGATAGTGTTTTGTTCTTCCTGTGATAACAATTTCACATAATTCTAAATTTGTAAATCTAATTGTATCACCAATTAAATATCGCCAAGCACCAGCACAGGTAGACATTAATAAAGCATAATCTTTTCCTAATTCTACATCCTTAATGGTAATGGCTGTAACCTCCGCTTTTAAGTTGCTATCTGAGTCAAAGTTTTCTTCGTTAAATGGTATAAATTCAAAAAAGATGCCGTTATCTAAAAGCATTCTCATGGCTTGTTGAGGATTTGGCCTCGACTGATACGCAATAAATCCTTCAGAAGCTAAATACGTATCAGAAAATACCAAAGGAAATCTGGTTAATTTATTGATGCTATTTCGATAAGGTTCGATAGACACACCAGCATGGGCATAAGCTCTAAGATTAGGCCAAACATCATGAATGGTTTTTACTTTATAATAATCAATGATGCGTTCCATCAATATCTGAATCCAAGCAGGAACACCTACAATAACGCCAATATCCCAGTCTTTAGCATTTTTTACAATTTCTGCTAATTTAGTTTCCCAATCTTTGTATTTAGAAATTTCTTTACCAGGTTTATAAAATCGTTGAAACCAAATTGGAATGTTTGCAGCAGTAATCCCGCTTAAATCACCAGAATAATGACTTCCATTAAAATCAAGTAATGTACTTCCTCCAATCATTAACATTCCTTTTTGAAAATGTTCCTTAGGAAAATCATAATTACTTTGCGCAATCATTTGTTTTATACTGCCTCTTTTAAAAGCACGAAGTAGTTCATTGGTTACAGGAATGTATTTACTGGCCGCTTCCGATGTTCCCGAACTTAAAGCAAAATATTTTATATTTCCCGGCCAAGAAACGTAAGGTTCGCCTTTATGCGAGCGATGCCACCATTTTTTGTATATACTATTGTAATCATAAATATTAACTGTTCTTTGAAATTGTTCGACGATATTTTTTTCTTGAAGAAGTTTAGTAAAATTATAATGCTCTCCAAAAGCAGTGTGTTGAGCTTTGGCCAATAATTTTTTTAAAACTTTGTCTTGTTGCGCAACATAATTTTTCTTTTTAGGAATTTTCCCTCCCAGCTCAACTGCTTTTTTTAGTATAGATCCAAGAATTGCCATTTACAATATGCGATGATTTTAAACTCTTTGTATATAAAATACGTTTGTAATTATTTTATATATCTAAAATCATGATTATTCTTAATATTTTTTAATGTTGCAATAATTAATTTAATTACATTTTCAGTATCTTCTTTGTGCACTGTTTCTACAGTGGTATGCATATATCTTAAAGGTAATGAAATTAAGGCGGAAGCTACGCCCTCGTTACTATAAGCAAAAGCATCGGTATCAGTTCCTGTACTTCTGCTAGCGGCTTGTCGTTGAAAATTTATTTTATTTTTAGTAGCAGCTTCGATAATGAGTTTTAATAAATTATTTTGAACCGCTGGTCCATAAGATAAAACTGGTCCTTTGCCGCAAGATAAATCACCGCTCACAATTTTACTCATCATTGGTGTTTGTGTATCATGACAAACATCGGTAATAATAGCAGCGTTGGGTTTAATTTTATTTGCTATCATGGTTGCTCCATTTAAACCCACTTCTTCTTGAACAGCATTTACAATATATAATCCGAAGGGTAACTGAGTTTTACTTTCTTTCAGCAAACGTGCAACCTCAGCAATCATAAATCCGCCAATACGATTATCCAAAGCGCGACCTACAAAATATCGATTATTTAATTCCATAAATTCATCTTCGTAGGTAACTACGCATCCAACATAAACACCAAGCGCTTCAACCTCCTTATCACTATGACAGCCTAAATCAAGAAAAATATTTTTAACCGTTGGTGTTTCTTCCTTAGCGGCATCACGCACATGGATTGCAGGCCAGCCAAATACTGCTTTTACAATACCTTTATCGGTATGAATATTTACTCGTTTTGATGGTGCAATTTGATGATCACTTCCTCCATTTCTCCGTAAGTAAATAAATCCTTCTTTGGTAATATAATGTACAAACCAAGATATTTCATCAGCATGCGCTTCTATTACAACTTTATAAGGCGCTTTGGGATTAATAACTCCTACTACTGTTCCGTAAGTATCAACAAAATGTTCATCAATATATGGTTGAATGTAATCAATCCACAATTTTTGTCCTTCACTTTCAAAACCAGTTGGAGAAGTATTGTTTAAGTATTTTTTTAAAAATGATAATGAATTTTCAGTGAAAATACTTTTATCTTTCTTGGTAGATTTTTTTGCCATAATAAAAAATTGTAAGCTCTAAATATAAGTAAAACAAAAAGAAATTTTGTTAAAGGATATTAAATTGATACCGTATTTTCACTGATTTAATTTTTGTAAATTTACTAGAGTTTCCCCAAAAATAATTCAAACATTTCATAAAACCATGATTATGAGTGAAATAAATCACTTATAAAGTGTAAAAGCACGAAATAAAGATTCCCCATAAAAATAGATTCCATAGCTTAGAAGTCTTATCTTACCTAAACTTCAAAAGGAAATGGACTCAAAATC
>JBKDJY010000094.1:0-6759 GCA_046345275.1 Bacteroidota bacterium
TTTACTACCCTTAAAAAATTAAGCAACTACCTAGCTAAAATAATAACAAAAATAATTAATAAGAAGGTGGTAAAAAGTATTTGTGGATTTGATTATTTACAATTCTTTTTTTAGACTATTATATAATTGCTAATTGTATAACACCAAGGAAGATGGTTATGAAACGACAGCGCCAGTAAAATCATTCCCTCATAATCCTTAGGGCATCTATGACTTGGACGGAAACGTTTGGGAGTGGTGTAATGATTTGTATTGTGCAGATTATTACAGTAAAAGTCCTCAAGATAATCCTCAAGGACCTTTAGATAGTAATGATCCCGAAGAACCTGGAGTAGAAAAGCATGTGCAACGGGGTGGTTCGTTTTTGTGTAATGACCAGCACTTCATCCGTTACAAAGCTGGAAGTAGGGGAAAAGGTGAAACCACAAGTTCTACAAATAATATAGGTTTCAGATGTGCAGCCGATTTAAATAATTAAATCGACAAGTAGATTTTATGAGCCATTAAATTCTTTCAGA
This sequence comes from Bacteroidota bacterium, assembly GCA_046345275.1. Taxonomy (GTDB): domain Bacteria; phylum Bacteroidota; class Bacteroidia; order B-17B0; family Aurantibacillaceae; genus UBA4416. The sequence continues at coordinate 519 of JBKDJY010000094.1, forward strand.
ACATTTATTGATAAGCTTAGCATGGGATTTGGGTCGATTTCTAATGGTTTTGATTGAGCCAAAAACACAAAGCGCTTACAATAAAGTCTATTTTAAACAAAGTTCTACCATTTTCGTTTTCTTATAAATCAAAAAAGCAAATCCAATCGTTGCATTAATGCTATATGAGATTAACTTTATTCTTTTAAAAAAGTATAAAATATTTCTGAGAAAAAGTATATTTGCTTAACTAAATAATTTATTATGATTACGAAGAAAAATTTAAAGTCACTGGTAATTCTTAATTTCATTTTGTTGATGCTTTCATGTGGAGATGGAAAGCAAGACAATATTGAAGTAGAAGAAGATATTAAAACGACTAATAATTTAGATTCACACAAAATTTCTGCACAAAACGTTTTTAATTCTTTACCTGGTAGACTTGAGATTATTTCATTGACTGAAAAGGCAAGAGCCGTGTATAATGCCAAAACATTAAATGATCCACAAAATTCTAAAAAGTATATTTTAGAAAGCAATACTGCATTAAACTTAGGCATTTACGGAGCTGATTTATATGTTACTGGTGTATATGAGCAGACACAAGAATCCTTTATTTTTTTAGAAGCAGTTAATGTTTTGGCCAGAAACTTAGGCGTTGGGAGTATTTTTGACGAAGCTGTTGTATCAAGAATGGAAACTAACAAAAACAATCGCGATTCAACGATGAACATCATCATTCAATCATTTTTAAAAATTGATAATTTTTTAACTGAAAATGGTCGCCCAGGCACTTCCTCATTAGTTGTAGCTGGTTGTTGGATTGAAAGTATTTATATAGCATGTAAAACAGCACATGAAACACAAAGCGAGAGAATAGTTAGCGAAATTTTTGCACAAAAAAAATCTTTAAAATACGTGATTGATTTATTACAAAAATCAGAAATATCGCAGGATTCAAAATTTGTTCTCAAAGATTTAAGTTACCTAAAAGCACTGTTGGATTCAAAAACGGATTCCAAATATTCACTTAGTAGCATTAAAGTTATTGATCAAAAAATCTCGGAATTAAGAACAGCAATTGTAAAAAAGAATTCTTAATGCCAATTATATTACCTGTCAATAATATAAATCCTATTTTCGGAAAAAATTGTTTTATTGCTCCAAATGCCACCATCGTTGGAGATGTGGTTTGTGGAGACGATTGTAGTTTTTGGTTTAATGCCGTAGTTAGAGGAGATGTCAATTCCATTAAAATTGGTAATAAAGTTAATATACAGGATGGTGCAGTGATACACTGCACCTATCAAAAAACCAAAACTTTTTTAGGCAATAACGTATCCATAGGACATAATGCGATTGTTCATGGAAGTATCATATCAGATAATGTATTGATTGGAATGGGTGCAATTGTGATGGATAATTGTGAAATCGGCAGTAATTCGATTATCGCTGCTGGAGCTGTTTTAACGGAAGGAACCATTGTGCCAAGCGGGTGCATTTATGCGGGTGTTCCTGCAAAAAAAGTTAAAGATATATCTGAAGATTTAATTCATGGTGAAATTAATCGAATCGCTGATAATTATTTAATGTATAGCTCTTGGTTCAAATGAGCTAAAAGAAATTTTTTGTGATAAATTTTATAAGAACTTTTTGAGATTTAAAACAAAAATTTAAAAAGAGTAGGGGGGGGAGAATTCGGTAAACAATACTTGCTAACCTAAGAAAGTTTTCAACTTAAATACTTTGTTTACTTTGATTCTGTTCCAAACAAACTGTCAACAAATTCGATATAATTAAAAACTTTTAAATCTTCCAGATTTTCTCCAATACCAATATATTTCACAGGTATTTTAAATTCATCAGAAATACCAATAACCACGCCACCTTTAGCTGTTCCATCTAATTTTGTAAGTGCCAGTGCAGTAACGTCAGTTGCAGCAGTAAATTGACGGCATTGCTCGATTGCATTTTGTCCAGTACTTGCATCCAAAACTAAAAGAACTTCATGTGGGGCATCTGGAATGACTTTTTTCATCACCGTTTTAATTTTGGTGAGTTCATTCATCAAATTTATTTTATTATGCAAACGCCCAGCAGTGTCAATTATGACAATATCAGCGTTTTTTGCTTTTGCACTACTTAAAGTATCAAAAGCTACACTTGCTGGGTCCGCATTCATTCCCTGACTTACAATATCAACGCCAACTCTCTGACTCCAAATAGTTAATTGTTCTACTGCAGCAGCCCTAAATGTATCTGATGCGCCTAACACAACGCTATGCCCTGCTTTTTTAAACTGATATGCTAATTTGCCTATACTGGTTGTTTTGCCAACGCCGTTAACACCTACAACCATTATTACGTAAGGGATTTTATCGGCAGGTATTTTAAATGAAGCATGATTTGTTGAATTATTTTCTGCCAATAAATTTATAACTTCTTCTTTTAAAACAACTTTCAATTGCGCAGCATTCAAATATTTATCTTTAGCCACACGATTTTCTATGCGTTTAATAATTTTTAAAGTCGTGTTTACGCCTACATCTCCTGTTAACAATAGCTCTTCTAAATTATCCAATACTTTTTCATCAACTGTATTTTTTCCAACAATTGCTTTGGTTAACTTAGTTAAGAAACTCTCTTTTGTTTTTAATAAACTTTGATCTAAGCTTTCTTTTTTCTCGAAAAAATTACTCAACATTACGATATAACGGGTTTTAAAGTATACAAATGTATTAAAAAATATGATTGAACTCGGCTAAAGAAAACTAAGTTATAAGCTCGTCCAAGTTGTTAGGCCTTGTTTTGTAAATTTAAATGATTGGGTATTTCCACCCAAATGTTCAATGGCCTTGGCCACTTTTATTTTTGTAACTGATGGGCAGTAAAAAAACATAAAACCACCACCTCCAGCTCCAGAAATTTTTCCGCCTGTGGCACCTGTTTTTAGTGCTGTTTCGTAAACTGAATCAATTAATGAATTACTGATTGAATGTGCAATTTGTTTTTTATTCGTCCATCCGTAATGTAAAATTTCTCCGATTTTATTTAAATCACCTCTCAATAAACTATCTTTCATTTGTTGCGCTTGATGTTTTAAATGATGCATGGCATCAATTGATTTCTCATTTTTATTTTCCACATTTTTAACTTGTTCGTTAATGATTGTGGCTGAAAGACGCTGTGTTGCTGTGAAATAAAGGAGTAAATTAAATTCTAGTTCGTAAAGCACTTCATCTTTTAAATGCAATGGATTTACAATTACTTTATCATTGGCCAAAAATTCCATGAAATTAATTCCTCCAAATGTTGCGGCATATTGATCTTGCTTGCCACCACTCATTTTTAAATCCTTGCGTTCAATTTCATAGGCTAATTGAGCGATGTCGTAATTCCCTAATGGCAATTTAAGCCACTCTACAAACGCACCGATTAATGAAACCACTATTGTAGATGAAGTTCCCAAGCCAGATCCTTTAGGCGCTTCGACATAAGAAGTTAAACGAAATGATAAGGCTGGTAAATTAAATTGCTTAACAATACGATTATAAACACCAATAAACAATTCAAAACCATCAACTAAAGTCAATTCTTTTTGTGAATTTAAAATAATATTTTTTTCAAAACCATCTATGCAAAATTCTATTTTATTATTTTCTAAAGGTTGTAGGCTGGCGTAAGCGTATAAATCAATGGTAGCATTTAATATGGCGCCGCCGTAGATATCGCTATAAGGAGATACATCGGTTCCTCCGCCTGCTAATCCTATTCTTAATGGCGCTTTACTTCTAATAATCATAAATCTTTAATAATTGTTTTGTTATCTTCTCGACGAATTTAATCTTTTTATAGAAATTAACTGATCATAATAAGTTCCACGTTGTCTGTGATAAACGTAAATGGTATAATCGTTTTCAGTTTCCCAATGATTCCCTTCTGTTAATTTTTCGTCTCCGCCTTTTTTACGATCTGATAAAAATACATAGCTATAATTATAATACCCTTGTTTTAAAAATAATTTACACTCATATCCCATTTTTTTATAGTTATAAGTCATCATGTTCGTTTTGTTTGTTCGCCATTCTGTTAATTTTCCTAACACATAAAAATTACCGTCGCTTAATGCATTATCGTATGGAAAAAAGAAATGAACCCATGCGTAATCAGCTTCAATATCCTGATTGCCTTTCATGTCGCTATTTTTGATTAAGTAACCGCCATTGATATCATTATAAAAACTATAACTTTTCAAGGTTCTGAGTTCATCTGTTTTTAATTCAACGTGATATTTTGAAGAACTATCTTTATAAATATTATTGACACGCTCTGTATAGGTTCTTAAAGATCGTGTATCAAAAAAGCGAAATTCATTTCCGCCATTAAAAGTTGATTTATCATCTAGTGAATACGTTAATTTTGTAGGCTCTACAAAAGTTGGTTTAATGTCGTTGATAGCATTATCCCATCTTCCATTTTGAGTTATAATTAATTTTAAATCTATAAATGGGTTGGTTATATCATAAGCAGAATTTAAAATTGTAAAATCGATGTGTTGTTTTTCAAATTGTTCATCATTTCCAAATGCTTGACGTGTGCTTGCCAAAACGGTTACTTTATTTTCAAAAATCATAAAACGTTTTGTTAAAACTAAATTATCTTTATCGTTATTCAAATAAACATAAACAATATAATTTCCTGATTTTATAAAGTTGATATTTGTTTGAGGGAATGTAATGGCGTAATGTGTGTACTTTTGGACGGTATTGGTTGAAAATGTAAAATTTAAAATATTTGCTTCAAAAAAACCGTTGATAATTTCCGTGGGCATTAAATTAGAAGGCTCCCAATTGGCCGTGCAATGTATAAAACCGATGCTATAACTTTTCTGATCAAAATCTAAATCATCAAAACTTAATTCCAAAATATTATTGGTGTTTAATTCTAAAATCGGTGGATTCGCATCAAAAGAAGATTCGTGGAGCTTTATGGTTTGTATATTTGATTTATAATTCCAATCTGTATAGTGCATGACATTGTCATTTACATAATCTGTTTGTGCGATTATTTTTTTTTGAAAAATAAAAATTCCGAAAAGATAAAAAATTAAAAAATGTTTCATATCCCTATATAATTTTTTTATTTGTCAGTTGGGATGCTAAATTTAGTTATTTGTGTTGGTGTTTGAGACAAACGTGGATATTTCATACAAATCATAAAACGCAGTTTATACAAAAATAGTGTCATAAAAAATTTGATCGATATTTCTTCATTAAGGTATTTTTTTTCAGGTTCAACTGCTATTTAAAAAACTGAATTTTGTTTGAGAAATAAATCAATTTTATCGTTTTGGAGCTTTGCCTAGTGCGGTTTGAAACCGTTTCTAACCGAATGCTTTTAACAAAGATAAATGCTTAATGGACTTTTGCAAAGAAAAAATAAATGTCCTTCGCGAAGCGACCTTGTTTGCAAAAGCTTTGATGTCCGCTCGCATTAGGCAAAGGTGCTGTTATAGGCTGTGCCAATGCATGTTTAATTCAGTCTTTTAATTTCGCAATCACTTTGTCCCCCGCCACCAAAAACGGGAACAATTACAAGTAACACTATGCCTCCATGAGATTCTAAGAAAACCAAGTTATTCTCTTTAGTCAACCCTAAGCTCAAGTTGTAAGTTCCAGGTCCCCAAAATATAGGAAACAAAGGCAAAAGAGAAATTGACAATTTTGGCATAGTTACAAAATAACCATTTTTGTATTTTCCATATAGTTTGATGGTCTTAATAGTTTTACCATTGGATTCGAAGTCTAGTTTAATAGATTTTTTAGTCACAGTTTTTACATTCAAAATAACACTTTCCACGTTCAAATTTGTTGCTAAGAATTCTCTATTATGCAGGTTTCTCAAAAGTTCAATACTGTTAAAATAGCTGCCATCAAGTCTATGAAAATTACTAGTGTCAAGAACCATGTCTTTATTGTCTCGCTTTATTTGTCCAACAGTTGAACAAGAAGTAAAATAGAAGGATAATAGTGAAAGAAATAGAAACTGTATTAAATGTCTTATAGGGTTTGTCATATTAGTTAGTTTTGATTCTGGCATTGCCTATAACTTCTACCTAAAAAGAGCTTGCTCAAAAACTCAGAATTTCTTTTTCCCTACTTTTGAGGGCAAAAGTAGGCAAAACCCTTTTAAAATTTTAAGGCGATTTTCGTTGCATCGCTTTTGCCTTCCTTAACGAAACCGCTGATAATTTAAGCCCTCC
>JBKDJY010000095.1:0-19134 GCA_046345275.1 Bacteroidota bacterium
GTAAGATAAGACTTCTAAGGTATGGACTCTATTTTTATGGGGAATCTTTATTTCGTGCTTTTACACTTTATAAGTGATTTATTTCACTCATAATCATGGTTTTATGAAATATTTGAATTATTTTTGGGCAAACTCCAGTAAGTTTAAGCTGAGATTTTTCAAATTAGCTTAATTATAATTTGTTATGTTAATTTTGATGCAAATAAATTTACATGGCTTTGAAGCCTTTAATAAACCTGTCATATTTCATTGTTATAAGCTTTGTTGTTACGCTGTTTTCATGTCGCGATAACGAACATAAAAGTGCTACTGTCGGAACAAAAAACAGTCCTCCACTTTATTTAAATCATGCTGATTCAGCTAAATATGTTGGCATAAATACTTGTAAATTATGTCATCAGGATATTTACAATACCTTTATTAAAACAGGAATGGGGAAATCATTTGATGTTGCAACAAAGCAAAAGTCATCTGGAAATTTTGAGTCGTCAATTATTCACGACAACATTGGAGATTTTTCATACAAGGCTTTTTGGTTACATGATAGCTTGCAAATATTAGAATATCGTTTACAAAAAAAAGACACAATCTATAAAAGACAGGAAACCGTCAACTACATTATTGGATCTGGCCAGCATACAAATTCCCATATCCAATCCATTAATGGGTATTTAAATCAAATGCCAATGACTTATTATGTGCAAAAGCAAAAATGGGATTTACCGCCAGGTTTTGAAAATGGGCACAATTCGCGTTTTTCAAGAAAAATTGGGTTAGAATGTATGAGCTGCCATAACAACTATCCGGAATTTGTTTTGGGATCAGAAAATAAATTTACTAAGGTTCCAGAAGGCATTAATTGTGAACGTTGTCACGGACCAGGAAGTATCCATGTTGCCGAACGACAAACTGGAAAAAAAATTGATACGTCTAAATACATAGACTATAGCATCGTCAATCCTTCCAAACTGAGCATTGATGAGCAATTTGACATTTGTCAACGTTGTCATTTGCAAGGAAATGCCATTCTAAAAGAAGGAAAATCTTTTTATGATTTCAAGCCAGGCATGAAGTTAAGTGATTATATGACAGTATTTTTGCCTAAATACAAAAATGCTGATGATGAATTTATTATGGCATCGCATGCGGATAGACTCAAACAAAGTGCCTGTTTTATTAAGTCACTTGAGCATTCAAAATTAAATGAAACAAAAACATTAAAACCATTTAAAGATGCCATCACTTGTGTAACTTGCCACAATCCACATGTGAGTGTGAGAGAAACCAATGCAAATGTTTTTAATGATGCTTGCAATAACTGCCATAAAGCGGAAACTAAAAACGGACCGCTAACATTGAAAAATCAACAGATGAATGCTTCCAAATTACTTTGTAGCAAAAATGGGATCACAAAAACTTCTAATTGCGTAAGTTGTCATATGCCTAAATCTGGGTCCATTGACATTCCTCACGTCACTATCCACGACCATTACATTAGAAAACCATTTACAAAAAAAGATAAACAAGCATTGAAGCAATTTATAGGTTTATATGCGATCAATGAAAAAAATCCAAATTCATACTTGAAGGCAAAAGCATACTTGAATCAATACGAAAAATTTGAACAAAAATCTTTTTATTTAGATAGTGCCAGTATTTACTTAAAAACTAAAAACAAAGAAGATTTAAAAAATAACATTCATCTGTTGGTGCAGTTAGAATTTATAAAAAAGAATTACAAACAAATTATGATGTATGTAAATGCTTTAACAGACAACTATTTGATAGAACAAAAATTAATCCATCCTTCATATGTTAACGAAGATGCTTGGACAAGTTACAGAATAGGAGAATCCTTTTATGAAATGGGCATAAATGACAAAGCGTTGCTTTATTTTAAAAAAGCAGTTGAACTAGCTCCTTTTGCTTTAGATTTTAAAAATAAATATGCCTCGTCTTTGGCTTCAAATAACTTCCTAAAGGAAGCGGAGATACAATACCAAGAGATTATAAATGAATATCCGAAACACGTATCGGCCTTAACAAATTTAGGATATATCAAATTATCTAAAGGAGATTTATATTTAAGTGAAAATCTCTATTTAAAAGCCTTAGCCATTGACCCTGATTATGAAGCATTGATATTGAATTTAGCCGGCTTATATGCTTATAAAAAAGATTATCAATTATCTAAAACTTACTTATTACGCTTACTGAAAAAAAATCCAAATAACATCCAAGCCCAACAGGCTTTAATAAAAATAAATAGTTTAATTTAAATTCATTATGACGACTATAAAATCAAATACCTACAACATTTTTATTGAGCAAAATGGTTTTATCGCCATTCATAAATTTCTTACAAAAAAAGTGTATGATAAATATGTTATCATTTGCGATGAAAATAGCAGCCAATATTGTATGCCTCAATTATTGCTAGCTTGCAAAACTCTAAACACAGCCGAAATAATAGAGATAGAAAGTGGTGAAAAAAATAAAACCATCGAAACTTGCATACAGGTGTGGGGAGCATTAACCGACATCGGCGCAGATAAAAAAAGTTTAATCATCAATTTGGGAGGAGGCGTCATCAGTGATTTAGGTGGTTTTGTTGCTTCAGCGTTTAAAAGAGGCATAGATTTTATCAACATTCCTACAACTCTTCTTTCAATGGTTGACGCGAGCGTTGGGGGAAAAACTGGAATTGATTTTGAAGGCATAAAGAATCATATTGGCAGCACTTACGAGCCAAAAGGTGTTTTTATAAACATTGCTTTTTTAGATAGTTTATCCGAACGTCATATTAAAAACGGTTATGCGGAAATTATTAAAATAGCCTTAATTGCAGATAATACGTTTTGGAACGCTCTAAAAAAAATAAAACGCTTCAAAGAATTTTATTCAAAAAAAATAATTATAAAGGCCATTGAATTAAAAAACAATATCGTTAAAAAAGATTTAAAGGAAACCCATTTGAGAAAGAGTTTAAATTTTGGGCATAACGTTGGGCATGCCTTAGAAAGCTCATTTATAAAGCAAAATAAAGATATTCTTCATGGTGAAGCAATAGCATATGGCATGCTCATAGAATCTGAAATTGCATTTGACGCAAAAAAAATTAGTAAAAAAGAATTAGCTGAGATAAAAAAATACATCCATTCCATTTATAAGAAAATTAGTTTATCATCTGCTACAAAAAAATTACTGCTTGAGTTTATCTTGCATGATAAAAAAAATGAAGGGTCTCATCTTTGTTTTGCTTTACCAAAAAGTATAGGCAATTTTGAATTGTATTGTGATGTAAAAATAATAGAAATAGAAAATGCACTGAATAAGGAATAAACTCAATGTTAAAGCCAAACATTTTATCAAAACTCAATATTCATTCAATATTTCATTAAAAATCAAATATTTGATAAACAGAAAGTTAAATAATAAATTTTTGTAAAAAATTATTTAACCAACTAGGTAATCAAATAATTACAGTATATTTGCAACCCTAATTTAAATTTTAAAAAATAATAACAATGGAAAAACGCTATGAGACGGTCTTCATTTTAACTCCCGTTTTGTCTGAAGATCAGGCAAAGGAGGCCGCAAAAAAGTTTGAAAAGGTTTTAGCAGACCAAGGAGCAAAAATAATCCACCATGAAAACTGGGGATTAAAAAAATTAGCTTATCAAATTCAAAAAAAATCTACTGGATTTTATCACTTAATTGAATTTGCAGGTAAAGGAACAGAAGTTGCTGAACTTGAGCTACAATTTAAAAGAGATGAAAGAATCTTAAGATTCTTAACCATCGCACTTGATAAACACGCTGCAGCTTGGTCTGACAAAAGACGCGGAAAAGCTAAAGAAGCAAAAGTTGGGAAAGCTAAAAACATCGTCGCATAATTGTAAATAAAAAAATTATAAAAAATGGCTAAAAATGAAGTTCGCTTTTTAAATCCTCCAACGGTAGAAGCAAAAAAGAAAAAATATTGTCGCTTTAAAAAGATTGGCATCAAATATATTGATTACAAAGACCCAGATTTTTTATTAAAATTTGTAAATGAACAAGGTAAATTATTGCCGCGTCGATTAACTGGAACGTCTTTAAAGTTTCAACGCAAGGTATCACAAGCAGTTAAACGTGCGCGTCACATTGCTATTTTGCCTTATTTAGCGGATGGTTTAAAATAATAATAGAGGAAAACATGGAAATTATATTAAAAGAAGACCTTAAAGGCTTAGGATTTAAAAACGATATTGTAAAAGTTAAAAACGGATATGGCCGTAACTTTTTAATTCCTCAGAAAATTGCAGTTTTAGCTACTGAAAGTAACAAAAAAATACAAGCTGAGGAAATTAAACAAAGTTCATTTAAAGAACAAAAATTTAGAACGACTGCTACTGAACTTGCTTCTAAATTGTCAAGCATTACAGCCAAAGTAGGTGCAAAAGCTGGAGAATCAGGAAAGATTTTTGGTTCTGTTACAAATATTCAACTAGCAGAAGCTTTGAAAAAAGCTGGTTATGATATTGATCGTAAAAACATTGAGATTAAAGAAGAAACCATCAAAACATTAGGCACTTATTCTGCTAAAGTTAGGTTATTTAAAGAAATAACTGCAACCGTAAATTTTGAGGTTGTTGCTGAATAGTTTCAACTTAAAATGATTTAAAAAAACCTATCATTAAAATGATGGGTTTTTTTATGCTTCAAAAAATAATTAACTTTAAAAAAAAATATGGAAAATAAAGAAGCCGAAAATCAATTAAATATTGAACTTTCTGAAGAAATTGCTGAAGGAATATATTCAAATCTTGCTATTATTACACATTCACCAACCGAATTTGTTGTTGATTTTATAAGGGTAATGCCAGGAGTTCCAAAAGCTAAAGTAAAATCAAGAATAGTGCTTACACCACAACATGCAAAACGCTTGATGAAAGCTTTAGCAGACAACGTGCAACGCTATGAACAAATGAATGGTAAAATAAAAGACAGCGAAATAAATGCCATTCCTTTGAATTTTGGCGGCCCGACTGCTCAAGCATAAATAAAAAAGTCATTATACAAATTAGCTTGTTAAAAACTAAATAACATTTATGAAATACCCATGTTTGCCTCAAGCACTAACCAAAAAGACTAAAATGGGTATTTCAACTGACTATAAAAAACAATAATTTAGAAATATGAAACCTACGACAGCTATTTTATTGCTTAACCTAGGAACTCCTGATAGTCCGAAAAAAAAAGATGTTAGAAGTTATTTAACGCAATTTTTAAATGACCCTAGGGTAATTGATATTGCTTGGATTGCAAGAAAAATATTGGTAAACCTAATTATCGTTCCCTTTCGCTCAAGCAATTCTTCAAAACTATACAAAGCCATTTGGGATAAAGAAACTGGATCTCCCTTATTATTTTACAGTAAACAACTTGCTGAAAAATTACAACAAAAGGTTGGAGCAAGTTACAAAGTAGAACTAGCCATGCGGTATAAAAATCCTAGCATTGAAAATGTTTTGGAGGAAATTAAAAAGCAAGGATATCATAAAATCATCATCTTTCCATTATTTCCTCAATACGCATCAAGCAGCACTGGGAGCGCATTGCAACATGTGATGGAAATTATTAGTAAGTGGTGGGTAATTCCAGAATTAAAAATCATATCACAATATTATACAAATTCAAATTATATCAATTGCATTGTAAATAGAGCTAAACGCTATAACTTAAATGATTACGAACATATTATTTTTAGCTACCATGGCTTGCCAGAAAGGCAAGTTGACAAGGTTTATGAAGATGGCTATTTATGTAAAGATCATGATTGCGAAACGGAAATTAATGACACAAATTATTTTTGTTATAAAGCAGCTTGTTATAAAACAACAGAATTAATCGTTAATCAATTAAATATTTCAAAAGAAAAATACACCACAAGTTTTCAAAGTCGATTAGATAATAAGTGGCTAACGCCATTTAGCGATCAAATTGTGGAGGAGTTGGCTAAAAAAGGCGCGAAAAATATTTTGATTTTTTCGCCTGCATTTACTGCTGACTGCTTGGAAACAATATATGAGATAGGAATTGAGTACCAAGAAATTTTTCATAAAAATGGAGGACAAAAAGTTCAATTGGTTGAAAGCTTAAACAGTGGTGATGATTGGGTTGAAACAATCAAAACCATCGTTTTAAATTAGCATGATCTGGCCACCAAACATGTAGTGATTATAAAATTCAACAATCTTACATCATAAGTTTGAAAAAAAAATTAATTTATATTTTATGGATGGCATCAACTTATATTGTGGTTGCTCAAAATAAATATAAACTGTCGGTTATGAATACTGATTCTGAAGCGATCTTTAAAAAGATAGATTATAAAAAAGAGTTTCAATCCTTAACAGACCTTAACAAAGAGCTTAATGTTATTTATTTATCACTGTTAGAAAATGGCTATGTGATGGCTAGTATTGACAGTTTAAAAAATGATTCTTTAAATTATTTGGCTTATGTGGTTTGCGGAAAAAAACACACTTGGGTGGATTTACATTATCATCAAAATCAAAAAGAAGTAATCACTAAATTAGGTTACAATGAACATTTCTTTAGTAAACGACCTTTTAGATATACTGAAGTTGCAACATTGATGGAAAAAATGATTGTTTACTATGAAAACAATGGCTATCCTTTTGCATTAGCTAAACTAGATAGTTTACAATTTAAAAATGAAACCGTTTCCGCACATATAAAAGTTGAAAAAAATATTTTTATCAAATTAGATAGTTTAGTAATTGATGGAAATGTTGTTGTGCATCAAAAATTTATCAGCAGATACTTAAACATTAAAAATGGTATGCCTTATAATGAACGTGCTTTTAATTCAGTTTCTTCGAAAATAAAACAACTACCATTTCTGGTAGAATCAAAACCAGCGATTTTAAAATTAACAAACAAGCAAAATAAATTATTTTTATTCTTAGACAAAAGAAACGCCTCTCAATTTGATGGAATAGTTGGTATATTACCTGATAATAAAGGGAAAACAATCATCACAGGAGATTTAAAAATTAAGTTGGTAAACTCTCTTTTAAAAAATGGAGAAACGGTTGATCTTAATTGGCGAAGGCTACAAAGTCAAACACAAGATTTAAAATTAAATTTAATATATCCTTATCTATTTGGTTTGCCTTTTGGTGCTGACTACGGCATTAAACTTTATAAAAAAGATTCTGCTTTCATTGATGTCAATAACACCATCGGATTTAATTATTACTATAGTGGCTTAAATCACGTAAAGGCTTTTTACAAACAACGTAATGCAAATTTAATTTCTACAAACGGACTTTCATCAATTACCGTTTTGCCTGATTATGCAGATATACAAACAAAAAGCTATGGTTTAGGTTTTTTATATGAAAAATTTGATTACCGATTTAATCCAAAGAAAGGATTTAGTTGCAACATAATAGGATCAATTGGTAATAGAGAAATAAAGAAAAATCAAAAAATAAATGATGCCGCATACGCTGATGTGGCTCTAAAATCTTCACAATATCAACTAGAATTTAATACAACAGCTTATCTTAAAATTTATAAAAACAATATTATAAAAATATCAACTCAGTTGGCTTCATTATTTGGAAATGTTATTTACAAAAATGAACTTTTTAGAATTGGTGGGTTGAGAACTCTAAGGGGATTTGATGAAGAAAGCATCTATGCTTCAACTTATGTTATCCCGACCATCGAATATCGCTTCTTATTCGAAAAAAACTCAAATATCTTTATTTTTGCAGAAGGCGCTTGGTACGAAAATAACTCGAACAATAATTATTTAAATGATACGCCTTTAAGTTTTGGTGCTGGCATAAATTTTGAAACAAAAGCAGGAATATTTAATTTGGGCTATGCGCTTGGAAAACAACGTGGAAATAACTTTGAATTACAAACAGGCAAGATACATGCTGGCCTTACGGCATTATTTTAAAATAAAATAATTTGAAAACTAAATTATTATAACTATCATTGTCTACTTATGTTTTGTGAAATTATCTAGACTTGTATTTATATTTTTTCCATTTTTCGCATTTCAGCTGAATGCACAAAAATTAAATTTACAAAAAAATTCGTTTAAGGAAGGCCTTTCTCAATCTACTGTCAAACAAATAGAAAAAGATTTATTTGGAAATCTATGGCTAGCAACCGACTATGGCTTATCCAAATTTAACGGCAAATCATTTGAAATATACACGACGGCAAATGGGTTACCAGATGACAACATATCTTGTTTGCTATTTTATAAAAACACGCTCTTCATAGGAACTCATAAGGGATTAACCCTATTTGATGGAAATAGCATTAGAACAATTTCCAATTTACAAAAAATAAAGGGTGTCGTAAAAAAAATAGTTGCTAAAAACAACTACATACATGTATTAACTACAAGGGGTTATTATGTTTTAGACCATTCAACAAATTATTTTAAAATTGACTCCATTGCTGTACCCTCAATCATATCAAACAATCCAACTGATGCTAAATTTGACGAGGATGGAAATTTGTGGATTGGCACTTCAAAAAACGGCTTATATTTTATAGAGTACAATACCTCCACGAAAATTCAAAGATTAACCCTCGTTAACAATACAAGCTCTTCAACTAAAATAAATAATAAACCTATACGAATCGTAAATTTTAATTCTTCCAATTTACTAAAAAGTGATCAAATTAATTCTATTGAATTTGATGCGAAACAAAACTTACTACTGAGTGATTGGGGTAATGGATTAGCCTTAATTAAACTTGATATCAGTAATAAAAAATTGGAAGCAACTTATTTAAAACTTGATAGTGTTTTGCCAAACAATACTAAAATTTTAAGATATACCAATATTTATAAAGATAATAAAAACCAAATTCATTTGGCAACAGACGGATTGGGATATTTCATCATTCCTTTTGATTTAAACACCCATGAAAACGATTATTATAATAAAAATATAAAAATTATAAATAAGAATAATGGATTTTACGGAAATAACCCACTATGTTTTTTGAACGATGAATATGAAAATGAGTGGATAGGAACTTTAAATGATGGATTGATATCAATATCAGAAAATAATTCCATCAATTACGGTCAAAAAAATGGATTACTAGAAGAAAATATTGTCTCCATGTTTCAATCATCCGATCATTCAATTTGGCTCGGAACATATGGAGGAGGAGCCTTTAAATTTAAAGACAAAAATTTTTCTCGATGCTTTTGGGAAGATGGAATTAGTGAATCCATTGTTAAATCAATCATAGAAGATAATCATGGCAATATATGGTTAGGAACTGTAGGGGGAGGGATTAGCATTATTTCAAAAGATAATTTAAGTGATAAATTATTGGTATCGAAAGTAATTTCAAAATCTGATGGATTAAGGTCCAATTTTATTAATTACTTATATAAAGATAAAAATGGCGCCATTTGGGTTGGATATGAATCACAAAATGGAATTGATAAAATAGTTTTTAATAAAGATTTTACTTATACCATAAGCAATTACTTAATTGCCAGAATTTCTAATTTTACGGTCAATTCAATTATTGAAGACTTAGACAAAAAAATTTGGATTAGTAGTAATGAAGGTGTTTGGATTTTTAATACAAAAAATAATAAAATTGAAAATGAATACAATAATTATAAAAATATCAGATGCTCCTATTTAGATTGGAATGGTAACGTTTGGCTAGGTAGTTCAGATGAAGGAATTATCATTTTAAAAAATAAAATACACTCGAGGTATTTCGATGATAATGATCGTTTAGCAGCAGAAAAAATAAATACAAGCAAGGGCTTAAATAGCAATTGTGTAAATACCATTCTTTTTTCTGATAAAAAAATATGGGCGATCACAAACAATGGATTAAATGAATTAAAAATTGATTTATATTTTAGTAAAATACTCGAATTAAAAGTCTTATTAGAAGGAAAAGGATTTCCTTCTTATGATAATAAGCCTAATAATGCTTTGTTAACAGAGAATAAAGATATCTATATCGGTTCAATAGAAGGCCTCAACGTATACCCAGAATCAAGTAAACAAAAAAATATTAAAATACCACTTGAAACATTTATTAATAAATTGTTAATCAATAACAATGCAATAGATTGGACGAATAAAAATATATTTGAAACTAGAGAATATTCTTCTATAAAATTTGGAGGCTATTATAATTGGTTTAAAATACCAAAAAATTTAGAGCTTGATTACAAACACAATAGTGTTTCTTTTTTATTGAATACAAACTCAATATTAAATCAAAAACAAATTCACTATAGTTTTAAATTAATGGGCTTTGATAAAAAAAGCAACACCCTAACTAATTCTAATGAAATTATATATCGAAATTTACCTCCAGGGGATTTTATATTATCCTATAAAGCTTCACTAACTAACGATTTCTCAAAAGCAAAAGAATATTTTTATCTTTTTACCATTAATCCTCCTTTTTACAAAACTAATTTATTTTATTCTATCATATTTATTGCTATTCTTTCAATATTGTACTATTTTATTTTTACAAGACAAAAAAAACTAAAAAGAGAGAAATTAAAATTAGAATTACTAGTCAAATCAAGAACAGCAGATATAGAAAAAAAGAGTATCGAAATTGAACTTCAAAATAATATCATTCAAGAAATTAATAAAGATTTAACCGATAGTATAACATATGCGCAGCGTATTCAAAGAACTATTTTTCCTGATTTAAATATTTTAAATAATTATTTTGCCGATAAATTTGTCTATTATAATCCAAGAAATATTGTAAGTGGGGATTATTATTGGGTCAAAGAAATAAAAGATAGCATTTATGTAGCAGCAGTAGATTGTACTGGACATGGCGTTCCCGGAGCATTTATGTCTCTTATAACAAACAATATTTTAAATCAGGCTGCTGAATCGGAAATAAGTTCGTATAGTCCTTCAAAAATGCTAGATTACTTAAGAAGGAAAATAAATATTAAATTAAATCAAAATAATAATGAACAAATAAATGATGGTTTGGATATAGCATTGCTCCGTTATGATAAAAAAACGGGCGTCATTAATTATGCTAACGCCAATAGACCTTTATATATTATCTCTAATAATGAATTGACAATATTGCCTTCTGATAACATTATTATTGGCGGATTAGCTGATTTTCGAAAAGTTATACCTTTTAAAACATTAAAATTAAACAAAGGTGATAAGATCTTTTTATTTACGGATGGCATCACGGATCAGTTTGGCGGATCAAAAAATAAAAAATACAATCCTCAAAGATTGCGTCAGTTTTTATTAAATAATCATCATCTCCCTTTTTCAGATTTAAAAATAAAACTAGAAAATGAAATAAAAGATTGGAAAGGTCCTTACGAACAGACTGATGACATTCTGCTTTTGGGTTTATTAATTTAAATTTTATGCTAATATGTTTAGCTTTAAATCCATCCCTTTTTTAAAAATTATTTTCCCATTTATAATCGGCATCTTATTTGTATTAAAATTTGGGCTCATAAAATTCACAAATTTTTATTTTATAATTAATGCTTTTCTTTTTGCAAGTTTATTCTTTTTCAATTACCACTCAAAAATAAACAATCGATTTAATAAAATTGCTTGTGCCATCTCTATCAATTTATTTTTATTTTTTCTTGCTCACATATCTTACTACACTTATGATGCAAGAAATTCAAAGACACATTATACAAATTACATCAATTCTTCTCAGCAAAAATTAGTCATCATGGTTTCTGAAGAACCCATTATGACTGAAAATGGTTTAAAAATAATTGCTGAAATAAAAAATATTTGTCAAAATAATATATGGAAAAATACTTTTGGAAAAACAGTGATATACTTAATAAAGAATTCTAATAACTCGTATCAGGTTGGAGATTACTTATATTTAAAAACAAAATTTCATCAAATTAACGGCCCTAAAAATCCTAAAGAATTTAATTATAAAAAATATTTAGAAAACAAGAATATTTTTAATGTTATTTATACAGATCAAAAACATCTAATTAATTTTCATGCAAAAGAAATAGAAGAAAATCATTTGCAAATTGCTGAAAAGATAAAATCTTTCATCATTAAAAAATTAAGAAATGTCAATCTATCTGAAGATGCCTTTTCAATCTGCTCAGCGCTTTTAGTTGGTTTTGATGATGAAATAAAAAAAGATGTGTTAAACAGTTTTTCACATTCAGGCACTTTACATGTTTTATCGGTTTCAGGCTTACATACTGGCGTTATATACGGATTTATTATTTTTCTCTTCTCTCTTTTTGATAAGGGAAATAAATTCAAAATATTAAAATGCATTGTTGTTATTTTTTCACTATTTATGTTTAGTGCAGTAACTGGATTTTCTCCTGCGGTTCTTAGAGCAAGTCTCATGTTAAGTTTAATAATTTTCGGCAAAACTTTTCAAAAAGAAAACAATAGTTATAACACCCTATTGGTGTCTGCATTTATCATATTACTATTTAATCCTCTATTAATTACTGATGCAGGATTTTTATTAAGTTACTTTGCGGTATTTGGAATATTGTATCTATATCCCATATTAGATTCTTTTTTTTATATAGAAAATATCATCTTAAAATGGTTTTTGAAATCTAGTTTAATTTCAATATCCGCAACTCTATTTACGTTACCAATAACACTTTACTTTTTTCATCAATTTCCAATTTGGTTTATTTTTTCAAATCTATTCATCATTCCACTAACTTTGATGATCATGCTTTTTTCATTTTTACTCCTTGTGCTATGCAAAATAGTATTCCTAAAAACAGTCCTTTCATTGATAATTAATGCTGGAATTTCATTGATGATTTATATTTCAAACTTAACAGACAATAACATTTATGGATATATTGATTACATAGCATTTGGAATCTTAGATGTTTTTTTTCTAAGTCTAACGCTTTTTTTATTACTCATATTCATTAACAATAAAGAATTTAAATATATGGTCAGTGTTTTAATAGTTTGTATCACTTGGTCGAGCACTAAAATAATTTCATATTACGCTCAATTAAAAGAAAATGAATTAATTGTTTTTCATATTAATCGAAAATCATTTTTTGCAACTAGAATTGGGAATTTACTTTATTGCGATTCTAGTAAATTAACAAAATATGAATTTAATAGAAGTGTGAAACCATATCTTTTAAATTATGATCATCTTAACATCATTCATTCAAAGAAAAATAAAATTAAATTAAATAAAATTAGTTTTGTAAACCTCGAAAATCAAATACAGCCTAACATAAAAGAAACTATAAATTATGTTTTAATAAGTAATAACTCCTTAGTAAATTTAAATCATTTTAAATCGCACAATTCTATCATTATTTCCGACTGTAGTAATAATTTTAAAACAGTTAATCAATTAAAAAAGCAATGCAAAAATTATCGGTTAAAATTTTATGATGTTAAAGAAAAAGGAGCTTTGATAATAAAAACTAAATAAACCAAATAATGAAATTAAGAATTGGAGATACCGTGAGTTTTTTAAATGAAGTTGGGCAAGGTGTTATTACCCGATTTAAAGATAATCATACCGTATATGTTGAAATGTCTGATGGTTTTGAGATTCCATATCTTATAAAAAAATTAGTTCCAATACATACGGAATTAATTATAAATCCAGAAGTTGAACATATAGATTTAGTGGTTGAAAATGTATTAACAGATGTTGTTTATTTTATTATTGAACCAGATCATCATTTGCCAATGCTTGCAACGGATTATAAATTCTACTTATTTAATTCATCATCCTATAATATTGTATTCACTTATTCAGTTAAAGATGACGAATACTTCCAAACACTTAAGCATGGTGAACTTGGAGCATATCAAAAAATATTTTTAAGACAAGTCAAAAAAAACTTTTTAAAAGAATATGCTTTTCATAAAATAGATTGTTTATTTTTTAAAAATATGCATTACAAAATGCAATCGTCAATTTCTGAAATAATTCAAGTTAACGAAAAAACCTTGATACAATCTAATTTGTTAAAGCATGATGAATTTAATTTTTCGGTCTATGCGTTTATTTTGAAAGATGATTTTTCTGAAATTAAAAAAGTAGAAAAAACACTTAACCATGAAGAAATTATGCGGTTAAAATCTATAAAAGAATTTAAACAACCACAAAAAAAATCAGTTGCCAAACAACGAATTAAAAATCTGACCAAAGAAATTGATTTACACATTGAAGAACTCATTGACTCTCATAGCAGCCTTACCAATGGTCAAATACTATCCATACAAATAGAACGTTTCGAAAAAGAATTACACAATGCAATCAACAATGGCATTAAGAAATTAATTGTTATCCATGGAGTTGGTAATGGAAAATTAAAAGGAGAAATAATTGCCATTTTAAATTCTTTTGAAGATGTAACATTTTTCGATGCCTCTTACAAAAATTATGGCTTCGGCGCCACTGAAATTTTAATTCATTAAGTTTAGGCCAAAATAGTTTCAAAATTTTTATACTGTGTATGTGAATTATATAATTAATTTTAGGAATTGTATAATATACTTCTTTTAGGTTTAGTTAGTTTTAACTACTTTCATACAAATTAAACATCTTGTTAAAGAATTACATTTTTTCTACCTAAGAAATTTTAAAAATCTTTCAAAGAAATGCCAATTTAGTCATTACAAAATCAGATTGAGAAATACATATAAAATAAGTGGCTGATTTTATTTATTTTAAAAATTATGTGGAGGCCATTTAACCTACTAGTTGCGAAAATCTACAAGAAAATTTGAAGACAATAAATTGAACATGAGTAAAAATAATTTTAATATAAAAGGACTAAGCGATGCAGAAGTAATCGTTTCAAGAAAAAAACATGGGGAAAATAAATTAACTTACACAAAAGAAAATGTTTTTATTTACGCTCTAAAAAATTTAGCAACTGATCCAATGATTATTTTACTATTGGTTGCTTCTATTATATATTTTTTAAGTGGTAAAACAGGTGATGCAATCTTTTTAGCAACTGCAATTGTATTGGTGGCAGCAATTTCTTTTTATCAAAATGCAAGGAGTCAACTTGCATTAGAAAAATTAAAAAAATTTACTCAACCAAATTGTAAAGTCATTAGAAATTCAGAAGTTGAAGAAATAAAAATCGAAGAGTTGGTTATTGGTGATATCCTGCTCGTAGAAGAAGGAACCTTGATTTCTGCTGATGGAATTATTATACATTCCAATGACTTTTCAGTAAACGAATCTATTCTTACTGGTGAATCGATGGTTGTGAATAAAGATAAAACACAAGCAGATAATCATATATATCAAGGAACAACAGTTTCAGGAGGGCTTGCAATTGCAACAATCAATGCAATTGGGAACCAAACAAAACTCGGAAAAATTGGCAAAAGCCTTGAAGCTATCAATGAAGAAAAAACACCTTTAGAATTTCAGATAAATAATTTTGTAAAAAAGATGGCAATGATTGGTGCCATTATTTTTTTTATTGTTTGGATAATCAATTATTTCAAATCCAATGACATATTAGATAGTTTGCTAAAAGCCCTCACTTTAGCAATGAGTATTTTGCCTGAAGAAATTCCAATAGCATTTACAACCTTTATGGCATTGGGCGCGTGGCGTTTAATGAAACTGGGTATAGTTGTAAAAAAAATGAAAACAGTTGAAACCCTTGGTAGCGCAACCGTTATTTGTACTGATAAAACAGGAACTCTGACAGAAAATAAAATGAGTTTGGCAAAAATATTTGTATTATCAACAAATCAAATTTATAACCCTAAAGAGGTAGTTGGCGTCAACGAGCTTGAACTAATTACTCTATCAATGTTTGCTAGCGAACCGGTTCCTTTTGATCCAATGGATATTGCCTTACATGATGAATACAATAGTACCGTAAAAATAGATGAACGTCCAAAATATAAAATGATACATGAATATCCATTAAGTGGCAAACCACCAATGATGACACATATATATGAGGATGATAAAAACAACCGAATATTCGCAGCTAAAGGCGCGCCAGAAGCTCTCATGAAAGTTTCGAACTTAACGGAAATAGAAAAACAAAATATAAACAATGCCATTAAAACATTAGCGAACGAAGGATACAGGGTGTTGGGTGTTGGCACAACTAATTTTAACGGAAAAAATTTTCCAAAAGAACAACAAGAATTTAAATTCGAATTTAAAGGCATTGTCGCTTTTTATGATCCACCCAAAAAAAATATTCAAGCTGTTCTTCAAAGTTTTTATAATGCAGGTATATCCGTTAAAATAATAACAGGGGATAATGCGGCAACCACAACTGCAATTGCCAAACAAATAGGCTTTAAAGGTTACGAAAAAAACATATCAGGTGATGAGTTAATGGCACTATCTGAAGCTGATTTACAAATAAAGGTATTAGATATACAAATATTTACACGCATGTTTCCTGATGCGAAACTCAAAATAATAAATGCCCTAAAAGCAAAAAACGAAATTGTTGCCATGACAGGAGATGGCGTAAACGATGGCCCCGCATTAAAAGCAGCTCATATCGGTATTGCAATGGGAAAAAAAGGAACAGAAATAGCAAAGCAAGCCGCTTCACTCATTTTAGTGGAAGATGATCTGTCTAAAATGGTAGATGCAATTGCAATGGGAAGAAGAATTTATTCCAATTTAAAAAAAGCAATTCAATACATTATTTCAATACACATTCCAATCATCCTTACCGTATTTATTCCTTTGTCGTTGGGATGGCTCTATCCAAATATTTTTTCACTCATTCATATCGTTTTTTTAGAATTAATCATGGGGCCAACTTGTTCAATCATTTATGAAAATGAACCCATTGAAAAAAACACGATGCTACAAAAACCAAGGTTGTTAACTCATACTTTTTTTAATTGGAAAGAATTAATAACAAGCATCATACAAGGTTTAGGAATTACATTGGGAGCATTATCAATATATCAGTTTGGAGTTCGACAAGGTTTTAACGAATCTCTTATTAGAACCATGATATTTGCAGTTTTAATAGCCGCCAATATATTTTTAACATTGGTAAATCGATCATTTTATTATTCTATCATAAAAACTTTCACATATAAAAATAATTTAGTGTTAATCATCATAGCTGCTACAATAGCTTTTGTTTCAATGTTGATATATATAAAGCCATTAGCTAATTTTTTCCAATTTCAATCTTTAAATTTTTATCAACTATCTATTTCCTTAGCCACAGGATTCCTGTCTGTTATGTGGTATGAAATATTAAAATGGATAAAACGGTTACAATCGAAAAAATTGATTCTTTCAAATGAATTAAAAAATGCGTGAATCTTGTAACAAAAATAAAATGTTATGTAACATATTATTTTAAACGTTGAACACCTTTGCCAAGTAATAATTCAGTTACACCTTACTTCGCAGGTAGCGATAACAAACCAAAAATGAAAAAATTAAATTTAATAATGACATGCGTGTCAATTACTGCAATAACTTTTTTAATGAATTGCAATTCATCAACAAAAAAAGTTGAAAAAGCTGAAGAAAGATTAGAAGACGCCAATAAAGATTTGCAAAAAGCTAACGAAGAATACCTTGCAGAAATTGAAACTTATCGACTACAAGCCGAAGACAGATTTACTAATAATCAAAAAAATATTGATGAGTTTAATCAAAGAATTGAAGCAAAGAAAAAAGATGCGAATGAAGCTTATAAAATAAAAGTAGCTGAGTTAAATAAAAAAAATAGTGACTTGAAGAAAAAAATTGCAGATTATAAATCGACTACCAAAGAAAATTGGGAATCTTTTAAAACAGAATTCAATCATGATTTGGATGAATTGGGCGAAGCACTAAAAGATTTTACAGTAAAAAACAAAAAATAAATTAATCATAATTTCAATTTAAAAGATTATAATATGTTATACGATGGTTATCATTTTTGGGGGATGCACTTATTGTGGTGGTTTGTTTGGGTTATTTTAATCTTTTGGATTTTTGCAACACCTTACGAAATACCAGGTCAAAGAAGGAAAAGAGATTCTTCATTGGAAATTTTAAAAAAGCGCTATGCAGCTGGTCAAATTAAAAAGGAAGAATATTTAGAAATGAAAAGAATTCTTGAAACAAGTTCAAGAAATTGAAGTTAACTATAATATGGAAACTTAAACTAGATGGTCAATTGATAAAGTGCATAGCGAAATTGGATTTAAGGCAAGGCACTTAATGTTTTCACATACAAAAGGACATTTCAAAAACTTTAATGCTAACCTATACACCTTCGAAAAAGATTTTACAACGGTGGAAATTGATTTGTGGATAGATCCAGCTTCTATTGATACGGGTGATGATAAACGTGATGAGCATTTTAAAAGCATTGATTTTTTTGATGTCAAAAAATACAAAGAAATAACGTTTACTTCAAGCACTATTGGTAAGGCAGATAGTAACGAAAACCACGAATTGTGTGGGGAATTAACGATGCTAGGAATAACTAAAAATATTAAACTAAACATTCTGTTTGGAGGAATTGAAAAAGATCCCTGGGGAATTGAAAAGCTGGATTTACAGTTAGCGGAAAAATAAATAGAAGCAATTGGGGTTTAGCATGGAATACTGTTGTTGAAACAGGCGGTTTTGTGGTTGGAGATGAAATCACAATCTCTTGCGAAATTGAATTATTAAATCTTGGCGAAAAAGATGATAAGATGGAATTGGAAAATTCAAGAAAAAAAAACTACCATTTTAAACAATTAATTTATGAAATGAATTATTTCGATTAAAAAAAATGTACTGAAGTTTAATTTAAATGAGTTTTTATAATGATGCGTTTAATAATAAAAAGATGCTTAACTAAACAGCATGAATTTATACAACTGTAAAATAAAACCAAATAGAGCTTGCTCAAAAACTCAGAATTTCTTTTTCCCTACTTTTGAGGGCAAAAGTAGCGAAAACCCTTTTAAAATTTTAAGGCGATTTTCGTTGCATCGCTTTTGCCTTCCTTAACGAAACCGCTGATAATTTAAGCCCTCCTGCTCATGCCTACCCTTCGCTTAAATGACAGCTATCGCTGAAAAATTTCAAAATCCG
>JBKDJY010000096.1:0-6404 GCA_046345275.1 Bacteroidota bacterium
AAACGCACTCTTTTTAAACTATTTTATTGAGATTATATCATTTTATACTTGCAGATAAAATGTGAAAAATGTCTCAAAAGTGTTGATTTTACATGCATTTTTAGTTTTTGAGCAGACTCTAAAAAGAGGATAACATTTAAAATTAGTTCCCAATATTTTTTTTCTTTCTTAATTTAAACCGATATCCTATGCCATAATCAAAATGGGCAGCAACAGCCCAATGAGATTTCAAACTAAAATTATACATCAATCCGTTTTTGCAATAATACCTAATGCCGATTCTATGAAAAATAGGGCCATCTTCTTTAGGTTTTGAGATGGCATAATAACCCATTTCTACTGGCAAACTAACTCTACCAACATTATAAGCGTAACATAATTTTACACCCAACTGAAGTAAATCTGTCCACCCATTTGAAGGATTGTTTGATGTTTGTAAATGGTATTCATTTTGTGTATCATAACAAACATCAAATCCAGCGCCAAATTTATGCGTGTTTTTTTTATTATAATAATAATTTATACCAAAAGTGTTAGCAAAATATTTAGGCCCATTAGGTGGTTCGTGTTCATTAAAACCAACAGCATCCCATATTAATAGTTCATGCTTGCTTTCCCATAAACCTGCGGAGTCTTGCAAAGGAGAAATAACGGGATCGTTTTTAAATTTATAAGTGATGCCAAGATTAAGAGAAACCACGTTTAATCCTAAATTTGGGACTGCAGCTCTCCCATTAGAACTATGAGCAAAAGAAAAACCAGGTTCTAATCTTATTTTTTCATTTATATTAAAATGCCAAAACCACTTAAATTGAACATAGGTGTTGAATGCACTTCCAATGGCAATATTTTTAGGGTTTGTATTGACATCATAATGTTTTGTAAGATAGGATACTCCCCAACAAACCCTTAAATAAAGCCTGGATTTTTTGTCTTTTTGTTTTAACGGAAAATCAATAAACGGTGATAATCCAAAACAATAACCTAATTGCTTTGGATTAGAATAATCAATAAAATTAAGTGATAAGCCGACTTCAGGAAAGTTGTTTTCTTTATGCCATTTTTTATTTCCGTAAGTGGGCTTTACAATATCTAATTCAAATCCAGGAATATATCCTTTTACTAAATTACCAATTATCCTGCGTTGTTCAAAAATAAACCCATAGGTAGGCGCAACTTTTAGATAAAAATTTTTAGAGCCCGTTATTCCATTTTGTGCAATGACGAAAGTGTTACATAATATAAAAATTGTAGTATTTACAAATCTCAAAAACACGGGCCAAATTTAGACAATGATTTTAATAAAAAAATTTTTTATAAGTAAAATAACTATATTTAGCGTTCTAAAATTTTGAAAAATGGAAGTGAAAAATATTGAAAACACTAGCTTGTCGCAAAATCCTGTTATCGGACAAATGTTAAAGTATAACCATGAGCAAATACTTTTTTGTAATGATAATGCTACAGGATTAAAAGCGATTATTGCCATTCATAATACCGTATTAGGGCCATCATTAGGAGGTACTCGCTTGTGGAACTATAATAATGAAATGGAAGCATTAACAGATGTGTTGCGTTTATCCCGCGGAATGACTTATAAATCTTCAGTAGCAGGTTTAAATCTTGGAGGTGGAAAAGCTGTGATTATTGGAGATGCGTCGAAAATAAAAACCGAAGCTTTATTACGCCGCTTCGGAAAATTTGTCAATAGTTTAGGAGGAAAATATATTACTGCCGAAGATGTTGCCATGAGTAGCCGAGATATGGAAATTATTAAAATGGAAACTGATTATGTCAGCGGGTTGCCTGAAAATATGGGGGGTAGCGGAGATCCTTCACCTGTTACTGCATATGGTGTTTATGTGAGCATGAAAGCGAGCGCTAAAGAAGCATATGGAGGTGATGGTTTAAATGGCAAAAAAATATTGGTGCAAGGTATTGGAAATGTTGGAATGCATTTGGTAGAATATTTAACAAAAGAAGGCGCTAAAGTATATGTAAATGATATTAGTGAAGCGCGTGTAAAGTCGGCTGTTGAAAAGCATCAAGTGGAGTTTGTTGCTGCTGATAAAATGTTTGATTTAGATATTGATATTTATGCCCCTTGTGCTTTAGGAGCTACCATAAATGATGATACTTTGTCTAGATTGAAATGTAAAGTAATATGCGGCGCAGCAAATAATCAATTGGCAGAAGAAAAAAAACATGGTGAATTAGTTGTTGAGAAAGGAATTATTTACGCGCCAGATTTTGTTGTGAATGCCGGTGGAATTATTAATGTGTTTTACGAACTAGAGGGTTATAATAGAGAACGTGCATTAGCTCATGCAGAAAAAATTTACGACACAACTTGGAATATTTTTCAAACAGCAAAAAGTCAGAAATTACCAACTTATGCTGCCGCAAATAAAATAGCTGAACAAAGAATAGAAAGTATTGCAAAAATTAATTCCGTATTATAAAATTATAGATTGTAATTTTATACCTTTTATTTAATCAAGATAAACTAAAAAAATCCAACCATTCCCTTTCATGAAGGGAAATGAATTTCAAGCCTATGCTTAACAGACGTTATTTAAGAATAAAAACAATGCAGGCTTTGTATTCCTATTTTCGGCAAGAAAAACCTGATGTGATTTTTTTTGAAAAAGAATTATTTAAAAGCTTAGATAAAATTTACGACTTGTATGTATACATATTGGTTCTGCTCACGGACATCCATCACACAGCGCAATTGGTTTCAGAAGAAAATAAAAACAAGCGCTTACCAACAAAAGAAGATTTATCTCCCAACTTAAGATTTATTAATAATCAAATTTTAATAAGCTTATCTGAAAGCGCAGAGCTTAAAAAAGAAGCGAGGAACCGTAAAATTTCTTGGCAAAGTGATTTTGATTTAATACGGAAATTATATTCCGAATTAAGAGCCTCTGATTTGTATAAAAATTATATGTCGTTGCCATCAACTTCATTAAAAGAAGACAAACAATTTTTGATTTCTTTTGCCATCGAATTTTTATACGAACATGATTTATTAAATCATTTGTTTGAAGAAAAAAATATTCATTGGGCAGATGACACCTATGGTGCATTTTCAATGGTGGCAAGAACTTTTGAAAATTTTAAAGGTTCTTTAAAGCTGGTTCCGCTTTATAAAGATGCAGAAGACGATAAGCATTTTATATCTTTATTGTTTCGAAAAACCGTTTTGGATAATAAAGAATATGAAAAGCTAATTGAAGATAAAACTAAAAATTGGGAATTAGAGCGAATTGCCTCGATGGATGTTTTATTAATGAAAATGGCACTGGCAGAATTTTTACATCTAAGCAATGTTCCCATTAAAGTGTCTTTAAACGAATACATTGATATTTCTAAAGATTATAGCACGCCTAATAGCAAAGTTTTTATTAACGGAATTTTAGATAAAATAATTGCCGATTTAAAACGAGATCAAAGAATTCAAAAAACAGGAAGAGGCCTCATGGAAGGTCATTCTTGATAATTTTAATTCTTTAATTTTATTTCAAAATTTAATATGTCCCATCAAGCCATAACTAATTAATCATAAACAGTATTTTGGACCTTGTTGGTGTTTTTACCAACAAGAAAATTAGCAAGTCAGATAAGAATATTTTAAGGGCTAAGGGAATATTTACTTGTTGGTAAAAACACCAAAAATGTCGAAATATTATTTCCTAATTTTTGTTAAAAATTAATTTCAGGCACGATTTTTGAATATTATACGCTTGAAATTTTGAAAGAAATTTACTTTCAATTTTGTTTATTAAAAATAATTATATACATTTAACTTACTAAAAAACAGAACCATGAAAAATTTAAAATTTAAACCAACACCAAATTGTTTATTTATGACACAACTAACCACTAAATTCGGCCATCTCATGATGGGGTTCATGTTAACGATGAGCATTTCCTTGAAAGCCAACGACCCTTTAACATCAGCTTTTAAGATCCCAAACGGCAATAACCCTTTGCTGGAAAATAAAAAAATTGAGAGCGAAACTGAAAGTAAAAAACGGGTATCGGCTTCGATGAGTAACCGTGCAGTAAAGTTTTTAGAAAACAAGGGGCAAATGATGGACGTAAACAACAAACCCGTTCCCTTTGTATTGTTTAAGGCCGAAGCCCTGGGTATGAATGTGTACATAACCGAAAAGGGTTTAACCTACGTATTTGTAAAAGCCGAAGAAGAAGAACATGAGCGCGAAAAAGAAAAGGAACGTGAAAAAGGCATGCCAACTGGCCCTGAAGAAGAGAACATAAAAACGGAAATGGCCTGGGTAAATGTAAATTTAGAAGGCGCCAACATACAGCGCAGCAACATAGTAAAAGAAGGCCAAAGCACCGAGCATTTTAATTATTTTTATGGCCATTGCCCCGAAGGAATTTACGATGTAAACCAATACGACAAAATAACTATTAAAGAAGTTTACCCGGGTATTGATTGGGTATTTTACAACAGCCAAAAAGGCGGCATGAAATACGATTTTGTGGTGCACCCTGGTGCCGATCCATCAAAAATAAAAATGCTATATGAAGGCGATAAACCCTTAAAACTGCAAGATGATGGCAGCATCAGCATTAAAACCAAACTGGGAACGCTTACTGAGGCCAAACCCTATACTTATGAAGAAGGTAACGCCAATGAAATACAAAGCAATTACAAACTTACCCCCATTAACAAAAACAAAACACGTTTAGAATTTAACCTTGCGAAGCACAACCCAAACAACACCCTCATCATTGACCCGCAACTCAACTGGGGTACGTTTTTTGGGGGTAGTGATCTTGATGGTGCAAGGACAATTGAAGCGGACAATGTTGGCAATGTTTATTGTTCAGGTTATGTTGGTTCAACTAATTTTCCAATACAGAATCTTGTAGGAGCATATAATCAGGCCGTTATTATTGGCGGCGGTGGAGATGCATTTATTGCAAAATTTTCAAACAATGGTAATCTTACTTGGGCTACCTATTATGGAGGAAGTACTAGCGACGATGCATTTTCTCTTGCCATTGATGGGAACAATAATGTTTATCTGACAGGACGGACAACTGGCTCATTCCCTACTTTTGCCTTAATAGGAGCATATAACGATCCAAGTTACAACGGTGGAGCCAATGATGCATTTATTTTAAAGTTCAATAGCAACGGGGTTCGACTTTGGGCAACTTATTATGGCGGTTCGGGCAATGATCAAGCTTTATCTCTTACCATTGATGGAAATAATAACGTTTATATGACAGGATCAACAAGCGGAGGATTTCCACCCTTTTCAATGTTTGGTGCATACAATGATGCAACCTATAATGGTGGTGATTTCGACGTGTTTTTAGTTAAATTTTCTAGTACCGGAGCTCTCAATTGGTCAACTTATTATGGCGGTTCGGGCGGTGATCAAGCTTCATCTCTTACCATTGATGGAAATAATAATGTTTATATGACAGGAACAACAAGTGGAGGATTTCCAACCTTTACAATGCTTGGTGCATATAATGATGCAACCTATAATGGCGGTTTTGCCGACATATTTTTAGTCAAATTTTCTAGTACAGGTACTCTCAACTGGGCAACTTATTATGGCGGCAGTAATATAGATATTGTATCTTCTGTTGCATGTGATGGCAGTGATAATGTTTACCTTGTAGGATATACTCAATCAGTAAATTTTCCAATACAAAACCTTTCTGGCGCATACAATCAAATTACTTTTGGAGGAGTCCGAAATATTTTTATTATCCGATTTTCTAATATAGGTTCTCTTGTTTGGTCTACATATTATGGCGGATTGTATGAAGATGCTGACGCCTCATACGACAATTTAGCAATTGACAATTGTGATAACGTATATATATCCTTTGAATCTGTTTGGTCAAATACTCCAAAACAATCATGGCAAGCCTCATGTGGAGGATTTAATGATAACATGATTAATGGTGGAGGACAAGACAACTTTCTTGTTCGTTTTTCTAATACAGGCTCACTTATTTGGGCAACATATGTTGGAGGGGATGGTTTGGATCTCCGGTCATCAATAACGTTGGATAATGGAGGTAATTTATTTTTAACAGGCGAGTGGATCCAAGTAACAAATTCTGCAACGTATCCTTTAGCCAACCCAGGAGGCGGTGCCTACTATGATGCAACATTTAATGGTGGTCATGACGATTCGTTCTTAATGAAATTCACGCCCATTCCACCTACCTATGCACAAAGTCAAACCAACCCAACTGCCTGTAACTGCAATGGAGTTGCCACGGTGAGTGTTATCTGTGGCGAAGCGCCTTATACGTATCAGTGGAGCAATGCAGTAACGGTTAGTAATACCACCTTAACCACCAGTAGTATATCTGGTTTATGTCCTGGAGTTTATCAGGTA
>JBKDJY010000097.1:0-10469 GCA_046345275.1 Bacteroidota bacterium
AGTCATTACATGGCGAAATAAATAATTTAAACATTTGAAAATGAAATCGGAAAATTTATTTAAAGTATCAGATGTTCAAATTGCTAAATACGCAAAAGCTCTAGCAAATCCAGCGCGCATAGCTATTTTAAAGCTATTAATAAAAAAACAAGCCTGCATTTGTGGCGATATAGTTGACGAGTTGCCCTTATCACAAAGTACCGTTTCTCAACATCTTAAAGAATTGAAGGCATTGGGCTTAATTAAAGGAGATGTTGAAGGCGTTAAGGTATGTTATTGCATTGATGAAAAAGAATGGGAAAGGGTAAAAAAAGTTCTAAATAATTTATTTGAGTCTTACCAAATTAAAAATAAATGTTGTTAAACTAAAACCATGAAACTATCAGAATTTAAAAATCAATTAAAAAAAATTGACCTAGTTAATTTTTTATTGCCAAACGGAAAATCTGTTCCGAAACATTTTCATGTGACTGAAATAGGACAAATCCATAAAAATTTTATTGATTGTGGTGGAACAATTCGCAACGAAAAGGTTGTAAGTTTTCAATTATGGGCAGCAGAAGATGTTGATCATACTTTAATTCCCGAAAAATTATTAAACATCATTACTCTTTCTGAAAAAAAACTAGCTATAGAAGATTCAGAAATTGAAGTGGAGTATCAAAGCAACACAATAGGAAAATATCATTTGGATTTTGACGGCAATAATTTTTTGCTTTTAAATACAAAAACCGATTGTTTAGCTTCAGACAAGTGTGGGATAACTTCAGAAAAATTAAAAATTAGTTTAGCAGATTTAGCTCAATCTAATCAAAAAACTAATGGCTGTTCTCCTGAAGGAAAATGCTGTTAAATAAACTTAAAGATGAATCATCTAGTTAAAAAATACTGTGATCAATTAATTTTGGATTTTTACAAAATGTTGCCAGAGCGTAAAATTATTTTAAATACATTATCATCCTACATTTCTGCTAAAATAAATGAACATAAAAAGGTGAACTTAATTTATATCTGCACGCATAATTCTCGTCGTAGTCAATTTGGACAAATTTGGGCAAAAGTTGCTGCTCACTATTATAAAATAGATCATGTAAATACATTCTCTGGCGGCACTGAAGCTACAGTTTTTAATATCAATGCTATCAACGCATTGAAAAGAATTGGCTTTGATGTTAAACCAATTAACAACGAAAAAAATGCAACGTTTCATGTTTATTATGATGATGTTGAAAATCCCATTGTTTGTTTTTCAAAACTGTATGATGATCCAAAAAATCCATATCATGAATTTGCAGCAGTGATGACTTGTAGCGATGCAGAAGAAAATTGTCCGTTTATTCCAAACGTCGAATTAAGAATTGGCACAACATACCAAGACCCTAAAGAGTTTGATAATACAGCATTACAAGATGTTAAATATGATGAACGCTGCAAACAAATAGCTACTGAAACGTTTTATGTTTTTTCAAATATTTAAAACATGTTGGTAAAAAAGTGTCTTGCAGAAATAATTGGAACATTTGCTTTAATATTTTGTGGTACTGGAGCAATCATCATCAACCAGGAAACTGCTGGTGCAATCACCCATTTGGGGATTGCCACAACTTGGGGATTAATTGTAGCTGCCATGATTTACACAGTTGGTGACATTTCTGGAGCGCATTTAAATCCTGCAGTTACCATTTCATTTTGGATCATTAAACTATTTCCTACAAAAGAAATTTTGCCATACATTATTAGTCAATGGATAGGTGCATTTTTAGCAAGTTGTACCTTGCATTATTTATTTCCTAACAACAGCATGCTAGGAGCAACAACACCTAGTGGAAATTTCATACAATCATTCATCCTTGAATTGATATTAACGTTTATTTTAATGTTAACCATCATTCATGTTTCTAAAGGAAGTAAAGAACAGGGAATGTTTGCAGGGATGGCCATTGGTTCAGTTGTATTATTAGAAGCGATTTTTGCTGGCCCAATTTGTGGCGCATCGATGAATCCTATTCGTTCATTGGCTCCTGCAATTGTATCAGGCCATTTGGAACATTTGTGGATTTATCTATCAGCACCATTTATCGGCGCCATAGCTGCTGTTTATTGCTGGAAATTTTTAAAAAGCAAGTGACTTCATTTAGACATTAAGATTTTTTTTGTCTTAAAAAAAGAACATCACCAACTTTCAATTTATCTTCAGGCTTTAATTTATTCTTTTTGCAAAGCATCGACAATCTAATGCCATGTAATTGAGAGATGGATTTTAAAGTTTCATTTCTTTGCACAACATGATAAGGTTCTAAGGCTTTGCGTCGTTTTTTTTGAATGTATATTTTTTGTCCGTAACTCAATTTGTCAGTTTTACTTAAATCATTAAAAGCTAGTATCTCATCCAATTCAAGATCAAAATCATGAGCGATTTTAAAAAAGGAATCATTTTCTTTAGCAATGACGAAGCGTATGTGGTTAAAACGATATATCTGCCGAATTTCAATAGGCGTGTTAATTACTTCTTCTGAGGGAAAATCCTGCTTTGGTGTTTTTTCAATCACATTTAAATTTTGCAAATTATACTTTTCTATCAATTCAATTAAACGAATTGGATATTTAGGGTCTGTAGCATATCCTGAAGCCTTTAAGCCATGGCACCAGCCTTTATAATCATCAATACTTAATTCAAATAATTTAGAATATCTTGATCTGGATAATAGAAATAAACTGTGGTCATTATAAGAATCAAAAACACTTTCATATTTTCTAAAACATTCATTTGCCGAATCATCATCCATAATGTAAGTTTCTCCAGACCATTCTTTGTGACATTTAATTCCAAAATGATTATTGGCATTTCTACTCAAACTACTATTTCCATTCCTAGATTCTAGCATTCCTTGTGCTAAGGTAATGCAGGCAGGAACTTTATGTAAATACATTTCTTTTATCGCATCATCTTTATAATTGGCAATATATTCCTCAGGAGTAAGCATTTGCTGTCCGTAAGCTTTCGCTAAAAAAAATATAATTAGAAATAAAAATAATTTCATCTTTAAATTATGTTGCTTTTAATTATCATTTCGAATAACCTGTTTAGTAACGTGTTTTGTCATTTGAGACAAACATAAATATGTCATGTCAAAAAAAATTATTTATATTTTCTTTTTTCTTTTAATTTATTTTTTTCTACATCAGTCATTTTTTCAATGGAAGTCGTAAAGGCTGTTGACGAAATACGTGTTATATATTTAGCAATAAATGAATACGTTTTTTGAGGATAAACATTATACGATTCCCGCAAAGTCCATCCCAAGCCTTTTTGAACATAATACTCTTTATCATCAATTAAATTTAAAATTAGTTTTTCTGCAAAATTAAATCTAATGTGTTGCTTTTTAGTTCTTGAATAATAAAATAATGAAACGAGCGATTGTCTTCTTTCCCACAAATTATTTGATTGATTCCACTTTAAAATAATTTTTTCCATTTCATCTTTTGTTTCCTCATGCTCTAATAACTTAGTTAAATACTTTGATAATGAGTCGGAATGAGCCCAATTATCAACCTTTGTAACCCATCGTGGCAATTGATCAAGTAACTGCTTTATGCTCAAATGTTGATGATGTTTGTGTAAGTATAAAAATGAAATATTCTTTACTTCAAAAATGTTTGAAGAAAAATAGATTTTATCCACTATGCTAAAATCTATTTCAACATCATTTTTTAAAAATGAAAAGCCTTTTTTAAAACAATCATTTTGTTCTTTAGAAGTTAATGCTAAAACATCTAACGTTGTGCCGATATATCTTTTTAGCTTTTCTTTTTGTTCGTTCGATTTATTTGAATACTGAATCAAAGCATTTTCAACTTCTTTTACATGTTGTTTTTTCATGATATGATATTATTAAAAAGTATAGTCCTTATAATTCTTCTCAAACTCCTTAGGAGCAATCGGGGTATTGATCTCTAAATTAGAGAAATCATAACTTTCAAATACGCCAATATCATCAAAGATCGTGATGCTAATGGGTAACATGTTTTTTTCACTTATATAAAATATGTCTTTTTTACAATAAAATGTTGGGATCTTCAAAATAGTTCCTTTTTTTAAATAGTTATACTCATCAAATAATTTATTTCTACTTCGAACCATGTATTCGTTTACAAACAATTTTTGAGATACACTTTCTATGCTCTCATTTTCTTTTACACTATAATCTTCATAAGAAAATGCTGGATTTTCATAAATAAATAAGTGACAAATCATTTCATTTTTCTCTACTTTTCCCATGTACTTGAGATGTTTTGTAAGGTTATTTTTTTCTTTACTTAACGCCATTGCAATGGCTTTAGCAACATAATCAAATCCAATTTGGTTCATCGTAAAATGCTGATTTTTCCTCATTAATTTTCCTGTAGGGTCCAGAGATACATTGAAATGTGGAAATATGTGAGGGTTAACCAAACAAGTTTTTTTGTTTTTTTCAACATTATAAAGCACTTCTAATTTGGCTGTTGAATTATTTAAATAAACTTTTCTTGGATTAATTTGAAGTTTAATTTTTATAATAGACTCTACATAACCTTTTTCAATTCTTTCCAAAGATTTTAAATTAAATCGTAATGACTGAATGTTTTTAACAGAATCCATCATGTTTGTGATGATTGTAAAATATTTTAAATCCTCATGAGGAGTTTGAGATAAAAGAATTCTTCCAAAATAAACAATCAGAACAAAAATAATTTTCTCCATGCGCTTAAATTTTTTATGGTCTTATGGAATAGGCCATGTTTATCAAGCTTTTTGGTTCAACTGTTTGCAAAGCCCTTTCCTTCATATATGTTTGTCCTTGTTGGCGCATATTCATTACAAATCTCATTTTATTAAAAATATGAAAGTACTTTCTTATAGCACATCATTTAGTAGCCTGGTAAAATTAAAATTCAGATACCTATTGTGCAATAATAGCCGTTATTTGTGTAACTTTATTGAGCAAAATTAAAATATATTTTAAATGAAATCAATTATTGGTATTATTCCTGCAAGATACGGTTCAAGTCGTTTTCCGGGTAAACCACTGATAGAAATACTTGGAAAAAGCATGATTCAGCGTGTTTATGAGCAAGTAAAAAAGTCAACCACATTAACCGACGTTGTTGTGGCTACAGATGATGAGCGAATCTTTAATCATGTTATAAATTTTGGAGGGAAAGTTGTTTATACAGATGAAAATCATCCCAGTGGTACAGATAGGTGTTTTGAAGCGCTTAGTCAAATTAATTCATCCATTGATTACGTCATTAACATACAAGGCGATGAACCATTTATAGATCCTTCACAAATTGATTTAATAACCCAGGTTTGTGATGGAGAAACGGAATTAGCTACCTTGATGATTAAAGTCGATTCACAAGAAGTTT
Organism: Bacteroidota bacterium; assembly: GCA_046345275.1. Classification (GTDB taxonomy): domain Bacteria; phylum Bacteroidota; class Bacteroidia; order B-17B0; family Aurantibacillaceae; genus UBA4416. Next base: position 5,413 of record JBKDJY010000097.1, read on the forward strand.
TATTTGATTCAGGGGAAGTGAAAATAACCTTGAATAAAAATCAGGAAGCCCTTTATTTTAGTAGAATGGTGATTCCATTTTTGAAAGGAAAACCTCAAAACGAATGGCATTTGAATCATCCTTATTATAGGCATGTAGGCATGTATGCTTACCGCAAGGATATTTTAGAAAATATTTCAAAGCTGAAACCATCTGCCCTAGAACAGTCAGAATCATTAGAACAATTGCGTTGGTTGGAAAATGGATATAAGATAAAATGTGTGTTAACTGATTTTGATAGTCATTGCATAGATACGCCAGAAGATATAGAAAAAGTAATCAGGTTAATGAACTTAAAGAACGATGCATACTAAAGATTTAATTTTTATTTGTGGCTTTATGGGTTGCGGAAAGACAACGCAAGGCAAAAAGTTGGCGAAAGAATTGGCATATTTTTTTATTGATTTAGACGAATACATTGCTAATAAATTTGATGAAAATATCACGGACTTATTTAAAGAGTATGGTGAAGAAAAATTCAGAATCATAGAGACTGACGCGTTAAAAGAATGTATTAAGGAAAACCAAAAAACCATTATTGCCACAGGCGGTGGAACCCCTTGTTTTAATGACAATCTAACTGTTATGAAAGAAGCTGGTAAAATAATTTATTTAAAAATGACTGCCGCTGAATTATTTACAAGGCTTTTCAAAGTCAAAGATTCTCGGCCATTAATCAAAGATAAAGAAGATGAGGAAATGCTGACTTTTATCGAAAATTTATTACAGTTGAGAGAAAATTTTTATAACCAAGCAGATGTCATTATTGATGGAAATATCTTTGGAATAGATCATATAAAAAATAAAATTTTATAGTTGATTTAAAATTGATGCGTAAGCAATTTCTCATTTATATATTTTTGATTTTGCTCACTACCTATTCCAAATCCCAAATAAAGCAATATCATCATTATGGATTTAATGTAGGTTTAATAGGAGCAATTGGCACTCATGTTAATCGATTGGGCATTGCGCTACAAGCTTATTACTTTAATGACTTTTTTCAATTAAATACCTCCGTAAGGGTTTATGATAATTTTAAGGATTTAGGTCCGAAAGGAAATCATTTTGAACTAAATTCTTCTTTGGGATTTTGCATTGGTTATGGAAAGAAAAACAATGAAACAAATTATTTTATTAGCTCCATTGGCAACCAAACTCCCTATTCGCAATCAATTGCTTATTGCTATAACATTTGGTTTAATAAAATAAAAACAGCTCAGGCAACAGGTATTTTATCGTTGCAGTTTAATAAATTTTATTTTATTATCGAAAATGATTTGCTTGCATGGCCTGAGTTAGATCGGTATAGGACAGGTGCTTTTTTATTGCAATATCAAGATCAAAATTTTCAATATGCAGTAAATTGTACTTTATGGACTGGCAAAATGGGCTCAAAAGTTATCAATGATTCTATTTATCCATACTATGGTTACATGGATACTGTTGGTGGTAGATATAGTGATTTATCACATGGACTATTAAGTGCTCAAATAAAATTTTCAAATTTATACGGCCAATATTTGCAAGCCAATGCAGGGACTGACGCCGAGCAAATCCGTCACTTTGTTCAAAATAGATTGATACATGATTTAATTTGGATTCCTAAAAGATACCGCAAGTCAAAAAACTGTCACATTCCAATGATTGATAATCAAAATAAGCAATATTTATTTCGCCATAATCAGAAAATAAAACCCAATAAATTATATTTTAATGGGTTTGTTTCTCCAAATATTTTTTATTAGTTGATTTCTCGAAAATGAATTTGATGGCATAAAAAATTGAACCCAGATTACGCATTAGTAAAAAATGAACTTAAGAAAAAATATAGAATCCAAACTGTGTAAGCGTTCCCAAGTATTTTTAGTTTTAACATCTCTAACACGTAATCTGGTTTTTTGCCCTGGCCTATTTTGAGGTAATTATTGGCTTGACAAGTAACTTAAAATTCACCATATTTAGTCGTTTCGACAAAACCTTCGGACTTGTCCATTGACAAAAAAAACCGTATTATTACATTGAAAAATTAAATGGCGACACTACTTCTAAATACTGGTACAGCTTCATATAACGACTTAATTTCAAATGGTCGCACTTTTCATGTACCTCCTTATCAAAGGGATTACTCTTGGGAAAAAGAATACTGGGAAGACTTATGGATGGATATACTTGATTTACCGAAAGAAAAGTATCATTACATGGGATATTTAGTATTTCAAGAAGACAGTTCTAAAACTAAAACTTCATTCATCATTGATGGACAACAAAGATTTACAACATTAAGTATTTTGTGTCTTTCCGCGATTCGACTTTTAAAAGAATGGGCCGACAGTGGTATTGATAAGGAGAATAATGAAATACGTATATTAAAATTTACAGAAAAGTTTCTTGGAAATTTTTCCACTTCTAAACTAACAATTACTCCGAAATTAATTCTTAATAAAAACAATGACGACTTTTACAAAAGCTATCTGTTAAACCATAGAAAACCGCCAGCTATTGGCAAACTAAAACCTTCTCAAAAAAGATTGTGGGGTGCATATGAGTATTTTTATCATATGCTTAGAACAAAAGTTACTTCAAAATCAGGCACAGAACTCGCAACATTGATTGATGATGAAATTTCTAATTCCTTAATATTTACAACAATTAATGTTAGTGACGATTTAAACGCTTATAAAGTTTTTGAAACTCTTAACGCAAGAGGCGTTAAATTGTCTCCATCAGATTTATTGAAAAACTATTTATTTTCAAAAGCTTTTGAATCTAGTAGTGCTGAATTAGAAGAAACAGAGCGCAGGTGGCAAAGTATAAATGATTTTCTAGGAAAATCAGATTTGCCAACTTTTCTAAGACATTATTGGAATTCGAGATATGAACTTGTAAGAGTTTCAAATTTGTATCGCGCGATAAAAAACACTGTTCAATCTCCCAAAGACGTTTTTGATTTACTTAATGAGTTAGAACAATTGGCTCCTGTTTATTCAGCCTTTGAAAATCCTGCTGACCCTATGTGGAATAAGGACCAAAGAGCATTTATCCGCTCAATGAACCTTTTTGGTGTTTCAACTTGGTATTCTTTAATGCTTGTTGCAAAACAGAAATTTCATGAAGATGAATTCACAAAACTTTTACATGAGTTAAACGTGATTACATTCCGATATAATGTTATTTCTGGTTTACATACAAATGAAATTGAAGTTGTCTTTAATAAATTATCAATAAAAATATTTTCTGGTGAAATCACAAAAGCATCACAAGCATCCGAGCATCTTAAATCTATTTATGTTGCTGACGATAGTTTTGCACAGGCGTTTTCGACAAAACTTCTGAGCACCAAAAGAAACAAAAATCTTGTGAAGTATATCTTAGTTGAACTTGAAAACACAATTGCGGGAACGGCCCATCAGTTTGAAGATGCCACATCTACCATTGAACATGTTCTACCAGAAAACCCTTCTTCTGAATGGGAAACATCTTTCCCTTCTGACGAACAGGAAGAATATATTTATTTAATAGGTAATTATACATTACTCGAAGACTCTCTAAACAAAAAAGCGAGTGATAAACTTTTTGCAGACAAATTACCTCTTTATAAATCATCTACATACAAAATGAGTCGAGATGAATTAAATTATACCGAGTGGACACCTATAATTCTTAGAAAACATCAAGACAAAATGGCTAGGTGGGCATGTAGTGCTTGGAAAAGTAATTATATTCAGAACAAATCCTGAAAACTGTTCTTAAATAAACTATATGTGGCGCACAACAGTTAACAGCACATTTGCCTAATGCGGGCGGACAACAAAGCTTTTGCAAACAAGGTCGCTTCGCGAAGGACATTTATTTTTTCTTTGCAAAAGTCCATTAAGCATTTATCTTTGTTTTTAATATTTCGGTAAGAAAATGTTTCAAACCGCACTAGGCAAAGCTACTAAACGTTAGCTGTACTGATAAACAACAGATTTATAATTTAAATATGTTACACGTATATTTGTAAATAAATAAATACGTGCATCATGACAACAAAACTCACATTGACAACTGACGACTCTGTTATCTCAATTGCTAAAAAATACGCAAAACAAAAAGGGAAGAGTTTATCAGTCATTGTAAAAAACTATCTGATGTCTTTGACTTCAAAAGAAAATAAAGAGGAAACAATATCTCCAAAAATTTTAAAGTTAATGGGTGTTATTAAATTGCCAAACAATTTTGACTATAAAAAAGAATTGACAAAAGCACTAGCTAAAAAATATAAATAATGCAAAACATTTTCCTAGACGCCAATATATTAATTGACTTTTTTGCAGACAGAAAACCATTCTCAACATAGGCAGCTAAGCTTTTCAGTTACTCATTTAAAAAGAAAATAAACATTTACATTTCTGCAGTGTCTTACAATAACATCTATTATATTCTGCGACAATCATTTTCTCATGTGGAAACAATAAAAATGCTTTCAGAATTAAATGAATGGGCTGACATTATTGACGTCTCAAAAGAAGTAATAAAAAAAGCTCTTAAATCAGATTTCAAAGACTTTGAAGATGCCATTCAGTATAATTGTGCCAAATCATTTAATAAAATTGATTTTATTGTTACTCGTGACACAAAAGATTTTAAAACAAGTTCTTTGCCCATATTAACGCCAAAAGAAGCTTTAATACCATTAGCATATATAATTTAGTCTAATATTAACAATTGTTTTGTTAATATTTTTTTGATACTTATTAGACTATTATATAAAAAGCTATTTATATTTACATTATGGCATACGCACTAAATATTATTAACCTGAGTTCGATTAATAAATAAGTCCCAATTCTTTTCTGCTATCATTGTTAAACCTAATGATTGGTTTTTTAGGAAAGAAAAAATAAGTGGCGATTGCAGCAAGTAAATTTGTGATAAAATTATTGAACGAACGATGTCTAGAATGTTCTACTTGACATATGTTTTTCAACTCGTCGTTTACAGTTTCAATAACTGATCTTTTTCGGAGTAAGATT
>JBKDJY010000098.1:0-13345 GCA_046345275.1 Bacteroidota bacterium
GCATCAAGTGTTGTGCAACCATTTAAATCAGAGGTGACAATATAAGTATTTGTTAATGGTGCAGTTCCTATGTTTATTAAAGTCACTGTTGGGTTTGAAATTGTTGAGTTACTTAAACCTGCGGATGGTGTCCATGAATAAGAATAACTCGGAGTTAATGTGTTGCCAATAGATGCCGAAACGCCTGAACAAAATGCAACATCATTTCCCGCATTTGAAAATGGTTGTGGATTAACCGTTACATTGACATAAGCCATATAAGTTACCGGATTATTCTGACCATTCAAACCAGTCAAGTATGTTGTGTATGATGTTTTAGCCAAAGGTGTAACAACGAAAGTACCTGTTAAATTAGTGATGCCGCCAGGCTGTATTGAATAGGATATATTTGTAAGGGTTGTGGTATTAGAAACAGTTATGGTTTTACTGCTACCAGCACAAATTGATGAATTATTAACCAAGGCACAATTCGTATTACCAGTCCCTCCATACTGACTCAAAACAATATTTTGTGGCTGATTGTAAAAATTGGTGATCACAATCATATAAAATTCACCAGATATGCCATTCGGTATATTTAAAGACTCGGTCTAACTTGGAGAATAACTGCAATCGACCGTATTATTTACAGTTAGACTGTTACAAATACCAGCAAGAGTATTAAATGGTCCCCAACAAACAAAATCTACATCACCACCAGGAAGGTTATTTGGCGGTGTTCCTAACTGGCCTTGTATTAAAATATCTAAACTTCCAGACTATCCCACCTGCAAATAATACCAAGACGGATTAGGCACATAAAATGAAATTGGACTTGCAACCAAATCATTACAATTATAGCTCGGACCCGTTTGGCCTATTGTAGTTCCAGTCGTAGCTGGAAAAATTCCACCAGAAATACTTCCAGCACAAAATGGAGCAGCACTTTCGCAATTTTGCTGCGCATCAGAAGAAAATTTTCCTAGTAAAAGAAGAAGTAAAATTATTTTTTTCATCTGATAAATTATATCTTATTAAAAGTTACGTGTAAATTATACAAAATTAAGTATTAAAAAAAATCCTCTTGCTTAATTTGAAGTCATAATTAAATAACGTCGTACTCTAGATTAAGTCAATTAAATATTGACAAAAAACTTTTCAATATTTTTGAATCATTTTTATCTGTTGTGTATTGAACTATCCAAGTATAAGTGCCATCAGCACATACACTTCCATCATAAGTTCCGTCCCAACCAACTAATAGATTATCTGTTTCATTTACTTTTTGTCCCCATCTATTATAAATAATAAGTGTGGCTTGTTGAATACCTTGCATGAATCTTGCGCAATAACGATCATTAACACCATCGTTATTGGGAGTAAATACATTCGGCATCTCAAGAATCGGTTAACATTCAGAAACATAAATGGAATATCTAGTAACATTTCAAAAATAAAACAAACAATTTGAAATCACATTTGAATTACTCGCAAAATTTGCTTTATTTTGGCGAAACAACCTTATAATAAAATGAAGTTAGCCGTTGCCAAAGAAACTAAGTTTAAAGAAAATAGAGTAGCTCTTACTCCTGATGTTGTTAAAGATTTAATTTCAAAAGGATTTGAAGTTATTGTTGAAGTTGGTGCTGGGTTAAACTCTTTTTTTTCTGACGAGGCCTATGCTTCACATGGAGCGAAAATAGTCTCAAAAGATGATTTGTTGAGTCAGGCCGATGTTTTATTAAAAATAAATGCACCACTTCCTGAAGAAATTAATCGATTGAAAAAAGAGGCCATCTCGATCTCTTTTATATGGGCAGGTACAAACCCCGAATTAATTGAAGCTTTTGTTAAAGCAGGAATTACAGCTTTTAGTATGGATGCTGTTCCACGTATTTCTCGCGCCCAAAAAATGGATGCTTTGTCTTCTCAAGCTAATTTAGGTGGTTACAAAGCGGTGATGTTAGCGGCAGATACCATTGGAAAGATCTTGCCCATGATGACTACTGCCGCAGGAACAATAAAGCCTTGTAAAGTAGTGATTTTTGGTGCTGGTGTGGCAGGCTTGCAAGCCATTGCTACTGCAAAGCGTTTGGGTGCTGTTGTTGAAGTGAGTGATATTAGACCAGAAACAAAAGAACAAGTGCAATCATTAGGAGGTAAATTTATTGAAATAAAAGGTGATGCTTCAGTAAAAATGGAAGGTGGCTACGTAAAAGGTGTTTCTGAAGAGTTTTTAAAAGCACAGCAAGAATTGGTTTCTAAACATGTTAAAGAAGCTGATATTGTTATTACAACCGCTTTAATTCCTGGTAAAAAAGCACCAGTTTTGGTAACAGACGAAATGGTTAAAAGCATGCGATTTGGTTCAGTCATCGTTGACATGGCTGTGGAGCAAGGTGGTAACGTCGTTGGAAGCGAATTAAATAAAAATGTGCAAAAACATGGCGTAACCATTATTGGCGAAGGAAATTTACCTTCTTTATTACCAATGAATGCCAGTGATTTATACGCTAAAAACATGGCCACATTATTACTTCATTTGGCAACAAAAGACGGCTTTAAATGGGAATTGGAAGAAGAAATTACCAAAGGAAGTTTAATTGTACATAAAGGAGAGAAAAAAATTTAAAATATAATTTAAAAAAGAACAACCATGGATATTATCAGAACAATACTTGCATTTTTTGGTGAAAACAGAGAAATTTTTTATTTCGTCATCTTATCAATATTTGTTGGAATAGAAGTAATTGGAGGCGTTCCAACCGTTTTACATACACCTTTAATGAGCGGCGCAAACGCCATCCATGGCGTTGTAATTGTTGGCGCCATTCATGTCATATTAAACGTGGATACCTCAAATGTTTTAGCTTTATCATTAGGTTTTTTAGCAGTTTTATTAGGAACACTAAACGTGGTTGGTGGTTTTGTAGTAACTGATAGAATGCTGGAAATGTTTAAGAAAAAATAGTTGTGCGACCAGCCTGCAATTATAAAAGGAAAAATTGTATAATATTAATCGTCAAATAAAACACATTGTTGGATTGACAAACTAAAAAAAGCATGAAACAAAACTTATTAGAAATCTGTTACATCATTGGTTCGGTAACTTTTATACTTGGATTAAAAATGATGGGAAATGCTAAAACGGCACGTAAAGGAAACTTAATTGGTGCGTTTGGAATGACCATTGCCATTTTAGGTACCATATTTTTACATCAAGGTTCTGTGAGTCCCGTAATTTATGGCTGCATATTTAGTGCAATTGTCATTGGCTCTATTGGCGGTTGGCTTTCAGCAAAAAAAGTTCAAATGACAAAAATGCCAGAATTGGTCTCTATGTTTAATGGAATGGGTGGATTGTGTGCAGCATTGATTTCTTTGATTGAATTAAATCACTTATATAACAATCATATCGAGTTATCGGAACCGCAACATCCTTCAATTGGAACGATGATGGCGATTGTTTTAGGTTTAATCATTGGTTCTGTATCTTTTTCAGGAAGTATCATTGCTTATTTAAAATTGAATGGAGCTTTAAATAAACCAGTTCGTTTACCGAGTTATAATATTATTAATACGATTGTAATGATTGGCGTGTTTGTATTTGGTGGATTTATAGCTTTTAAAGGTGGATCGATGGTTTTGGCATATTTGCTATTTACCAGTGCAATCGTTTATGGTATTTTGTTTACCCTTCCGATAGGAGGAGCTGATATGCCCGTTGTGATTTCTTTACTAAATTCATTTACAGGCTTAGCTGCAGCTTTTGGCGGTTTTTTATATGACAATAAAATTATGTTAACGGGCGGTATTTTAGTAGGTAGTGCAGGAACACTCCTCACATTGGTGATGTGTAAAGCGATGAATCGACCTTTAGGCTCTGTTATTTTTGGTGCATTCGGAGGTGGCTCTGCTGCCTTAGGAAATCAGGATGTAAATGGTTCTATTAAGGACGTAAGCGTTTCAGATTTAGCTATCATGATGAATTATTCAAAAAAAGTAGTAATCGTACCTGGTTATGGTTTAGCAGTCGCTCAGGCCCAGCACGTTATTCATGAATTAGAGTTGTTACTAGAAGAGCGTGGTGTTGAGGTGAAATACGCCATTCATCCTGTTGCTGGTCGTATGCCTGGTCATATGAACGTCCTACTTGCAGAATCAAATGTTGATTATGGAAAAATGATTGAAATGGACGAAATCAATTCGGAGTTTGAACAAACAGATGTCGTGCTCATTGTTGGAGCCAATGATGTTGTTAATCCCGCTGCAAAATCAGATCCATCTTCGCCAATTTATGGAATGCCAATATTAGAAGTTGATAAAGCTAAAAATATTATCGTAAACAAACGCAGCATGAATGCGGGTTATGCTGGCATTGATAATTTATTATTTTACGACCCAAAATGTTCAATGTTTTTTGGAGATGCCAAAAAAGTACTAACTGAGTTAGTTGCCGAATTAAAAACGATGTAATTGATTATTGAAGGAATTATTATTAAACTCTAATAATAATTAAAACGATAATATTTTTTTAATCATTGCTAATGATATGAAAAAATAAACTATTCCGCTAATAATGCCCTAGAAATAACAATCCTTTGTACCTCGCTCGTACCTTCGTAAATTTGAGTTATTTTTGCATCACGCATGAGTCTTTCAACATGATATTCTTTTACATATCCATAGCCTCCGTGAATTTGAACTGCTTCTGTTGAAACCCACATGGCTGTTTCAGATGCAAATACTTTCGCTTGCGCACTTTCCTTTTCACAAGGAAGTTTTTGGGTTTTTAACCATGCTGCTTTATAAATTAATAAGCGAGCGCATTCAATTCTTGTAGCCATATCTGCTAACTTAAATTGGATGGCTTGGTGTTGAGAGATTAATTTTCCAAAGGCTTTTCTTTCTTTGGAATATGCTAACGCTAATTCGTAAGCACCTTGTGCTATACCTAATGCCTGAGATGCAATACCAATACGTCCCCCTCCTAAAGTTTTCATTGCAAATTTAAAGCCAGATCCATCTTCTCCAATTCTATTTTCTTTTGGAACTTTAACAGCATCAAACATTAAGGAATGTGTATCGCTACCTCTAATTCCCATTTTATTTTCTTTTGGTCCAACCGTAAATCCTTTCATTCCTCGTTCGATGATAAGACAATTAATGCCTTTATGACCAGCTTCAACATTAGTTTGAGCCATCACCAAATATATTGAGGCCGAACTTCCGTTGGTTATCCAATTTTTTGTTCCAGTTACTTCATAATAATCTCCTTTATCTATTGCTAAGGTTTGCTGTGAAGTGGCGTCACTACCAGCTTCTGGTTCTGATAAACAAAATGCACCAATTTTCTCACCTTTGGCAAGCGGCACTAAATATTTTTGTTTTTGTTCTTCAGATCCAAAATTTTCTAATCCCCAACAAACTAAAGAATTGTTAACGCTCATAATTACACTACAAGATGCGTCAACTTTAGATATTTCCTCAACAGCAAGGCAATATGAAATGGCATCCATTCCGCCACCGCCATATTTTGGGTCTACCATCATGCCTAAAAAACCCAATTCACCTAATTTTTTAATTTGTTCTGTTGGATATTTCTGATTTTCATCACGATCTATAACACCTGGTTTACATTCGTTTTGAGCAAAATCTCTTGCTGCAGATTGAATCATTAATTGTTCTTCGGTAAGTGTAAATTGCATAATCGATTTTTTATTTATGGTAATAATTTTTTGTCTACTTAAATCTTTTTTACAACATCTACAAATGAATGACTTCTCCATATGCTGCTGCCGCTGCTTCCATAATTGCTTCACTCATGGTTGGGTGTGGATGAATTGTTTTTATTAATTCATGTCCTGTAGTTTCAAGCTTGCGAATGGCAACGATTTCTGCAATCATTTCAGTAACGTTAGCACCTATCATGTGTGCGCCAAGTATTTCGCCATATTTTGCATCAAAAATTAATTTTACAAAGCCATCAGAAGCACCAGCGGCCTTTGCTTTTCCAGAAGCTGTAAATGGAAATTTGCCAATTTTTAAAGAATAACCTGCCTCTTTAGCTTGCTTTTCAGTCAGTCCAACAGAGGCAATTTCTGGTTGGCAATACGTGCAGCCAGGTATATTCTTGTAGTCTATAGCTTCCGCATGCAAGCCAGCAATTTTTTCAACACAAGTAATTCCTTCAGCACTTGCAACATGCGCTAATGCCTGTCCAGGAACGCAATCTCCAATAGCATAATAACCAGGCACGTTGGTTGCATAATATTTATCAACGGTAATTTTTCCGTTTTCCGTTTTTATTCCAACTGCTTCCAAGCCCAAACCTTCAATGTTTGCTTGAATTCCAACAGCTGATAAAATAACGTCTGCTTCTAAAACAATGTTGCCAGTTTTTGTTTTAACGTTGGCTTTGCTAATACTTCCTTTTGTATCAACACTTTCAACAGAAGCTTCTGTTAATATTTCTATACCAATTTTTTTTAATGACTTTTCTAATTGTTTTGAAACTTCTTCATCTTCAACTGGAACAATGTTTGGTAAAAATTCCACAATCGTTACTTTGGTTCCCATCGTAGCGTAAAAATAAGCAAATTCAATCCCTATCGCCCCAGACCCAACTACTATTAATGAATTAGGTAATTTTGGTAAAGTCATGGCTTCTCTGTAACCTATAATTTTTTTTCCATCTTGAGGCAAATTTGTTAATTGACGAGATCTTGCACCAGTGGCAATAATAATATGCTTTGCTTCATGCGTCTCTACTTTGCCATCCGCTAATTTTACTTCTACTTTTTTTCCAGTCTTAACAGTAGCGGTTCCAATGATTACATCAATTTTGTTTTTTTTCATCAAAAATTGAATTCCTTTACTCATTCCATCTGCAACGTCTCTGCTTCGTTTTATAATAGAAGAAAAATCCGCTTTTATATTGTCAGCGCTAATACCGTAGTCTTTAGCATGATTTAAATATTCAAAAACCTGTGCACTTTTTAATAATGCTTTTGTAGGAATACAACCCCAATTAAGACAGATACCTCCCAAACTTTCTTTTTCAATAATTACAGTTTTTAATCCAAGTTGAGAAGCTCGAATTGCAGTTACATATCCACCAGGTCCACTTCCTATTACAATTACATCGTAGTTCATAATTATTACTTTTTTTGAATGGCTAAATATATATTATTTTTCCTTAATTCATGCTTTAAATATTCATTAAAGAAAAAATTGTTTTAATGCATTTAAAGCTATATTTTAAATTAAAATTAAAATTCAAACATCATTAAATTCATTTTTTAAACTAAAAATCTCAAGGCTGGAATGATTGAATTTTGATGATTGATTTCTTTCTTTTTTATGGAATTTTCTGCTTGTTTGTTTTGAAATTTATTTACGCCAACCAAAATTAATTTTCCTTCTTTAAAGTTTGTAAGTAATTGATCAGCGTCGTTTTTAATGATGGATTGAATTTCATTTTGGTTTAAAGCATTTATAAACCCACCTTTGTTTTCTATCATTTTAAATTTATCCCAAGCCTTTTCACAAAGCGTTTTTGTTATTGTTTCAATGTAATAAGAACCGGCAGCAATATCAGATACTTTATTTAAATAACTTTCTTCTTTTAAAATTAATTGTTGATTTCGAGCCATCCTAGAGCTAAAATCATTGTTATCATTACTTTCCAAATCAAAAGGAAAAACAACAATGCTATTGGCGCCACCAATGCTAGCACTCATAATTTCAGTTGTTGAACGCAATAGGTTATTATAAATATCAATGTTGGTTTTATTGACTAAAGTGGTTTGAGCATGAATGTGAACCTCCGCATGAGATTGATATTGCTGCAATATAAAAGTCAGTAATTTTCTCAAAGCTCTCAGTTTGGCAATTTCCATAAAAAAATCACCACTAATAGCAACAGTAAGATGAATATGCTTGATGTTTAATATTTTATTTTGAGCAGCAAATTCATTTAAGTATTCATTGACATGGGCCAATGAAAATGCCAATTGATTTAAGATACTTGCACCTGCTTCATTATAAATGCTTGTATTTAATGCCAATGAAGTAACATCATCATTGATTTTTATTTTTCCAGACAAGATGTTATCACATTCAACAAAACAAAAGGCTGATATTTTTTTTGAATCTAAAAAAGACCTTAATTCTGTTTCAAATTGAGGTAAAACTTCAAATAGTGAATAAATATGTTCGAACAATATATCCTTGCATAAAACCTCAAAATTTGTTTTTTGATGTATTTTAAAAACTAAGCCAGAAGCTCCATTTTGTAAAGCATTTTTCGCTTTTGCATTTGCTAATTTACTGTCATCTACTTTTATATATTCACAAATACTCCAATCTGGATTTAAATTGAATGGTTCAGTTGTTAATGCAACATCTTCTTTTGTATAAAATGGTTTGATGTCAATACCTGAATTTGTTTGCCATAAGAGAGCTTCAAAATCAATTGCTTTTAAATCTTTTACAATTTGATGTTTCCAAGCTTCGGAATTGGTAGGAGAAAATTCGGAAAATAATTTAGGCATGAATATTTTTTATTAAAAATTTTGTGAAATTTCTCTTTTAATATTTTTAATTGCAATATCGTTTGGTAATATAGAATTTGAAGCAACGTTTAAAATTACCATCGCCAAATCATTACTAGACGCATCACTGGGAACTTTTGAAGATGAAATATTGATTGTTCTGATAATCTCTTCCTTAGCTGTTTTTACCAATTCCCAAGCTCCTTCAGAAATATATATTTGTTGCGATAAATTATGTTCATATTCTGCTTTTATGGTTGCTACTAGGTCGTGGTGTAATTGACGAGCGTTCATGCCATTTTTGTTCACTCTAACGACTAAATTATTTGGATTAATCCTTTCTAAAAAAATGACTATCCGTTCGTATGCCGTAATTTTTAAAGGTGTAATTGCAGATAATGAAGATTTCCTTAATTCATGTTCACGGCGCTTTTGATCGTTATCTAAAAAGCGCTTTACTAAAAAATAAGCAGCAGCAAATACGGCACCAGCTGGTATAATTATTTTTAATAATTCAATAAATGGCGTCATAAAAAAGATTGTTTATTTTTATTTACTTGATATCGTCAAAGCAGCTTTGCTCAACTCATAATTTGTTTTAAATATAAAGATATAGTTTGATTTTAAAATGAAAAAAATATCATTTATCTCCGTTTTAACCGCCAGCTTTTTTGGCTTTATAATTTCCCTTTATCAATAAATCTAAGAGCTTATCTCTATTATCCCCTTGTATGAGAATGTTTCCGTCTTTTGAATTTCCACCAACACCGCATTTTTGTTTCAATAATTTAGTAAGATCATCTAAATCATTTTCGCTACCAACAAAGCCAGTAATACGGGTTAACAGCTTTCCTCCGCCAATTCTATCTAAAAATAATTTTAAGTTTTGCTGTTGAGGGGGTAAAGTTTCATTGGTATTGCTATCAATGCTTTCGTATTTAAAATTTGGATTGGTAGAGTAAACCACATTTACTCTTGTTTTATCTTTTTTACCCATATGAATGACCTTAAAAATATTTTCAGTAATTGAAATCTTCTTTTCTAAACAATACTCTTTTTAAACAAATTTTGAATGCTAAATATAATTTGTTTTTGCGTAATTTGTATCAAATTTTTTAACAAAATGAAATCGTTTTGTTTCATAAAACACAAACACAATTGAGCATAAGTTTGTGGAAATAACAAATCCATTTGTTAATCAAAAAAATAATTTATAGCTATGAATTACAAAATATATTTAAAAAATCCTCAGTCTCATTACATTTATATTGACCTAACTATTTCTGATATCAAAACAAGTTTTATTGAATTGAGTTTACCAATTTGGCGGCCTGGCAGGTATGAATTAGGAAATTTTGCTAAAAACATCAAACGTTTTGAGGCTTGGGATGAGCATCAAAACGCGCTTCATTTTCATAAAACCAATCACAGTAATTGGCATATTGAAACAAATGGCTCCAAAACAATTACAGTAACTTACAGTTATTACACTTCTGAAATTAATGCTGGAAATTGTTATGCCGATGAAAGGCAAATCTATCTGAATCCAGTGCATTTGTGCTTGTATCAAACGGAAAGATTAAATGATAAGCATACGATTCAATTAGACGTTCCTGATACCTATAAAATTGTAAGTTCTTTACCAGTAAATAAAAAAATCTTAAGCGCAAATACGTATGATGAATTAGCTGATAGTCCCATTTTAGCTAGCCCTTCGATTCAATCAAATTTTTATGAAATCAATGGAGTTAAATTTTGTTTACATTTTAATGGTGAATGCAAACCAGATTTTTCAAAAATCAAAAACGATTTTATTGCCTTTACAAAAACGCAATTAAATTTTTGGGGTGACATTCCGGTTTCTGAATACCATTTTATTTTTCAGATTCTTCCTTTTAAATTTTATCATGGTGTTGAACACCAGAAAAGCACCGTGATTGCCATTGGACCTGGTTATCATTTAAATTCAGGTAAAACATACGAGAATCTTTTAGGCGTTTCTAGTCATGAATTATTTCATACATGGAATGTGAAATATATTCGGCCAAAAGAAATGTTGCCCTATGATTTTTCTAAAGAAAATTATTCAAAATCTGGTTTTGTATACGAGGGATTTACAACCTATTACGGTGATTTGCTTTTGCTCACAAGCGGTGTTTTTAGCAATGAATTATATTTTGAAACATTGGAAGAAAGGTTGAATAAACATTTTCATAATTACGGACGATTTAATTTATCAGTTGCAGACTCAAGTTTTGATACTTGGCTGGATGGTTATGTGAATGGAGCACCCTACCGTAAAACATCAATTTACGATGAAGGAAATTTAATTGCTTTTATGCTTGACATTTATATCTTTAAATATTCAAAACATGCGTATGCCTTAAAAGATGTTTGTGTAGAACTTTACAATCAATTCGGCAAATTAAATAAAGGATATACTGAAACAGATATTATTTCAATTTGTGAAAAAAAAGCTGGGGTTTCACTGACTTCTTTTTTTCAAAAATATGTTTATGGTACTTCAGATTTTACTGAGCCTTTAACCGATTGCTTTAAATACTTAAATGTTGAATTCTCAAAAAATTCAAGCCCTTTCATTTCTGAGGATTTATTTGGTTTTAAAACAATTGATTTTTCTCAAAATCAAAAAGTGTCGTTAATAGCCCCCTACTCTCCTGCTTGGAAATCGGGATTGAGTATTGGTGATGAAATCATTGCCGTTAATGGTCACATAGTCAAAAATGATTTTAATGATTGGATGTCTTATTTTAAAGATTCTGAGATTAACTTAACGTTATCTTCCGCACAAAATGTAAAGCAATTGACTTTAAATAAAAACGAAAAAGGAACAACTTATTTTCAGAATTATAAATTAAAAATCAAAGATAAGTCCGACATTTTTAATGAATGGAAAGCCATTAATAGCTGAAAAAAATTATTTTCTTGTGGTTTGAATTATTTTAATGCATTGATAAGAATTGATAACACTTTATTTTATGACAAAATAGTATATTAGTGCGTTCAAAGATGGCAAAAAATTTAGTTATAATTCCTACCTACAATGAAATCGAAAACATTGAAAAAATGATTCGGTGTGTTTTTGAATTATCACGTCCTTTTGAAATATTAATTGTAGATGATGGTTCACCTGATGGTACGGCAAATAAAGTGATTGAACTTCAAAAAACATTTCCAAATTTGCTTCATCTTGAAGAAAGAAAAGAAAAATTAGGTTTAGGAACTGCTTATATCCATGGTTTTAAATGGGCATTGCAAAACAATTATGACTATATTTTTGAAATGGATTGTGATTTTAGCCATTCTCCAAATGATTTAATCAGGTTACTTGAAGCATGTGAAAATGGCGTTGATGTATCGATTGGTTCGCGTTATTGTAAGGGCGGTAAAATTCGTAATTGGCCTTTAAGCAGAATTTTGATGAGTTATTTTGCTTCGGTATATGTTCGATTAGTGCTGGGATTACCAGTAAAAGATACAACAGCTGGATTTAAGTGTTACCGTAAAAAAGTATTAGCAACAATTGAATTAGACCACATTAAATTTATGGGATATGCATTTCAAATTGAAATGAAGTATAGGGCTTATAAAAAAGGATTTAAAATAAAAGAAGTTCCCATTTTATTTACGGATAGAATTTTGGGTGTCAGTAAAATGAGTACAAAAATTTTTAAGGAAGCGTTTTTAGGAGTTATTAAAATGCGTTTTAGTTCATTATAGTTTAAACTATTAAATTATTTTTAATTTTTTTGTTAGTTAATGAAATATTATTCTAGATATACGATTGAACAATTTGGAAAGCATATTCATGGCGATATTGAAGCATTTAATTGGTTAATGGGTAATAATTATCTCGAATTAATTGCCGTGTTGGATGCCATTAGGGATGATAAAAAAGCATTTAAATTTTTAATTGATGGGAAACACATGGTGCTTGCAGCTTTTGTAAATACCATTTGGGATGATTTTAAAGCCTTTAAATTTTTGATTGATTCAAAAGCTTTTGATTGGGCTGCCTGTGCAAATATTGTAAATGGAGATGAAAAGGCTGAAGATGCTTTAAGAAAAGCGGGGAAATTACATTTTGTAGCGCTAGCTAAAGCCATTTTAGGTCGAATCCACGAAGATGGCGATAGGGCCACAACGCCAGTTGGTATCATGAAAAATTTATTTGACTTTAAAAAGAAATTTGATTAATCACATGAGAATTATAGACAGTATTCCCCATCCTTCAATAAGTATTTCTATTTTTAACATTAACGACAAATACATTGTTAAATTTGAAGCTGGACCAATGGAGCAAAGTTTTAAATTTTATACAGAACAAGTTAAATCTGTTGAGAATTTAAAAAAGATTGTGAACGATGCGTTTATCGAAAAAGTTCGGTTACGTTTTAATGAGATGTTTATTCAGTTGAAAGACGCAACAACTGTTTAATTCTTTGATTTATTATATTTCACGAATTTATAGGTTAATCCAATTGATGCTAAATCCAATTGATAGCATAGTTTCATCTTTTATTTTTTAATAATCAACTGTTCGATACTTTATAAATTCTGAATAATGAACCCTCGAAACTTACTATCAACCTGAGTTCGATTAATAAATAAGTCCCAATTCTTTTCTGCTATCATTGTTAAAGCTAATGGTTGGTTTTTTAGGAAAGAAAAAATAAGTGGCGATTGCAGCAAGTAAATTTGTGATAAAATTATTGAACGAACGATGTCTAGAATGTTCTACTTGACATATGTTTTTCAACTCGTCGTTTACAGTTTCAATAACTGATCTT
>JBKDJY010000099.1:0-6241 GCA_046345275.1 Bacteroidota bacterium
AAAACGAGGATAACTTTTTTTCTCTGCCTTTTTTGGGCAGAAAAAAAGTTACCTCCCGTTTTATGACTGTGTGTATTTTAAATGAAAAAAAAGTACCTTTGAAAGGTCAAACTATTGTTCTAATATTTGGTACCAGCATACTGCTTTTCATAAAGTAAATTTTAACCCTGAACTAAATATTAAATATATTTTTCAATCTGAGGGTCTTTCACATCCAAACACGTTAATTATTAAAAGCATATTAAATGATGGATCAATAATTTCATTAACATACTATTCATTAGGGGGCGGCTTTATCGACTATGAAGGAAAAAAAATGTCCGAACAAAAAAGAGCCAAACAAAAAATTATTCCATTTCCTATTCAAACTGCCAGTGATCTAATTTCATACTGCAAAAAAAAACAATGTAAAATATCTGATATTGTATTAGAAAATGAAAAGGCATTTCGAACAGAAAACGAAATAAACTCAGAACTTCAAGAATTATGCAATGTAATGTTTAATTCAATATACGAGGGGTGTCACAAAGATGGAATTTTACCGGGAGGTTTAAATGTAGCAAGAAGGGCTTCGGCTATAAACAAAGCTCTACTTTCAAATTTTGAGTATTCAAACTATGAAGATTGGAAGACCATAATTTCAGATAATTTTAGTTCGTTCAGTGATATCATAAAATGGGTAAGTTGTTTTGCATTGGCTGTTAATGAAGTTAATGCTTCCTTTGGAAAAATTGTTACTGCACCAACTAATGGGGCAGCAGGAGTTATACCTGCTGTTTTGCAATACTATATAACATTTTGCGATAACGC
This sequence comes from Bacteroidota bacterium, assembly GCA_046345275.1. Classification (GTDB taxonomy): domain Bacteria; phylum Bacteroidota; class Bacteroidia; order B-17B0; family Aurantibacillaceae; genus UBA4416. The sequence goes on from JBKDJY010000099.1 coordinate 811, forward strand.
TAATGAAAATAAAATAAGACAATTTCTATTAACAGCATCTGAAATTGGCAGTATATTCAAAAAAGGTGCAACAATTTCTGCTGCAATGGGAGGATGTCAAGCAGAAATAGGAGTTTCATCAGCAATGGCAGCAGCAGCGCTCACAGAATGCTTAGGGGGCGATTATAAACAATGTCTAATGGCGGCAGAAATAGCAATGGAACATCACCTAGGCTTAACTTGTGACCCAGTAGGCGGATTAGTTCAAATTCCATGCATTGAAAGAAACTCAATGGGTGCAATCAAGGCAATTACCGCTTCTCAATTAGCACTCTCAGGAAATCCGGAAAATGCAAAAGTAAGTCTTGATAATGTAGTTAAGACTATGTGGGAAACAGCAAAAGACCTAAACGATAAATACAAAGAAACCTCCGAAGGTGGTTTAGCAATAAATGTATCTATTAGTGAATGCTGATTTAGAAGAGAAATGGTCAACGATTCCTATTTCCAGCTTAATATATTTTCATATTAAATAATTATTTGAAATGTAAATCTGTTGTAAATTTTGCTTTTCAAGAATATCTATTTGTCTAAACTTTGTATTAACCAAAAAAAATACAAATGCAATATAGTAGATCAGAATTATTAATGGAGATAATAAAATTAGATCCATTAAAAAAGGAAAAAAGTTTAAGTCGTTATTCAACATACGTATTAATTCTTGAATTAATACGTATCCAGAAGCTGAAATGCCAAAACAATTACAAAATGTAAAAATCATCTGTTTTTTGTTTAATTCTAAAAAACAGATTAACGAGTTTAGCATTAATTAATTATTTACTTAATTCAACAAAATTATGTCAAATTTATCATTAGCAAAAAACTGCATTTTTGCAATTACACTAACTTTATCATTTTCAAAATTTTATGCTACGGATGATAGAATTAAATTTATCGAGAATAAAGGCCAATGGAATTGTCCTGAAAAATTTAGAACACAGATAGGAAATAATAACATTTACTTTTCAGATAAAGGTCTTACATATAATTTGGTGGATGAGAGTGTATTTCATGAAATGGAACATGAACACGAAAGTTTCTCAAGTCAAAAAATTAAGGCACATTGTATAAAGATGAATTTCTTGAATTCAAATGAAGATGTGAGATTATGTCCTTTAAACAAAAGAAAAGAATCTTTAAGCTTTTTTCAAGGAAATAATCAAGCTAATTGGAAATCAAAGGTTAATTCCTACAATGACTTAATATATTATGAGATTTTCAAAGGCATCGATGTTATATATTACAATACCAATAACAATTTAAAGTACGATTTTATAGTTGCAAAAAATGCTGATTATAAAAATATTAAAATGCAATTTGAAGGCCAAAACTCTATAAGTATTGAAAATGGGATGTTGAAAATTACGACTTCTGTTGGTACTATATATGAAAAAGCTCCTTACGCATACCAGATTCTGGAAAATGGTATCAATGAAGTTCCTTGCAAATTTACATTAAACAACAACACTGTTGGATTCGAATTTCCAAAGGGATATTTAAAATCCGCCGAATTAGTTATCGATCCAAATATTATTTTCTCAACTTATTCATCAACATCTCAATTGATTTCTGCAGATGGCGCAACCTATGATGGTCAGGGTAACTTGTATATGGCTGGAGGTACTTTAACAAGCAATTATGTTTCAACCCCTGGCGCCTATACTATGTCTGGCACAAACATGCTTTGGAATATGGTGATAGAAAAATATGCTAGTAATGGTTCAACTTTACTATATGGAGCATTGATTGGAGGGACTCAAAATGCCACTATGCCCGGTACTCCTGCCACTAATTATCCATATAGTTTATTCTGTGATTCAAATGATAATTTATTCGTACTAGGCACTACAAATGCCAACAATTTTCCAACTACAGCCGGCTGTTACGATGCAAGTTCTGGTGGTAATGATGATTATGTTGTTTGTAAATTAAATCCCACTGGAACTTCACTTTTGGCATCTACTTATCTTGGAGGAAGCCAACAAGAAGGAGGCGGATTTCAGACAAAAGTATCATCAATATATGTTGACGCGATAGGTGATGTATTTGTATCAGGTCTTACTAATTCATCAAATTACCCAACGACATCAGGTGTGTTTCAAAGCACACTGGCTGGAGCTACGGATGGAATAGTTTCAAAACTAAACAATTCATTATCTTCTCTTGTTTGGTCAACTTATATTGGAGGATTGAATGACGATAATGTATGTGATATAAAAATTGCCCAAAACACTGATATATATATATGCGGGAATACGTCTAGTTTAAATTTCCCAAACACAACAGGTGGTTTGAACACATCCAATAGTGGTAATCAAGATGGTTTTGTCTCAAGGCTAAATTCAACTGCAACATCAATAATCCAATCTACCTATCTAGGTACAGCACAAAAAGATAAAGCAAAATTCTTACAAATAGACTCAAACAATGAAATTTATATCCTGGGATCAACAACAAATTCATCATATCCAGTAAGTTCTGGTGCATATAATTCGCCTGGCACCTTTAATTATTTTATACATAAATTAAATACCTCGTTAAATTCAACTATTTTTTCTGCATGTGTGGGAGGCGCAAATAATTCGTCTTCAAATATCAACGAATTTGTTCCAACTGCCTTTGGTATTGATTTATGTAATAATGTTTACTTTTCTGGTTCAAATCTAAATGGAGGTCTTCCAATAACTAGTGGAGCACTTTCTAGTACTTCAAAAAGTATATATTTTTGTAGTATCTCAAAAAATGGTAATTCACTATTATACGGAAGTTATTATGGAGGAGCAATTTCGTCTGGTTCAACAGGATCTCATATTCATGAATCTACAAATAATCGAATTAATGAAAATGGCATATTATTCCATACAGAATGTACAGTGGATAACAATTACAATTTACTTAATCAGGTTTCAACAGATAATAATACAAGTAATAACGCAGCGTCTTTTAAGTTTGATTTTGGCTTCTTAAGTTCTTCCTACACTGCAGTTATACCAGCAAACACCATCGTAAATCCAACTTGTGGAAACAATCAAGGTGCAGCAGCAGTTTCTGTTACTGGCGGCTCAGGTAATTTCACCTATTCTTGGTCACCTTCTGGCGGTAACACAAATTCAGCATCAAACTTAGCGCCTGGTACTTATACAGTAATTGTAACAGATTTAAACCCCGATTGTGGAAATGGTGTGCAGACTTTGACTGTAAACCTAATCAATACAACTACAAGTCAGCCAATTACGGCTCTAGCGCAAACAACTAATGCAATTTGTGGCAGCAATAATGGTAGTATCACTTTATCGATTACTGGTGGTTCAAACAATTATACTTACAATTGGACGCCAAGTATAAGCAATTCAACAACGGCCAATAATTTGCCAGCTGGTAATTACACTGTAATAATAAGTGACAATACAATAAATTGTCCAGCTACATCTGATACTTTAATTATATCTATCACAAGTGGAAGCTTGAGTGCAACTGAATCACATACGAATATACTTTGTTTTGGAGGTAGTGATGGAGCTATTAGTATAATAGCAACTGGAAATCAAGGCCCAGTAAATTATCAATGGTCACCAAATATTAGCTCAGCATCAAATGCTAATAATTTAAATGCAGGATTATACAATGTTTCAATAATTGACTCTGTCGGATGTGAGGTCAATATGCAGATTTTAGTTAGTCAACCTAGCCCCCCATCTGTAATTACATCAACTTTCACTTCCAATTCTCCTGATTTATTTTCAGCTTCTGTAAATATCACTGGTTTAACGACTCCTTTAAGTTATACTTGGTCAAGTATTCCGGCTCAATATCAGCAAAATGCTGAGAATTTGTCGCCAGGTACATACACAGTTTTAATTAGCGATATAAATGGCTGTTCTACTTTAGCTACAATTATCCTTGAAGGAGAGTTAATAATCCCTAATGTAATTACGTCTAACGGAGATGGTATAAATGATTTTTTTAAAATCAAAAATTTGCCGATTAACTCGAAAATATCTATTTATAATCGTTGGGGAACAAAACTTTATGAAAGTGATAATTACCAAAACAATTGGGATGGTTCGCAATATAACGATGGAACATATTTTTATGTTTTAAGCACAAGTAATGAAAAAAAACATTCGGGTTACTTTCAATTAATTAAATAATTTAGTCTAAATACATGTCTGAATCCAAGATTTATAAGTTTGTAGTGAGGGTAAACCATGAAAGCAAAACATATTTAAAATATAATGAAGAATTAATTTGTTTTGATGTTACAGAGATACTATTCATCGAAAATTTAAATGAACAGATTAAATTATATACTGAAAATAGAAATTTTACGGTTGAAATATCGATTGATCTAATAATTCTAAGGCTTCCTAAAAGTTTCTTGCGAATACATGAAAATTACATAGTCAATAAAGCTAAACTGAGCATAAGGGATGACGAATTTCTATATATAAACAATAACAAAATTCCTTATAAAGTTAATTTGCAATGTTTAAATTACTAAATCAAAATGAAAAATTCTATAAACATTTTTTCAAAAAGACTTTTAAAATTAATTATATTAATTTTATTGTTACCTAATTTTAATAGCTTCGGCCAATGTTCAGTTGTTATTAATGAAATCATGTTTAGCCCATCATCAGGTCCAGGGAATTCACTGTACGATAATGGAGCAAACTCATCTCAAACATCAGAGTGGGTTGAAATATATAATCCTAGTTCATGTAATCCTGTAGATATAAGCTGCTGGATACTAGGTTCAGATCAAACAAATGCCATGGCTGGTGGCGCAAATTATGGAGCTTTTGTCTTCCCAAATGGTACTATAATACCTCCTCTGGGTTTTCTTGTGATTGGTGGTAATACAGCTACTCCGAAAGATTTTAATGTTCAAACATCTTCTCAATATTGCGGTAATACAAGGTGGTTTCTATCAAATACTGCTGGATGGATAGGTTTATATGACAATACGGGTGCTGTCATTGATGCAGTATATTGGTCTAATACAGGGTCAACAGCATTGTCATCAAGTCCGGCATTTAATAACTCCCTAATATCTAATCAAACCATATCTTGCAAGTGTTCTGGTTTTTCAAATAACATGCTAGCAAAAAATATTACAGGAATAGAATTCGCAGGGTCGTCTAGTGGTGGTTTAGGTGAGGGATTCAAAAGGACAATTGATGGCGGCACAACATGGCAAATAGAAACAGTTGCTCAATCAACACCTAAAGCTTGTAACGGCGCATGCAATATTTTTTTGAGCAACAATAAACCATAAAGCTCTAAAAATTAATGTGATTGGTGTTTTAGTTCCGTGAAATATAGTGCCCGCTATAATCGAGGTTTGTCGCTTGCACAATTTACAAACCATCTGTTTTCGTTCATTTATCCA
>JBKDJY010000100.1:0-33888 GCA_046345275.1 Bacteroidota bacterium
GTAGTATGGGCTATTTCTCAAATAATTCATTCGTATGCTTTTGATAGGCTCTTCATTTACATCTTCCATCACATTAGTAAATAATTGCTGCTGTTGTTCTTTGGTTAATGCTGGCACTTCGGTTTTGATTGAATCTAATAATAACATTAAATTTATTTCAGGGATATTTTCATAATCAGTTAATTTAACAACACATTCCGCAAAATTGAAACCATATATCTCTTTTCTTTTAATTATTTTTTTTATTTCTAAACTGTCTCCATTCGCAATAAATCCAGCTTCTGTTTTTTCATTGATCCAAAAATAGTTATTCTTTACAACCATCATCAAATCACCACCACATAAGTCTTCTTCCATATAACGAACCCGACTTCTCACGGCTTGATTAAATAAGTTAGCTCTTTTATTACTTCTTGTAATGATTAACACATCATTAAATCCATAACGAGTATAAGCATTGTTTAAAGCATCTTCCAAGTCTTCTCCACTTAAATGAATAACATCTTTATGTAAAGTTATTTTCGGAAATTCACCAGTAAAATGTTCAATACATTCCCTTAAGTGAGTTGCATTTTTTAAAATACCACTTTTGTTTTGCTGTCGGGCTACTTGTTTTAATTCAATGTGTTTAATTTGCAAACTATAACTGGCTTTTAAATAATTGATATTTAAAGCGGGGCTTTCATTACTGCCAATTGGCGGTAATTGTGCAGTATCACCAACCATTATTAATTTGCAATTGGTTCCGCTAATTACGTATTCTAATAAACTTTCTAGTAAATTATGATAAACAGAATTGGATGTTGGGTTATCTAATCCAATCATCGAAGCCTCATCAACAATAAAAATGGTATTGGTATGTTTATTGTCGGCCAAAGAAAAAGCAACTCCGCCATCATGTGTTGGAATTTTAATAAATATTTTTTTATGAATGGTTTGTGCTTGCTTTTGAGAATACTTAGAGAGCACTTTCGCTGCTTTGCCAGTAGGTGCTAATAAAACGCTTTTCCATTTAAAACTTGCAATTGTTTTTGAAAAGGCTGCGATCATATTGGTTTTTCCAGTACCAGCGTAACCTTTAATGACCATTATTTCCCGTTCATTGTTGTTGAAAATATAATCAGATAATAAAGTAATTAAGTTTGATTGATCTGAAGTAGGTGTAAAATCTAAAAGCCCAAGAAAAATAGATTTGAATGTAATATGATGAGGAGTAGGCAAATTAAAAATCAAATGTTGGACAGTCGCTTGTTCTGCGATTTTCATTTACCCCACCTAATGCGTTAAACATTGACGTCAATCCAATCATTACTTCTATTGAATTTGGCGCAACCTGTCGCAAACGATTAATGCTATAATCATATGAAAAGCCTGCTACTATATTTTTATAAAATCTTATTTGAAAAATTCCTGATATAAAATCTTTATTTCTTAAAGTTGCCCCTAATCCAACTCTTTTTAAAACATAAAACATCGTATTTATTTCAACACTTGGAATATTTAAAAAAGAAGTGTGTACATTAACTGCTGGCAAAAATACCACGCCATTATTTAAATTTATTTTTTTTCCATAAGAAACATACAGTTGAGGAATCAGTTCAGATTTATTGCCTATTTGTTTAGCTCCCTGAGATAGTTTATTTTTATACAACTGTTTTACTGAAACATCAAAAAACATTTTTTTATTATAAACCCTCATGCCAGGTATGATATCTGGGAACATGAGGAAAAATCCATTATAGCTATTAATGTAAACAGGATCATTAGTAGAGATGGGTTTTCTGTCAATTGCTGAATATTTTACACCAGCAAAAATTCCGAAAGACATATTGTATTTTTTTGTTATTGGTAAATGAAGCGCATATGAAAGGTAATATGATTCATTTTTAAAAAGTCCTGCTCTATCTTTATCAATATAGATTCCCACATTATGCCAGCGTTTATAACTTCTTTCAGGCTTTAAGGTGTAATTGATGCTTAAAAAATTTGTAAATGGTGAATTTGAAAAACCAAGCCATTGTTTTCTAGTTCCTAAAATTATTTCAATATTGGCATTAATATTTGTGCCAGCTGCTGAAGGATTGTAGCCATATTTATTAAAAGTAAATTGTGTAAATTGATTTGTTTGCTGAGAGAAAACCCTCAATCCTAAAAATAAAATTATGTATAGAAAATATTTCATTTATCTAATAATACTCACATCGCCTTTAATAATAGCATCTTTATTTTTTTTAACCAGATAAATGACATAATAATAAGTAGCATCAGGTAAAGGTAAATTTAAGCTAGTCCCATCCCAAGGTGTATAAGAATTTGATTGATGATGAACAGTTTGCCCCCATCTATTATATATCCACAATTCAAAATCTGGATATTTTTCTAATCCTGAAATTGACCAAGTATCGTAAAAACCATCACCATTTGGTGTTAAATAAGTTTCTATGTATGGCGGACAAAATATAGAATCGATTCTGAATCGTACGATGGTGTCTTTACCCATACCATCAGTAACTTTAACAGAGTAACCTCCTTTTTGTAATTGGTCTATAGCGCTTGCGGTAGATCCATTGCTCCATAGATAAGAAATGGGAGGCACACCTGAAATGATTGATAAATTTGAGTTTCCTGGAGTACACTGGCTATCATTTTTAGTTAATGTAACAGAAAGATTTTGAGATGAAACTGAACATATCTCAAAAAAAATAGAAAAAAGTATAAAGTATTTTTTTATCATTTACAGAAACTTTGTATTAAATCATTTGCGGCTTCTATCCCTTCTTCTTTTGCGGCATTTAAAATATCGCACGCACTTGTTTTATCTTTATTTTGATAAAATGCATATGCCAACGCTAAATACGCTTCTGAATAATGTTTATTTAAATCAATGGCTTTTTTATAATCGGAAATAGCCTGATTGTAATTTTCGGAAATTTCATGCCAATATCCCCTATTGTAATAAGCCAAGCTATAGTTTGGATTTATATTAATACATTTATCTAAATCCTTAATGGCACTTTTGTAATCTTCGAGTAAACCTTTAGCTAAAGCTCGATTATATAATGCCTTTTCGTGATTGGGATTCAAATCAATAATTTTATTAAAATTAGAAATGGCATCAGGGTATTTTCCTTTTATGGCGAAAATTAAACCTTGTAAAAAATAAACTTCATTATAAGTTGGGTTTAATTGTAATAGTTGAGAAATGCTAATCTGTGCTTCTTTTATTTGATTTAATTTTATTTGAGAATAAGCTTTTAAGTATAATAAGCTATCAAAATTTATCTCGGAAGATTTTATTAAATTTATTTCATCAATTGTTAATTGGTAATTTTTTTCATTAAAGGTTTCTTTGATTTTTGCTGTCTTTTGATTTTTGTCTTGGCAAAAACTACTAAAAAAGAAGTGTATAAAAATGACAATTGAATATGTGTGGTTTAATTTCAATTTTTTTTCAATCAAATATACGATTTTGGTTTTATTTTTTTAATTTGGTTTAAAGTTTATCAATCCAATCGCCATTTTCCTTTATTAAATCAATCAATTCGTTTACCGCATTTTCACTTGGTATATTTTTTTTAATTATTTCTTTTCCTTTATATAAAGAAATTTTTCCAACTCCAACTCCAACGTAACCGTAATCGGCATCTGCCATCTCGCCTGGACCATTTACAATGCAACCCATGATTCCTATTTTTATTCCTTTTAAATGATCGGTTCGTAACCTAATTTTAGCAGTGGTTTCTTGCAAATCAAAAAGTGTTCTTCCGCAACTAGGACATGATATATATTCTGCTTTGCTTATACGTGTTCGAGTTGCTTGTAAAATTCCAAATGCTGTTGAATTTGTTTGTTGAGGAGAGGTGCAATTTATTTGCTTCAACCAAATTCCTTCACCTAAGCCATCTAGTAATAGAGCGCCAATTTCAGTAGATGCATCTAATTGAAAATTTTCCTCTGCAATGTTTTGATAATTTCGCTTAATAATGATAGGAATAAAAATATTGTTTTCGTCTAATTTTATAAAGTCGCGCCTCAAAGTCTGAAGTGCGTTTACTTCAAAGGTGTCTAAAACTAAAACAATATTTTTTAAGGTTTTTATTTTAGCCATAAAGTTTTCAGTTAAAATTTCTTTTGTAACAACAATAAAATTTAATTGGAGGTGATGCGTTTCACTTGCAAAAAATTCTTCACCACAAAATAAAGGAAAGCAATTGTTTTGATTGTTTAATTTTTTCCAAACCTCATTGTTATAGATGATTCCTAAAGTTCCTGGAATTTCAAAATCAATAATGTTATCGCCAACATAAATGTAATCACAAGCCAAATCGCTGATATTCCATTTATCTAATGGTATTGAGTAATTGTATCCTACAGCAAATAAATTAGTGGGTGTGATTTTTTCTTTTTTACTAAAATCTGCAATAATTCTAGGAACTTGATTTCCACCAATGTTTATTACTTCCGAGCATTTACGCTTATTATATTCAAAAGGATTGTAAGATAAATTTATTTTATTGTTTTCAATTTTGAGAGGCTCAACTTTAGTATGAAGCTTGATTTTTTTATCAGAATACCTATCTACTAAAGCTTTTGCAATTGGTATTTCAAATTCTGGTTCTTCTGTTAAAGAAACTCTTACTGTATCGCCAAGTCCGTCTTCTAATAATGTTCCGATGCCAACAGCTGATTTTATTCTTCCATCTTCTCCTTCTCCTGCCTCTGTAACACCTAAATGTAAAGGATAATTACGATTCGTTTCAATCATTTTTTGCACGAGGAGTCGATATGCTTGAACCATCACCTGTGTATTACTTGCCTTCATTGAAATGACAATATTATAGTAATTTAAATCTTCACAAATTCTTAAAAACTCAAATGCCGATTCAACCATTCCGATAGGAGTATCTCCATAGCGACTCAAAATTCTATCGCTCAACGATCCATGGTTTGTGCCAATTCGCATGGCAGTTCCATATTCTTTACAAATTTTTACCAGTGGTGTAAATCTATTTCTAATTCTTTCGAGTTCTTTTTCGTAAGCAGAGTCGCTATAATCTATTTCTTCAAATTTTTTTTTATCAACGTAATTTCCTGGATTAACACGAACTTTTTCTATAACTCGTGCGGCAAATTCAGCAGCATTAGGCGTAAAGTGAATATCAGCAATTAAAGGGGTATGATAGCCTGCTTTTACCAATTCTTTTTTTATCACTTCTAAATTTTTTGCTTCATTCATGCTTGGAGCAGTAATTCTTACTAATTCGCAACCAGCTTCAATCATTCTGATACTTTGCTCAACGGTTGCTTTTGTGTTCATGGTATCAGTTGTAGTCATACTTTGTACACGAATGGGGTTAAGACCTCCTATTCCTATATTACCAACACTAACCTCTCTTGTCAAGAATCTCTTGTACTCAGTTAAACTATGATTGTATGGCGGATATAAATTCATTTTTTATAATGGTATTAGTTTTTTTATTGCTTTAAATTGTATTAAAATATTTTATAAATAATTGGTTTGCTTGGACTGGCATCATTTTCGAAACTTGCTATTTGAATGTTTAAAATATAAGTGCCGTCAGTAATTTCATTTGGAACATAAATTAATTCCGTAATCGTTTTTTCAAATTGTGTATTATTTGGATATTGCCAAAAAGCATGATGAGCCAATAATTTTCCTTCATCATGTTCTTTATCTATTGATGGTAAATCAATTAATAAATGTTCCACTCCAATGCTGTTTAGAAATAAAATGGCTTCATCTAAAATATAGGGAGGATTCGTGTTAGAATATTGCATTGATAATTTATTTAGCCCATTACCAAGAGTTCTAATAATAATTGCTTCAGGCCGAGCTTCTTCAAGAGCTACTTCAAGTTGTTTTTTTGTAATCACAAAATCTCCATTTTCAATTTGTGTTGGTAAGATTGTTATAAGCTCTGACACAAACATAAATTTTTTTAAGCATTTATTAATTGTAATAAATTCTTTGCTAATATGCCCAACGCATTCTGTATGAGTTCCGTTGCCATGCGGATTAAAAATAATGTTTCGAAAATTAACTGATCCACCTTCATTAATATCTCCAATCCAATTTTTATTTTTTACAACTTCTAATTTCATTGGATCGACATACCAGGCATTGACGCAATTTTCACCTTCACGAAGAGAAATAGATATGTCAATGGGTTGATAAAAATCTATAGGGTAGTTTTTTCCTTTATGAAATACAGAAGCAATCATTATTTTTTTGATAAGTGATAAATTTAATTAAATGTATTTAGATAATACATCAATTATGTTTGTCTAGATTATTTATTTTTTTTATTGATACATAAAGTAGTCTATCCAATTTTCATATTGCGCTTGTGCTTTTTTAAGCATGATCATTTCGTATTTTTACAATTTCTTTCTGTATATTTTTTGTAAAATAAAACAATAATTCGCTTTTTTATAAAAAAAAGTTGAAATACTTTGAGTTTATTTAAAAAAGTTATACCTTGGTCCCCTATGTGTATGATAACGTTATCATAATTACTTATTAAGAAAAAAAATATGAATAGAATATTTGCAGTTTTAACCGTTTCATTTTTATTGATTGAAGGTGTTTCATTTGCACAACAAGACCCGCAATTAACTCAATTTATGAATAATAGATTGATTTACAATCCTGGTTATGCTGGAACTTCTGAGGCAATTTGCGCAAATATTTTGTATCGTCAACAATGGGTTAATTTTCCTGGTGCACCAAAAACAGGCTTATTAAGTTTCGATATGCCTTTAGGAATATTGCCAATTGGAGTAGGTTTAAATGTTATGTCCGATCAAATTGGATTTGACAAATCTTTATTTGCCCGTTTAGCAGTATCTTATAAGAAAACAAATTTTATGCGTACGCCAGGAACTTTAGGCGTTGGGATTGATGTTGGTATTCTTCAAAAATCATTTGATGCAAAATGGATAACGCCTGATGGCTTTGGCGTTTATGATGGTTCAATACCAGCCTATACTTCTGGCACAGTTACAACAGCAAATCCAAATTTAAATAAATTATCTTACGATTTAGGTTTTGGTGTATACTATTCTATCGCTAATAAGATGTATGTTGGCCTTTCTTCAACTCACTTAACGGCACAAGACCTTAAATCTTCTGATAAAATAAAGTTTTCAGTGGCTCGTCATTATTATTTAATTGGCGGTTACACGTTTAATTTAAATTCTCCTGTCCACTCTATAACACCGAATATTAAAGTAAAATCAGATGCATCTTCTACCCAACTTGATGTTAATGTAACTTACTCTTATAATAGAGTTTTCTGGCTTGGCTTAACATATAGACTACAAGATGCGATAGCACCAATGCTTGGTTACAAGTTCACAAAAGGTAAATTTAATGGGCTAAAAGCTGGTTATTCATATGATTTGACATTATCTAAAATTAAAGGATATAGTGCGGGTTCGCATGAAATAACTTTAGGCTATTGCTTTATTCAAAAACGTAAAGTGAAAATTACAACCCATGAAAATGGAAGATTTTTATAATATATTGTAACCTTATGTTAACAACCTGAGTTCAAGTCCCTTAAAACTTAATTTAAATTGTTAAACTACAGGTTGTAAATTAAATGTATCTTAAATTAAATAGTTGTGTTATAGATAAAAAAGTAAAAAGAAAATAAAAAAAGAGAAAACTAAAATAAGTACTATGAAAAAATTAATCGTATTAGCTTCATTTATTGCCGTTGTTACTGGTTGTAATAAGAAGGTGGGAGAACTAGTTGGTGTTGAAGGTCGCGAAAAATGGTTTCAACCTGATCCGTTTGGAACGCTTTATATACCAATGGGCAGTTATCACATGGGTCCTAGCGATGAAGAAATAACAATGGCTCATACTGCTCATTCAAAAATGGTTTCAGTTCAAGCTTTTTATATTGATGATTCAGAAATATCCAATAATGAATACCGTCAATTTGTATATTGGGTTAGAGATTCAATAGCACGTAAATTATTAGCAAATGGCTCAGGCCCCGATGCTGAAAGTTTTCAATTACCTCAAGAAGATTTCTTAGCCCAATTTCCTATTTATAAAGGTGATAATAATTTGCAAGATCCTTATATAAATTGGGCAACAAAGATTAAATGGGATAGTCCAGATGAAGATTATCGTTTAGATTTGCAACCGCTTTACCTACCAGAAGGAGAACGTTTTTATAATCGCAAAGAGATAGATACTCGTAAATTAAACTATGAATATTATAGAATTGACATCAGACTTGCGGCTTCTAAATTAAACCGTTTTTTACCTCAAAAGTCTTTGGATGTTCAGGATGCGGCACATGAGTATAAAAAAGCAGAGTATATTAATGGTATACATTTGAATGATGGTTTAAATGGTGTACCTGGAACACCTTCAACTCCTGTTGGAGATCCTTCAAAAGATCCTAAAACACTAGGAACTTATGATGTCGATGATGTACAGTCAGTTGGAGCTGGGAATTACGTTCCTCGTGAACGCAAAGGAGTTGATCGTGGCGTATTTATTGTAAAGGACGTTATTAATGTTTATCCTGATACTTTAGCTTGGGTCCATGATTTTACGTATTCTTTTAACGAACCTATGACTAATATGTATTTTTGGCATCCAGCTTATGATGATTATCCAGTTGTTGGAGTTACTTGGAAACAAGCACGTGCCTTTAGTATATGGAGAACTAATTTATTAAATAACTACCTCATAGGAACAGACCAATCTATTGTAAATGATTTTCGTTTACCGACAGAATCAGAGTGGGAATATGCTGCTCGTGGTGGAAACGATTTATCACCATATCCTTGGGGTGGCCCGTATATTCGTAACGCATTGGGTTGCTTTTTGGGTAACTTTAAGCCTATTCGTGGTTCATATATTGATGATGGAGGTTTCCACTCTGTATACATTTATTCTTATAACCCAAATGATTATGGTTTATATTGTATGGCTGGAAACGTTTCAGAATGGACAAGCAATGCTTTCGATGAGTCCTCGTATGATTTTGCGCACGACTTAAACCCTGACTATCTCTATGAAGCTCAAGATAAAGACGCAAATGTATTAAAACGTAAAGTCATTCGTGGAGGCTCTTGGAAAGATGTTGGTTATTATTTACAAGTGAGTTCACGGACTTATGAATATCAAGATACAGCTAAATCTTATTTAGGCTTCCGAAACGTGATGACTTATTTAGGTCGTTCTAAAGGAGATGAATTTTAGCAATCAATCATTTCATTAAAAAATATCAAATAATAAACCACTAATTAAAATAACACATCACTAATAAAAAATCAATTGAACTAAACAAAATCCTCTAAAAACAAATCCACTATGAGCAAACTTCCTAAAGTAACCGGTTTTAAAAAGTATTTACATTTGGCATCATGTTTTGGTGCGGCTATCGTAATTGTTGGTGCCTTATTTAAAATTATGCACTGGCCAGGCGCTTCTGCTGCCTTAATTGGTGGTCTTGGTACCGAAGCAGTTTTATTTTGTCTTTTCGCCGTCGATATTCCTCACGAAGAATATGATTGGTCGTTGGCTTATCCTGAATTAGGCGGAATGAATGGGCATGAAGATGAGCATGAAGAAAGTGCACTAACTCATTTACCACCTTCTAATCAATTAGATAATATGTTGGCAGAAGCTAAGATTGGTCCAGAATTAATTGAAAGTTTGGGTGCTGGTTTGCGTTCCTTAAGTGATAATGCTTCAAAAATTGGAGATTTGTCAAATGCACACATTGCAACCAACGAATACGTTGATAGTGTAAAATCTGCTTCTCAAAAAGTAAGCACTTTGGCTGATACTTATAGTAAAGCTGCTGATTCTATGGTCAGTCTTGCTTCTTCTTATGATCAGAGTTCTTCAATTAGTGATTCTCTTGGTAAAGTTTCTTCAAACCTAACGGCATTAAATGCAACATATGAACTGCAATTACAAAGTTCTAGAGACAACTTGGAAGCTACGTCTAAATTTTATGGTGGTTTAAGCGATTTAATGAAAAATTTAAATGATTCTGTTGACGATACTAAAAAATACCGTCAAGAAATGGCAACTTTATCTACTAATTTAACTGCACTAAATGGAATCTACGGAAACATGCTAAGTGCGATGAATTATAATAAATAGGTAATCACATTGAAATATTACATTGAGCTAATTATGATAGTAATTAGCTCATTTATAAATAATTAAATATTAACAAACGTTATAAAAAAATATTATGGGAGGCGGCGGTAAAGAAACCCCAAGGCAAAAAATGATTGGTATGATGTATCTCGTACTAACAGCGCTCTTGGCAATGAATGTATCTAAACAAATTTTACAAGGTTATTTGTCAGTAAATGAAAGTTTGGTAAAATCAATCAATAATTTAAAGGATAATAATGAACGGGTAACTAAATCTTTTGAATCTTCAATAAATGGGAACGCTGCGGCTAGGCCTTACTTCGAGAAAGCGATAGAAGCACAAAAAGAGATTCATGAAATGGAGCATTATATTGATGAATTGAAATCATCAATAATTGCCCACATTGAGCCCACAGCATTAGAAAATGAAAAGATAGCAGATACCCTTAATTTGCGTAGGATGGAAAAAATGGATGATTACGATGGTCCAAGCCACGTATTGGGTATTGGTGATCCAAAACAACCGGAAAAAGGAAAACATACAGCGTTTGAGTTAAGAACTAAATTAAATCAATTGCATGATAAATTGGTGGGGTTAGTTGATGGGATGCAAAAAGATCCTAAAACAAAATTTTTTGATGAGGATTATCAAGGTATCAAGAAAAAATTTGCTTCTATCAAACCAACAGATAGTAACCGTGATGAAGATGGTATAAAGTTTAATTGGGAGATGGATAATTTCTATCATTTACCTTTGGCTGCAGTTGTAACTAATTTAAATAAATTTAAAACAGATTTGAAAAATGTTGAAGCTGAGGTTCTACAAGTGTTTTCTGGAGCTAGTGGTAAATTGGCTATTAAATTTGATCATTTAGAAGCGAAGGTTATTGCACCATCATCATACGTTCAAGCAGGACAACCTTACACTGCTGACATTATGTTGGCTGCTTCTTCTTCAAAATTGGGAAAAGGTGATTTAGAATTTCATGTTGGCGGGACTTATGACTCAATATCTAAAAAATTTACGCCTGGAAATTTGATAGATGTTCAAAATGGTTTGGGAAAATATTCTGTTGGCACTGGTGGTCAAGGGGAACAAAAATTTAGTGGCATCATTAAATTTAAAAAACCTGATGGTTCTTTCGAGTACTATCCATTTGCTGCTACTTATCTGGTAGCGGCTCCTGCCGTAGCTGTTGAAGCTGAAAAAATGAATGTATTTTATATAGGAGTTGATAATCCAATTGCTGTTTCTGCAGCTGGAATAGCACCAACAGAGTTAGTAGTAAATGCTACTGGCGCTGGGTGTACAAAAACTGGCGGTGCAGGTGGCAAATTTATTTTAAAGTTTTCATCACCTGGAGAATGTTTGATTTCAGTATCAGCCAAAACTAAGGACGGTGTTAAGCCTCAAGGTCCTCCTAAAAAGTTTCGTGTTAAAAAAATTCCTGATCCAGTTGCCAAGGTTGGTGGTAAAACAGGGAATGTGGATATGAAAAAATCTGAGCTAGCATCAATAGCTGGGGTAGGTGCTGAATTAGCTGGATTTGATTTTGACGCAAGATTTACCGTTGTTTCATTTGAATTAAGTGCAGTAGTTAAAGGAAATTTAAAAAGTGAGCAGTGCTCAGGAAATAATTTATCATCTGGAGCCAAAACAATATTAGCTTCTTGTGGCGTTGGTAGTAAAATATTTGTAGATAATGTGAAAGCTAAAGGACCTGATGGAACACTT
This sequence comes from Bacteroidota bacterium, assembly GCA_046345275.1. Lineage (GTDB taxonomy): Bacteria > Bacteroidota > Bacteroidia > B-17B0 > Aurantibacillaceae > UBA4416. The sequence continues at coordinate 11,898 of JBKDJY010000100.1, forward strand.
AGGAATATTCCAGGAGTAACAATTAAAGTAAAATAAAAATATCATGAATAACTTAAAACACATCTTGTATTCGTTAGCAACCATTTTGGTTGCAACAAATTTAAATGCGCAACCTAGTATTTACCAACCAGGTGACTACAGAGACGGTGCTTATCAAAAAGAGAATTCAATTAACCGAAGGTTTATTCCGTATACTCACCTTCGGGAGGGAGATGTTACATGGGAAAAACGTGTGTGGAGAGAAATAGATATGCGTGAAAAACAAAATCAGCCATTGTATTTCCCTGTAGAGCCATCAGTTAGTCGCATTTCTTTTTTACAACTAATATTTAATTATGTTTTAAAAAATGAGTTGTATGCTTTCAATGATGAGGAGTTTCAAGTTTTGTTAGAGCCTTCGGTTATTAGATCTAAAATTGTTAAAATTGATACGGTTCCGCAATTGTCATATACCGCTGATGGCACTGAGGTATCTACAAACGTTGCCACCGCTGATTCTACATGGATGTTTAGAGAATTTCGTAAAATTAGAGTAAAGGAAGATTGGTTTTTTGATAAACAAAAATCAGTTTTGGAGGTAAGAATAATTGGTTTGGGAATATATACTTATGACGAAGAAAAAGAGGCTCCAAAAGAACAATTTTGGGTTTATTTCCCTGCTTGTAGGCCTTTTTTTGCTAAGCATGAAGTTTATAATACAAAGAATGATGCCGAAAGAAGAACGTTTGAAGATATTTTTTGGAAGAGACAATTTTCTAGTGTAGCTGTAAAAGAAACAAACGTTTTTGACAGAGGTATTAATGAATATTCAAGAGGAATTGATGCATTATTAGAATCTGATAGAATTAAAAATGATATTTTTAGATGGGAACACGATTTGTGGCACTTTTAAAAAGTGTTTTAACAATAAAAAAAGCCTTTCAAATTTTTGAAAGGCTTTTTTTATTTCTATAATCTTGAATTTTTAATCTTGAAAAAGAGGAAATTTACTCATCATGTTATTTATTTTGAGCTTTAGTTTATTGATATCTTTTAAATTGTCCTTATGCGTTAATGCATAATCAATAAATTCAACAATTTTTAAACAGTCTTTTTCCTTTAATCCGCGTGTCGTTATAGCTGGGGAACCAATTCTAATACCTGATGTTACGAATGGAGATTTGTCATCAAAAGGAACCATGTTTTTATTAACCGTAATATCTGCTGCACCAAGAGCTTTTTCTGCTTCTTTACCGTTAATATTTTTACTTCTTAAGTCAATGAGCATGCAATGATTATCTGTTCCACCTGAAATAATTTTATATCCTTTATCAACACAGGCTTTAGCCATTGTTTGCGCATTCTTGATTACTTGAGCAGAGTAAAGCATATACTCATCAGTTAAACATTCGCCATAAGCAATTGCTTTAGCAGCGATAACATGCTCCAAAGGCCCACCTTGTGTGCCAGGAAAAACGCCCATGTCTAAACATGCACTCATCATTTTAAGCTCACCTTTTGGTGTTTTTTCTCCCATAGGATTTTCAAAATCTTTTCCCATCATTATCATTCCACCGCGAGGACCTCGTAAAGTCTTATGAGTGGTGGTGGTAACGATATGACAATGAGGTAAGGGATCATTTAAAATTCCTTTAGCAATTAAGCCTGAAGGATGCGAGATATCAGCCAATAACAATGCTCCAACAGAATCTGCTATTTTTCTGAAGCGTTCATAATCCCAATCTCTTGAATAAGCTGAAGCACCACAAATTAACAATTTAGGTCGTTCTCTTTTTGCAGTTTCTTCGACAATGTCATAATTAATTTTACCAGTTTTTTCTTCTACACCATAAAAAGCAGCTTTGTATAATTTTCCAGAAAAATTAACTGGAGAGCCGTGTGTTAAGTGGCCTCCATGGGACAAATCGAAGCCTAAAATAGTGTCTCCAGGTTTTAAACAAGCTAACATAACAGCAGCGTTGGCTTGAGCTCCAGAATGAGGTTGTACATTTACCCAAGCAGCTCCAAATAATTCTTTTGCTCTATCGATTGCTAATTGTTCAACTTTATCAACTACTTCACAACCGCCATAATACCTTTTATTTGGTAATCCTTCGGCGTATTTATTAGTTAAAACGCTTCCCATAGCTTTTAGAACTTGATCGCTGACGTAATTTTCACTTGCGATGAGTTCTATCCCTCTTATTTGGCGTTCTTTTTCTTCTGTTATTAATTTGAAAACGGCGTTGTCTTTTTTCATAAATAGGTGTTATTTTTTTGTTATCATTTGGAATATTTATTTAAATAAGTCTGCTTAAATAAATGTTTATAAAATATTTTCCTTCTTTTACCTTGTAATCATTCCATCATGCTTGTTTCTTTAAATTATTTATAGTTACTATTGTCTTATTTAAAGCTCAGTTTAGGCATTTGTTGGTGCTTTTGGCAAACATTGCTTTTTCATATTCATTTCTTTAATCTGGAGTATTAGTTTATCAATGCTTTTTTAAATAGATGTTATTATATAGTACTGATGTAGCAATGGTGAAAAACGCTACCAATGGTGATTGAGCTATGCCCATTAGCCATCTACTTAGTGTGTACTCATCTCCAACCAAACTCCTATTAATGATATAATTGTATGCCATAATGAAACTCGCTAATAGAAGTAAAATTGCATAAATATAAACAATGTAATGAGTTATAGATTTATTGTTGCAAATAATTTTTACTGCATAAAAGGAAATTAAAAAGTATAATATATAGTATAGAAAAGTTAATAAATATTTTAAATAATAAATAAAAGAGTAATTATAATTTGAAAGAAATGATAAACTATCTGGAATAATAATTGAATCATTATGATAATAGATTTTAAAAAGAAGGTTATTGATGTTAACAAATATAAATTCTCTGCTAAATCCTAATAGCGCAAATAAAAATAAAAAAAAGATATATTTTAATGATGCCATTTCAAAGAGTTCCTAATTTGGCAAACTTGTTAACCCAAAGCATCCATAACCCAAAGACAAAACTATAGGCTAAAAAAGTAAAAGTGTAAGTGTGATTAAAGTTAAGATACGCTGGATTATATAAAGAAATAAGTGAAAGACTCATAATCCGAAGTAGATTTAGGCAAAAAACTAGCAAAATACCTAATGGTAAATACCATAGTTTCGATTTTAAGTTGCCTGGATAAGCAATGATGAATATGGCAAATAGAAACATAAGCGTAATTCCATTGCAAGGGCCGCCTATCCAAACGCCATTTGAACCATCTATGCCAAATACCTGTATGTCATTTACTTCTCTGCTAGCAAAAGTTTTATAACCTATTGTTTCCAAAGTAATCGTGCAGCAGTTGATAATAAATCTTATAAAATATTGATCAACAAATGTGTATTTTTTGATAAAAAATTCGTAGAAAAAATAACAAAAACCATATAAAAAAATGGCTTTTAAAATGAACTTATGAAATGCATTGAATTTTGTAACCATACAAAAAACCCCCGAAGTTACGAGGGTTAAATTTTTTATTAAGATTCTTTTGATTTTCGTTTTGAATGAAGTTTTGAACCTCCGTAAATTGCACCAGCGGCAATTAATAATGAAATTCCACCATCTATTGGCACACATGGAGGAGGCCAACAAAAAGGAGTAGCAGGAGTGGCTGAGAAACAAAGCTTACAGGTACTTAAAATAAAAATTAATATAAAATATATTTTCGCCCTCATTGTTTAATATTTTTAATGAGGGTAAATATACTTAATAAATTTAGAACAACAATTGATATGTGAGAATTCTACCAAATTATTATATTTGCACACTTAGACAAGATTGTGAAGCAAAAGAAAAATAATTTAAATGTAAATGATCTTAAAGTTCTATGGAGAATCGTTTCAAAAAATTGGTATATACTGGCAATAATTATATCAATTTCTTATATGATTGGTTATTTTTATGTTTACAAACTCACAAATGTATATCAAGCTTCAGTTGAGTTATTAAAATCAAATGATACTTATTACAAAGAGAATTTAATTACTGATAATTCATTTTATTCTGGTAGTTCACAAACGTTTATTGATAATTCTAACGAAATGCGCATTATCAAATCGTTTGACATTATGAAAGAAACAATTGATAAACTTAAGGATAAATTACAAGTATCTTATTTTATTGTTGGCAGGGTTAGAACCACTGAGCAATTCAATGGAATGCCTTTTAAAATTTCTGTTAGAAATATTAAATCTAGTCTTTTAGAAAATTTAATCAGTTTCAAAATTATTGATTTTGATCATTTTCAGATTCAATATAACAATAGTGATTTACCAAAAATAGGAAAGTTTAACGAAGATTTAATTGATTTAGATTTTACGCTAAATGTGAGTAGAGCCAATAATTTTAGTAGAAATACACTCTTTCAATTTTCTTCGAGCAATTATTTATTTTCAGTTCATGATTTAAATAATTTAGTGATTCAATATAAAAATGCACTTGAAGTTGTGAACCCAGATTTTACAAATGTATTGGTTTTAAAACTTGATGATATTATACCAGACAGAGCGGTTCTAATATTAGATACACTTTCTAGAATTTATATCAATAAATCATTGAATTTTAGATTTGAAATAAATGAAAGAACGATAAATTATATTGATAAACAATTAGATGAAGTCAGATATTCACTGAAAGAAGTGGAAGATACGATGCAAAACTATAAAAAGGGAAAAGCAATTTTAGATTTATCATGGGAAAAGACGGATTTTTTTGCTAAATTATCTACATATGACGATCAAAAATCTAAATTAAAATTAAAGATTGAAGCCATTGATGATTTAGAAAAATACATTATTGAAGATAAAGATCCCCAATTTTTACCACCAAATGTTTATTTAGTTGATGGAGATAATTTTTTGATATCATCTGTTACAGAGCTTTACTCTTCCCAAATAAATTTAAATTTGATGTTAAGTTCATCAAAAGAAATTAACCCCAACATCATTGAAATTAGACAAAAAATTAAAAAACTCAAACAAAACATGTTGGTGTATTTAAATAATACCCGAAATGCCAGTTACAAAATAATTGAAAACTTAAATGGAGAAATAGCAAGCTACGTTGGAGAGATTCGAACCATTCCGCAAAAGGAAAGGGAAATATTAAATATTCAAAGAAGGGTAACAGTAAATGAAGAAATGTATAATTTTTTATTGCAAAAAAAGGCAAATACTAAAATTTCAAAAGCTTCAATCGTTTCAGAAATAAAAGTCATTGATAGCGCCAGAGATCTTGGTGTTGTGAGCCCTGATAAGAAAAATATTATTTCAAGGTTCGTTTCAATAGGCTTTTTTCTATCTTTAATAATTATAACAATTAGATTTTTATTTTTTACCACCATTCAAACCGTTGAAGAATTAGCAGAAAAAACTGATTTACCAATTTTAGGTGATTTACCTTGGCAAAAAAACGCAACTGGCCTTGGTTTTATTGTAGAGGATAGTCCAAATTCATTTGTTTCGGAATGTTTTAGAACCATTAGAACTAACTTACAATACGTGTTTTTGGGATCGGAAAAAAGAACGATTTTAATCACATCTAATTCCCCAGGAGAAGGTAAAACTTTTACCACAATCAATATCGCTGCCATATTAGCTAAAGGAGGAAAGAGAGTATTGATGCTGGAATTAGACTTGCATAAGCCTCGAATTCAGAAAGCTTTAGATTTAAACGCCGAAATAGGTATTAGTACTTTTATGGCTGGAGCAAATACTTTAAAAGAAATTGTTAAACCTACCAATATTGATAATTTGTTTACCATATTATCTGGACCTATTCCTCCCAACCCCTCTGATTTAATATTGTCAGAAAAATTAAAAGAACTGATTGAGTTTGCCAAAAGCAATTTTGATTTTGTTTTAATTGATACGCCTCCTTTGGGGATGTTGTCGGATGCTGCTTATTTAATGCAATATTCCGACATTAATTTATTTGTTTTAAATACTAAATTTGCAACCAAGCATGCATTGAATCTTTTCAATAAAACTGTAGAAGACAACTCTATTAAAGATGTATATTTAATTTTAAATGGTGTTAAACGTCGTAAGAATAAATATTATTATTCTAGGTACGGCTATGGTTATGGATACGGCTATGGTTATGGCTATGGATACAACAAAAAATCATAGCCATCATGAGTTTTACTAATAAATCCCTTTTCGCTTTTATGTGAGTGAGGTTGCGTAGCTTTTATTAAAAATGAAAAATTGGTATGCCGTATATGTTAATTCAAAACACGAAAAAAAAGTGACTCAGAATTTATTATGTCAAAAAATTGAAGCGTATATCCCAATCGTAAAAAAACAAAAACAATGGAGTGATAGAAAAAAATGGATTGAATTACCAATGTTAAGTGGATATGTGTTTGTTAAAATTAAATTAGAAGAGAAGTTCAATATTTTAAATCATCCAAGTGTTTTATCATTCGTAAAATTTAGCGGAATTGAGGCCCGAATTAAAGAAGAGGATATTGAAATACTAAAAAGTGTTGAAAAAACTGGATTCGATGTAACTACTGAAGTTAACGGTTTAAAACTAAATGATGAAGTTGAAATTTTGCAAGGTTATTTAAAGGGATACAAAGGAGTTTTAACTCAATTTGATTCTGAAGATTATGTGCAAATACAATTACCAAGTTTAAAACAAAACTTGAAGGTAAAGGTTCCGAAAAATATTTTAAGAATATTTTAAGTCTAAATATATTTCTAAATAAGCTGAAGAGTTCGCTTTTAAGATGGAGTGAAACAGTAAGAAAAAAATGAGATTCTGATTGCTTTTAAATGAATTTAAATACATGCAAAATAAAGGAATGATTCAAGAAGAAAAATGGGATTTAATTGTAAAACCTAAATCATCATGGTTTGAATTTAATTTTAAGGAAATTTGGCGCTATCGCGATTTGCTTTTTATGTTTGTTAAGCGAGATATTGTTTCAACTTATAAACAAACGATTTTGGGCCCATTATGGTTCTTTATTCAACCAATTTTAACCTCATTAACTTTTACCATTATTTTTGGAAACATTGCGAATTTAAGCACCGATGAAAAACCCAAATTTTTATTTTATTTGGCTGGAACTACTTGTTGGAATTATTTTTCTGATTGCCTCAATAATACGTCAAGCACGTTTATCAATAATGCTGGTATTTTTGGTAAAGTTTATTTTCCACGTTTAATTTCACCTTTGTCCATTGTATTGAGTAGTATTTTAAAATTTTTAATTCAATTTTTTCTTTTTAGTTGCGTTTTTATATTCATGTATTTTAGTGATGCAAATTTGCAGCCTAATTCGCTTATTTTTCTTGTGCCATTTTTGATAATATTAATGGGATTAATGGGCTTATCATTGGGAATCATAATATCTTCATTCACTACAAAATATAGAGACCTGCGATTTTTAGTAGGTTTCGGAGTTCAATTATTTATGTATATCACTCCGGTTATTTTGCCTTTATCTGAATTTAAAGGTATTATGGGAACGGTGGTAAAATATAATCCAATGACTCCTATCATTGAAACTTTTAAGGCAGCCTTTTTAGGAATTCCAAAAGAATATGATATTTATAGTTTAGGTTATACAACTATTTTTACAGTGATAGTTTTTTGCTTTGCTATACTTATTTTTAATAAGGTTGAAAAGTCTTTTATGGATACGGTTTAAATAAATCATGAGCGCTACAGTCATTAAAGTTGAAAATTTGGGAAAACAATACCGCTTAGGAGATATTGGTACGGGCACTATTAGCCATGATTTAAATAGATGGTGGGCTAAAGTAAGAGGCAAAGAAGATCCCTTTTTAAAGTTGGGCGAAGTTAATGATAGAGCCTTAAAAGGAACTAGTGATTTGGTTTGGGCTCTAAAAAATATTTCATTTGATATTAAGCAAGGCGATATATTAGGGATTATAGGAAAAAATGGAGCAGGAAAATCTACATTGTTAAAAATACTATCCCGAACAACTAAACCAACGGTAGGGAGTTATAAAATTAAAGGAAGAATCGCTTCTTTACTAGAGGTTGGGACAGGGTTTCATCCTGAGCTTACCGGTAGAGAAAATATCTATCTAAACGGTGCCATTTTGGGAATGACTAAATCTGAGATTAAAAAAAACTTTGACGCCATTGTTGATTTTAGTGGAGTTGAGCGATATATTGATACACCTGTAAAACGTTATAGTAGCGGTATGTATGTTAGATTAGCATTTGCAGTCGCAGCTCATTTAGAATCTGAAATATTAATTTTGGATGAAGTCCTTGCAGTAGGGGATTTAGAATTCCAAAGAAAGTGTTTAGGTAAAATTAAAGATGTAAGTGGTGAAGGTCGCACGGTATTATTTGTTAGCCATAACATAGGAGCAGTATTATCACTTTGTAACAAGGCTTTGATATTAAGGCAAGGCCAAGTTTTGAATTATGGAAATACGGATAGCGTTGTAAATGAATATTTAAATGATGGTGTAGAGTATTCAGGGAAGATAGAATGGAAAGACAATAATGCTCCTGGAAATGAAAAATTAAGAATAAAAAAAATTGAGTTGATAAATAATGGAATTGTATCATCCTTAGTTGATATTTCAAAAGAAACAACAATTAGAATTTACTATCAAAATTTTATTCCGAATCAAACTTATCAAATTGCAGCACATTTGCTTGATAGTAGTGAAAATTATGTATTCTGTAGTTTAAATGCGCCATCAGCTGGTTTGAATGAAGATAAGTTTTTCTTTAAGCCTTATCCAATTGGTTTATTTATGACGGAATTTAGAATCCCAGCTAACTTTTTAAATCAGGTTAGTTACCATATAAATGTTATTTTAACGAAAGATTTATTCCATAGTAATGAAGTTTTTTTGAATAAAATAATTAGTTTTATAACACACGATACTGGAAATATGAAAAAGGAATATAGTGGAAATTGGGATGGAATAATTAGACCAAAAATATATTGGAATACTGAACAAATTGTTGAAATATGAAAGTAGTAATATTGGCAGGAGGCTTAGGGACTCGATTATCCGAAGAAACAGACATTAAACCGAAACCAATGGTTGAAGTAGGAGGCAAGCCTATTTTATGGCATATTATGAAAATTTATTCTTATTATGGATTTAATGATTTTATAGTTTGTTTGGGCTATAAAAGTTACATTATAAAAGAGTATTTTATTAATTACTATACACATCAATCAGACATTAAAATTGATTTATCTAACAATAAAATTGAAACTTTGAGTTCTCAGTCTGAAAATTGGAAAATAACTTTGGTCGATACAGGAAATGATACGATGACTGGAGGCAGAATAAAAAGAATACAAAAATATGTTGGAGATGAAACATTTTTATTAACATACGGTGATGGTTTGAGTAATATTAATATTAAAGATTTGGTAAAGTTTCATAAAGACAATGGAAAGAAATTAACGGTTTCTGCAGTTCAATTGGAAGGACGATTTGGCGCATTAAAGGTCGATCAAAATAATATCTTACAAGCATTTGAGGAAAAACCAAAAGGAGATGGAAATTGGATTAGTGGTGGTTTTTTTGTTTGTGAGCCTTCAGTATTTGATTATATTGAAAATGATGAAACTATTTGGGAACGCGTGCCTTTAGAAAAATTAGCTAATGAAAACGAAATTGTGGCATATAAGCATAATAGTTTTTGGAGACCTATGGATACTTTAAAAGATAAAAATGATTTAAATAATTTTTGGAATAATAATAATGCTTTATGGAAAGTATGGATGTAGATTTATTTAATAATTTTTACAAAGGAAAAAAAGTTTTAATAACTGGACATACAGGTTTTAAAGGTTCCTGGTTAAGTATTTGGCTAACCCAACTTGGCGCTAATGTATATGGTTATTCCTTGCCAGCGGAGCCAACAAATTGTAATTATAATGTGACAGGGCTTGACTCTAAGTTGACTTCGCTATATGACGATATTTTAGATAAAAAAAAACTTCAGGATTTTTTTTTATTTTATAAACCTGATATTGCGTTCCATCTTGCTGCCCAACCTTTGGTGTTGGAATCATTTGAGAATCCAAGCGACACGTTTAATGTTAACGTTCAAGGTACAGTAAATTTTTTAGAAGCTGTTAAAAATTGCGAATCTGTAAGTGCTGCAGTAGTAATAAGTAGTGATAAGTGCTATCATAATAATGAATGGGTTTGGGGATACAGGGAAAATGATCCTATGGGAGGAAACGATCCATATAGTGCTTCAAAAGGTTGTGCGGAATTGGTTACGCAATCATATATTAATTCTTTTTTTAAAAGTAATGAAAGTTGTGTGGTAGCCTCAGCAAGAGCAGGTAATGTTATTGGAGGAGGTGATTGGTCAGAAAATAGGATTGTTCCAGACTTTTATCGAGCTGTTTTAAATAATAAAAAAATTGAATTGAGAAATCCTGAATCAACTAGACCATGGCAATTTGTTCTTGAACCTCTGTTTGGATACTTAAGACTTGCAGAAAAACTTAATCAGGACATTTCAAAATTTGGATACGGTTGGAATTTCGGCCCTTCTGAAAAAAGCTATTCTGTTCAAAAATTAATAGATGAACTTGTGAAATTAGGTGGCTTCAGTCAATCAATTATCACTTTCGGAAAATCAGAAAATGTTCCTCATGAGTCGAAATCTTTAAGACTCGATGTATCAAAAGCTTCACAATATTTAAATTGGCGTCCTGTTTTAAATTTTAGTCAATGTGTTCAGTTTACAAATGAGAGTTATTTGAAATATAGTTTTGAAGATCGTGTGAACCAAATTAGGAACTTCGTTCAAATAGAAAAGAAAAGATAAATTATAATTTATGAGTAAAAAGGAAAAAATAAAGACTAAGATAAAAGAGCTAATACACGAATATTATCTAGAAGTTTTTAGTGGTAATGTTTTTGTTGCTGGAGAAACTCATATTCCAGTTAGTGGTAAAGTAACCGATAGTGATGATATGTTTAGTATTGCTGAGTCGGGTTTAGACGCGTGGTATACGACTGGTAGATTTAATGATGCGTTTGAAAAAAAATTAGCCTCTTACATTGGAATAAAAAAAGTTTTAACTGTGAATTCTGGGTCTTCTGCAAATCTGATAGCTTTTGCAACACTTACATGCGAAGAATTAGGTGATAGAGCAATAAAACCTGGAGATGAGGTAATCACAGTAGCAGTATCATTTCCAACTACTATTAATCCTATGATTTCATATGGTGCTATTCCTGTGTTTATTGATGTTGAAATTCCTACTTATAATATTGATGTAAAAAAAATCGAATCTGCAATTACTCCAAAAACGAAAGCTATAATGGTTGCTCACACATTGGGTAATCCATTTAATGCAATTTATTTAAAAGAAATTTGTGAAAAGCATAGATTATGGTTAATTGAAGATTGCTGTGACGCTATAGGCGCAACAATAGAAGGAAAGCATGTGGGAACTTTTGGAGATATCGGCACATTAAGTTTTTATCCAGCCCATCACATTACTATGGGAGAAGGTGGAGCAGTGTTTACTAATAATGTTAAATTAAATAGAATAGCAGAATCATATAGAGATTGGGGTAGGGATTGTTGGTGTGCACCTGGAAAAGATAATACTTGTGGTAAAAGATTTGGCTGGTGTTTGGGTAGTCTACCCGATGGTTATGATCATAAATATATATATTCTAAACTTGGATTTAATTTAAAAATAACTGATATGCAAGCGGCATTAGGATTGTCTCAATTAAATAAGTTGGACTCATTTATCCAAAAGCGTAAACATAATTTTTCACGCTTAAGGGATGGATTAATGAAATTTGAAACTAGTTTTATACTGCCTGAACCAACAAATGGGAGTGAACCATCTTGGTTTGGATTTTTAATTACCATTAAACCAGAAAGTAATATTAAGAGAATTGATTTAATAGATTTTCTTTGTGAAAATAAAATCGGTACAAGATTATTGTTTAGTGGTGATATTAGAAAACAGCCTTACTTTAAAAACGTTGTATACAGGCAGGTAGGATCTTTTGAAAATACCGAGTTAATTGTAAAGAATACTTTTTGGATAGGCGTAGCTCCCATGATTTCTGATGAGATGATTGACTATGTGATAGATAAATTTAATGTTTTTGTAAATATTAAAAGCAAAAATGAATAATATAATTGCTGAGGATTTAACAAAAATTATTTCAACTAAATTGCCATGGAAGGATATTTCTGGTAAAACCGTTTTAATAACAGGCGCTAGTGGTTTATTAGCATCTTATATCGTTGAAACATTATTGGAGTTAAAATTAAATATTAATGTTATAGCTTTAGTTAGAAATAAAAAAAATGCATTAATCAGATTTATAGATTATAAAGACGATAAAAATTTAGATATTATTGATAATAATATTAACCTACCTCTAAGCATTGAAAAAAATATACATTTTATTATTCATGCAGCAGGCCAAGCAAGTCCAAAATATTTTGGAACTGATCCTGTTGGTACTATGTTGCCGAATGTTATAGGAACTTATAACCTGTTAGAATTAGCAAGAAAAAAAAACGTAGAAAAATTTTTGTATTTTAGTTCTTGTGAAGTTTATGGTAATGCTGGAGAAGTATACGATGAAATATCAGAAACAAATTTTGGAGTAATAGACCCTATTAATTTAAGATCAAGTTACTCAGAAAGTAAGCGTGCAGGTGAAACACTTTGTATTTCCTATAATAGTCAATTTAAAGTCCCAACACTAATTGTTCGCCCTTTTCATACTTATGGGCCAAAATTGGCTATTGGTGATGGAAGAGTTTTTGCTGATTTTGTTTACAACATTGTAAATAATCAGGATATTTCAATTTACGGAGATGGTTTAGCGGAAAGATCATTCTGCTATATAAGTGATGCAACAGTTGGTTTTTTTACAATTTTACTCAATGGTAAAATTGGCGAAGCTTATAATCTTGCAAATCCAAAATGTGAAATAAGTATAGAAAATTTGGCAAAGGTTCTTGTTAATATTTTCCCAGAAAAAAAACTTGAAATTAAAAAATACCAAAATACTAAGGAGAATTATATACCAAGTAAAATCAATAAATTTCGCCCAAATATATTGAAAATTATGGAATTAGGTTGGATTCCAACTGTATCAATTTATGAAGGATTTAAAAGGACAATTTTAAGCTTTGAATAATACACCATGATAAATAAAATAAAATTTGATTATAAAAATAATCTTCTAAGTAAGAATGATTTTATTTCTAAAATGTATGACTGTCATCAAAATCTTTTTGAATATGTGCCATTTTTAAAAGAAACTGAAATTAAGAGTATTGAAATTGTTGCAGGTGTTGGTGTTATCTTTAATACACTGCCTAATGGGATAAAGTTGCTGTGTGTTAATAATGATAGGAGATCAGCTCCATTTGAAATTATGAATTTTGATGTTTATGAAAAAGGTGATAGCTATATTTTACATAAACTAATTATGAAGGATTTTACGGTTTTAGATATTGGCGCAAATATAGGTTGGTATTCAATGAATATTTCAAAACAATTAGAATCTGGAAATATTATTTGTTTTGAACCTATACCAAATACATTTGATATATTGAAACAAAATATTGAGATTAATGAATTTAAAAACATTGAGATTAATAATTTAGGATTAAGTGATAAAGATGGAGAGTTAATTTTTTATCTATCTAATAACACTTCAGTAAGTAGTTCTTCCGAAAATATTACTCAAGATCAAAATAGTATTGAAGCAAAATGTAGGGTAATGACACTTGATAATTTTTTAAAAAACAGATTGATTAAAAAAATTGATTTTGTTAAATGTGACGTAGAAGGAGCAGAACTATTCGTATATAAAGGAGGTCGTGAAACGATTGAAAAATTTAAGCCTATTGTTTTTTCGGAAATGCTTAGAAAATGGTCAGCGGCATTTGGGTATCATCCCAATGAAATTATTAATTTTTTCAAGGAATTAAACTATTCTTGTTTTTTTACCAATAATGATTATCTCAAAGAAATTAAAGTAGTTGTTGATGAAACTACAGCTACAAATTTTTTCTTTTTGCATAATGAAAAACACAAAAATATAATAGAGAAATTTAAAATCACTATTTGATTTACTTGATTTTTTTTAAACATAAATGTTCAATAATTAATTATTAAAATTTTATAAAATGAAATACGAATTTATAAATGGAGATTATTCTAATAGTGAAATTAAAAAATCGTATGAAGAATGCGGTTTTTCAATAGTTAGAAATTTTTTTTCAGCTGAAGAAATTGGCAATAATGCTAAAACTGGAATAAATACCGAACTTTATAGATTTGGTCAAATGCTTTGCAATCAATTTGATATCGATACTAAAGGTTTAACAAATGAACAATTAGATAAGTTTTTTGTTAGATTGGTCCAAAAACACCCTACTATTCAGCCTATAATTTATGATAGATTGCAATTATTTCCCTCATTATTAGGATTAGCAAATAATATTAAAGTGAGAAATTTGTCTGAAAATTTATTAAAATCTGAAAATTTGGGAATTTGGCCACGTGTGCAATTACGTTTTGATAAATACGATGATAATTATAATCAGATAGATTGGCATCACGATTATTTGTATAATAAGGGTACAAAGTCCTCAATTACTTTTTGGATTCCTTTAGTCGAAATTGAAATTGAAATGGGAGTTTTAAATATTGCAAAGGGATCTCATAAGTTACTTGATGTTAATTTTATTAAATCTGAAGTTGATAGACGGTTTGATTTTACATTGTCAGATCAATTATTAAAATCCCTTAACATTGTTGAATCTGTAAAATATTATCCTGGAGACCTAGTTATAATGAATAGTATGACATTACATCAAGGTAATATAAACAGAGTTAAAGATAGAGCGCGAATGGTTGCTATTTTTAGAGTTCAGGATTTAAATCAGTTAGAGGATATTGTTATATAAAGCCTGATTTTTTAAGTATTAAAAATTAATAAATTATAAAATGAAAAAAGATTTTAAAAAAGATGAATCATTAATGGTTGAATGGGATAGACAAACAAAGTCTAATCTTTCTTCCATGGAAATGTATATCGCGTTAAGTGAAAATAGCCAAGATAGTACACTTAGTAAATTAGATAATTTCGCCAAGTATACAAGGAGGCAGGCGCTTTCAAAGTTTTTGGCTAGAACCGAAATATTTTCAAATATTTTAGAAGTTCATGGTTCAATTCTCGATTTTGGGGTAAATGCAGGTCAAAGTTTGTTTACTTGGGCACAAATTTCAGCGATTCGCGAACCGTTAAATTATACTAGGAGTATTGTTGGTTTTGATACTTTTGAAGGATTTCCATCACTATCTGATAAAGATTTTAATAAAATGAACTCATCAGAACATTTGAAGCAAGGTGGATTTAATTATGGGAATATTGATGGTTTAAATGAAGCTATTAGTGCCTATGACGCAAATCGCTTTTTGAGTCATATACCAAAAATAGAATTAGTTAAAGGAGATATAAAGAAGACCTTGCCTATTTATATTAAGGAAAATCCCCATATGATAGTTAGTTTGCTTCATTTAGACATGGATTTGTATGAACCAACTAAATTGGCTCTAGAATTAATTTTACCAAAAATGCCTAAAGGAGCTATTATTGTTTTCGATGAATTAAATCAAAAACCATACCCAGGTGAAACTCTTGCATTAGTTGACTCGGTTGGAATTAACGCTTTGAAAATAAAAAGATTTACATGGGAAACTGGTTTATCTTACGCATTTATAGAATAATATAAAATAAATGAAGGTTTCTTCCCATATAGCAAAATTTTTGTTTTCAAAAGGTATTGACACTGTTTTTGAACTTTCAGGTGGTATGATTACTCATATGCTTGACGAAATTTCTAAAGAAAATAAAATTCAAATTATTTCTTGTCATCATGAGCAATCAGCGGCTTTTGCTGCCGATGGATATGCGAGAGTTAAACAATTACCAGGAGTTGCATTTGCAACAAGCGGCCCTGGAGCTACTAATTTGTTAACCGGCATTGGTAGTTGTTTTTTTGATTCTGTTCCAGCAATATTCATTACAGGCCAAGTAAATATAAATGAACAAAAGAAAAAACTTAAAATACGTCAATTGGGATTTCAAGAAACAGATATTGTTTCTATGGCTAAGCCAATCACAAAATCTGTATATAGTATTAGTAACCCAAATGAGATTCCAAGAATATTGGAAATGGCTTTCAGAATTTCTCTAGAGGGAAGACCTGGGCCTGTTTTGATAGATATTCCAATGAACATTCAAAGAATGGAAATTAGCACTGATGAGCTTCTTGAAGAGCAAATAAATGTTGAAATGGAAATTTCAGGAATGGATAAATATATTTCGAAATTTGTTAAAGCTTTAAGAATTAGCAAAAAACCTCTTATTCTTTGTGGAAGAGGAATTAGAGCGTCTCACTCCTTAGAAATTTTTCAAGAAATAAATCATCAATTGAAAATTCCTGTTGTTACCTCTTTATTGGGTCTTGATGTTTTGAGTTTTAGTGATAATAAAAGAATTGGTTTTATTGGAACTTATGGAAATAGATGGGCAAATATTGCATTAGGAGAATGTGATTTACTTTTAGTATTAGGATGTAGATTAGATATCAGACAAACAGGCGCTGATGTGGATTTTTTTGCTTTAAATAAAAGAATTTTTCATATTGATGTTGAGTCAGGTGAAATTAATAACCGAATTAAAGGTTGTGAGAAATTAGTCTCAGATTTGAATTATTTTTTGAACTATTCTAAAGATAAATTTAAATCTATTGTATTGTCGGTTCCTGATTGGCTATCTTATTTAGACAAAATAAAGTTGATGTATCTTGATACAAATGAACTCGCTGGGTGTAAGGGGATAAATCCTAATGAATTTATAAAAAAACTATCAACATCAAATAATAATAATGCAAAAGCATATACAGCTGATGTAGGTAATCATCAAATGTGGACAGCCCAATCACTAAGATTGAAAAATAATCAATATTTTTTAACCTCTGGAGGAATGGGTGCAATGGGTTTTGCCTTGCCAGCTTCAATTGGAGCTTGTTTTGCATTAAAAAAATTACCGATTGTATGTATTACAGGTGATGGAAGTTTACAAATTAATATTCAGGAATTACAAACTATTGTGAGGAATAAATTACCGATAAAAATAATTGTACTTAATAATAATTCATTGGGTATGATTCGTCAATTTCAAGATAGTTATTTTGATTCAAGATATCAATCCACTGTTTGGGGTTATGACGCTCCTGATTTCGAAAAAGTAGCAAAAGCATATGGTATAAGTTCTGCAACACTTTCAGATGTCAATGATTTAGATAAGGTCAATGATTTACTTTGGTCGAATTCAAATGAACCATACTTGCTTCAGGTTATAATTGATTCAAAGGTTAATGTGCATCCTAAAATTGCTTTTGGCAGACCTATTACTCAAATGGAACCTGATTTTAAACCAATTGAAATTGAAGGCACATAATTATAATTTATTTTTCGTTTTTTTTTTATGAGTAAAGCTAACCCAATACTTTCGATATTAATTCCTACATTTAATAGGAAGAATACAATAAATTTAACTTTAAGTGTTTTACTAAAACAAATTATAGATAGTGGTTTACAGGAAAGTGTAGAAGTATATGTTGGGGATAATTGTTCAACGGATGGAACTGGGGAATACCTGATGGATTTATCAAAATCTTATGATAGTTTTTTTAAATACAAGATAAACAATGAGAATTTAGGGAGTGTTCGAAATCTTTTAAGTTTAGTAGATCTTGCAGTTGGTAAGTATTGGATGTTTTATGGGGATGATGATTTTGTTCCAGAAAAATCACTTATTAGCATTGTAGAGTGTTTAAATTTAAATAGCTCCATGCCTGTATTTATGTTTAAACAGCATATAAAAAATAGGAATGTATCCTTTAAGGATTATACTAATGAAAATATATTATCTATTAATGAATTAGCTCAAGATTACTTTTATTATATTGGTAATGCTGGAGTTTTTGCTGTGAATCGAGAGATTTCTCAAAGTGCAATTAAATTGAAGTTTGAAAGTCTTTTAGATACTTGTTGGCCTCAAACAGATATTGTTTTTTTAACAGCACATTTATGTACTGAAAATAAAAATATTTTTGCATCAACAATTTCTTCCGTTAATTCCTCTATAGGTGGATTGTTTTTTATGAATTCAGATTATTTTTTCGAAACTATGTTATATTCTTTAATTCGATCAGCAATTTCTGTTGATTCAGAAATCCAAAATAATTTTATAAAAAATGCAATGAAGTCAATTTATGGAATTATTTTTTTTGTAAGTTTTAAAATTGAGGTCATTGAACATTATGTATTTTTTGATTTAAAAAACGAAAAGGAGCATTTTGAAAAATCTGTTTCGAACTCGATGAAGAGAATACCAATAGAATTTGGGAAAGAGATTAGGTCAATTGCTAGTTTGGTCAATATGCCAATTTGGTACCTTAAACTTTGGCTATATATAAAGTATTTTAAGCGTACTATAAAATTGCCAATAAATGCAACATTTTTAAATAGATTGAAGATATATAGTCCATATGGATATAAGGCAATGATTATTGAAAGACAAAATTCAAAAAATGAATTTTATAAAATGAAAAATAAGAAAATTATTACATCAAATTCAGGCTATTTTCACAAAGAAATATGTGCGGAATAGTTGGGGTTTATAATTTAAACGGTGTTTCATTCCCTGAATCTCATCTTAAAAAGATGGCAGGTACCATTTCCCATAGGGGGCCAGACGGTGAAGGATATTTTATTGAAGAAAATATTTCCCTAGCTCATAAACGTTTATCTATTTTAGATATTTCTGAAAAAGGATTGCAACCCATGCATTCAAAAAATAAGGAATGGGTTATTACATTTAATGGTTGTATTTATAATTATTTAGAATTAAGAAAAGAGTTACAACAAAAAGGATATACGTTTATATCAAATACAGATACAGAAGTTATTACTGAAGGCTTAGTGGCCTATGGCCCTAGTTTTTTTGAAAGATTAGACGGCATGTTTGCAGTAGGTGCATGGAATACAAAAGAAAAATGTTTGTATTTAAGCAGAGATCGTTATGGCGTAAAACCTTTGTATTATTGGTTTACAGGTAAAACATTAGTTTTCGCTTCTGAAATAAAAGCCATTATTCAGCATCCAGAATATAAAATAGGAGTTAATCTTTCTGCATTAAACGAATATTTTACTTTCCAAAATATGTTCTCTTACAGTACTTTGTTTAAAGACATAACCATGTTGCCTCCCGCAAATACAGTAAAAATTAATGGTATGTCAACATCAGTCATACATCATTCTTGGTGGAATTTTGATTTTACAAACACAGATGATAAAATGTCGTTTGAAGATGCTAAATCAGAAACTACAAGGCTATTTAAAAATGCTGTTGGAAGACAAATGATTTCAGATGTACCTGTTGGATCATATTTATCTGGAGGCATGGATTCTGGCTCTATAACAGCTATTGCTTCAACTCACGTTAAACGTTTGTCAACATTTACTTGCGGTTTCGATATGTCATCTGTAACCGGTGTAGAAGCCAATTATGATGAGCGAAGGGACGCGGAACTAATGGCAAACTATTTTAAAACTGAACATTATGAGCAGGTTATTAATGCTGGTGATTTAGGCTGGTCCTTACCAAGAGTGGTTTATCATTTAGAAGATTTGAGAGTGGGAATGTCTTATCCTAATTATTATATATCTCGTTTGGCTTCTAAGTTTGTAAAGGTTTGTTTACAAGGTACTGGCGGTGATGAGTTGTATGGTGGATATCCTTGGCGTTATTATAGGGTGTTTAAATCAACAAGCCAAAAAGATTATTTTAATCAATATTACGATTTTTGGCAACGTTTGGTGCCAGATGGAGATAGGGGATTATTATTTACAGACTTTGTCAATAAACAAATTAGTCATGATGAGCCACGAGGAACTTTTGAGCGAGTTTTTACTTTTAATAATAAATTGAAATATAACACACCAGAAGAACATATTCAAAACTCTTTGTATTTTGAAATTAAAACATTTTTACCAGGTTTATTATTGGTTGGCGATAAATTATCAATGGCAAATGGACTTGAAGAACGCTTTCCGTTTTTAGATAATGAGTTAGTTAATTTTGCTCAAAAAATTCCAATCAAATACAAGTTGGGAAATTTAGAAAACATGAAAAGAATTGATGAAAACGATTTTAGGGATAAGAAAAAATTATACCAAGAATACGATGATGGAAAAAATGTATTACGAAAAGCAATGTTAGAATTTTTGCCAGATTCAATTATTAATAGAAAAAAACAAGGTTTCTCTGCCCCTGACGAGAGTTGGTACAGAGGTGAAAATGCTGGTTATGTGAAAGAATTGTTATTAAATAAAAAAACGGCTAGTGCTGATTTTATTAATCCAAAATATATAGAGCGCATTATAGATGAGCATATTAATAAAAGAATAAATCATAGATTATTAATATGGAGTTTTATGAATTTTGAGTGGTGGTGTAAGTTATTTTTGCATAACGAGAAAATTGAAAATTAAGATGATTAAAGAATATATACCAAGAGCACTAAAATTTAAAGAAAATAATATACAATTATGTTCACGTTGCATATATGATTCTCATGTTGCTAAAATCATATTTGATGAAAATGGTGTTTGTAATTATTGTAAGATGATTGAAGATATTGATGCTGTGTATCACGCAGGGTCAGATGAAGGGGAAGCAGAGTTTGATAAAATTTGTACGCAAATAAAAAAAGACGGTAAAAATAAAAAATACGATTGTGTGGTTGGTGTAAGCGGAGGAACTGACTCATCCTATATGATTTTATTGGCTTTAAAAAAAGGTTTGCGCCCCTTAGCAGTTCATTATGATAATACTTGGAATACAAACATTGCTACTGAAAATATTACAAAAGTTTTAGGAAAATTAAATGTTGATTTATATACCCATGTTGTTGATAATAAAGAAATGGATGATATTTTTCGTTCATTTTTTAAAGCAAGTGTTCCAGATTTAGATAGCCCAACTGATTTAGCTTTAGCTGAAGTGCTTTACCGAGCAGCAAATAAGTATGGTGTTAAGTATATCCTAGAAGGCCATTCTTACAAAACAGAAGGTGTATCACCTTTAGGTTATAATTATATTGATGGTGGTTATGTAAAATCTGTACAAAAAGAATTTGGCACACACAACATAAAAACTTATCCATTAATGGATTTTAAATCATTTTTAAAATGGGTGGTTTTAAAGAAGATAAAAAAAATTCGACCTTTTTGGTATATTAAATATAACAAAGAAGAAGCGCAAGAATTTTTGAAGAAAGAATTTGATTGGCAATATTATGGAGGGCACCATTTAGAAAATAGAATGACAGCATTTTGGCAAAGCTATTATACACCAACTAAATTTGATATCGATCAACGTAATAATAGTTTGGGAGCCTCTTGCCGCAGTGGTTTTATGACAAGAGAAAAAGCATTGGAAGAATATAAAAAGCCACCACATTTAGAAGCTGATTTATTGGATTACTTTATCAAGCGAATGAATTTTACCCAAGAAGAATTTGAGGAAATCATGAATAGACCAAAAAAAACATTTCGTGATTACAAAACCTATAAACAACGTTTCGAAAGGTATAGGCCTTTGTTTTATTTATTAGCAAAGGCTAATTTAGTGCCAATGAGTTTCTATATTAAGTACACATCAAAAGGAGAACTATAGATGATTACCATTATTGATTACGGAATGGGAAATTTGGGTTCAATTTTTAATATGTTTAAAAAAATTGGAGTTCAATCAAACGTCACCTCTGATAAAAAAGAAATAGAAAAAGCAACTAAGATATTATTGCCTGGTGTTGGTTCATTTGACGCCGCAATGTGTAAAAT
>JBKDJY010000101.1:0-14133 GCA_046345275.1 Bacteroidota bacterium
TAATGCAAATGCTGAATCTTTCAATTCCAAAATAAAAAATTTTAGAGCTAATTTAAGAGGTGTTACTGATGTGAAATTCTTCCTCTTTAGATTACAAAAATTATTCGCTTAACAATTACTCCCCAGAAAATTAACCTGACCCGTTTAAAGGATTATCAGATTTTTCTAAGCTTTCAATTTGAAACCTCAAATCTTCAAACTCTTCTTATGTGAGCTGAAACATAAAATCTTTCGAAAACCGTTTAATATTGCGTTTAACAGAAAGATTAAGGGCTTTATTTTCTGTTTCATACAAAGTTGCTAAATCTCTGTCCAACGTTACCCTTTTAACTCTTATTTCGTAAATCCTGTTTTGTATTATTTGCATATTGTTTTTATTTTGTGGTGGTTACTTTCCGATACAAAACTTACTAAATATGTTGTCAAGCAAATCTTCATTTGTTACTTGTCCTGTAATCTCGCCAAGTGCTTCTAGTGCATATCGAACATCTAAGGCTAAAAAATCGCTTTGTAATTGATTATTCAAACCTTCAACTACTTTTACCAATGCATTTTTCGCTTTCTCTAATGAACTAACATGTCGAGAATTAGTAACAATCGTATCAGTTGCATTTACAGTTTGTGTATCGAATAAACTCAGTAATTTCCCTTTGAGTTCGTAGATGTTTATTTTTTCTTTAGCGGAAATAAAAGTGATGTTAGGGATGGATGCAAATTCTTTTTTTAATTCTTCCAAAATTTCAAAATCTATTTTATTTCCAACTACCAATAATTGCGACTTACCAATATGATCCTTTAATTCCTTTAATGATATTTCTAAGTCACCTAAACTCAATTCATGGGTGTCGAAGAGATAAATAATGATGGCTGACTTTTTGATAACTTCAAAGGCTTTGTTTACACCAATTTGTTCGATTACATCTTTAGTATTTCGGAGTCCTGCAGTATCAATAAATCTAAATAAAACCCCTTCAATTACAATTTCATCTTCAATGGTATCACGTGTTGTGCCTGGTATTTCGCTTACAATAGCTCTATCATCATTTAATAATACATTTAAGAGAGTTGATTTTCCAGCATTGGGTTTACCAACGATGGCAACAGGGATGCCTTGCTTAATGACATTTCCTAAATCAAAACTTAAAATGAGGTTTTCAATAATTTCTAAAATCGACTGAATGAGTTTTTTTAAATCGCCCCTGTCTGCAAACTCAACATCTTCTTCACTAAAATCTAATTCCAATTCAATCAAGGATGCAAAGTTTAATAAATTTTCTCTCAGTAATTTAATTTTATTACTAAATCCTCCACGCATATGTTTCATGGCTACGAGGTGAGAGCTAGCAGAATTGCTTGCAATTAAATCCGCTACAGCTTCTGCTTGAGACAAGTCTAACTTCCCATTTAAAAAAGCGCGTAGAGTAAATTCGCCAGCTTGGGCTGGACGAGCGCCATGTTTAAATAAAAGCTGTAAAATTTGTTGTTGTATAAATACTGAGCCATGGCAGGATATTTCTACTATTTCTTCGCCTGTATATGTTTTTGGCGCTTTAAAAATAGTGACTAAAACTTCATCAACAATCCAATCGCCATCCACTATGATGCCAAAATGGGTCGTATGGCTATCTTTATTATTTAATTTTTTCTGATTTAATTTTTTGGTTTTGAGTATTTTTTCAATAATGTTAATAGCTTCGTTTCCACTTAAACGAATTACTGCAATTGCTCCAAACCCATTTGGTGTGGCCAATGCAGCTATGGTATCATTATTTAATGCGTAATGCGCCATAAAAAATAAGGAGTTTTACACAAATTTAATTAATTAATTGACGTTAAACAGAGAATTATGTATTTTAGCGCCGCATAATAAATTACAGAGATTATTAACATTTAAATTATATATCATGGGCGTTTTAGTCGGAAAAAATTCAAAAGTAATTGTTCAAGGTTTTACTGGTGGCGAAGGAACTTTTCATGCCACACAAATGATTGAATACGGAACCAATGTTGTTGGAGGGGTAACGCCTGGTAAAGGTGGAACCACACATTTAGACAGGCCAGTTTTTAATACTGTTAAAGATGCTGTCGACAAAGCTGGAGCTGATGTTTCAATTATTTTTGTACCAGCTGCTTTTGCGGCAGATGCTATCATGGAAGCCGCAGATGCTGGAATTAAGGTAATCATTTGCATTACGGAAGGAATTCCAGTGAAGGATATGATTCTTACCAAAGAATATTTGAAAGGAAAAGACTCTCGCTTAATCGGGCCAAATTGTCCAGGTGTTATTACTGCTGGTGAGGCCAAGGTTGGTATTATGCCTGGATTTGTTTTTGCGAAAGGTCGAGTGGGTATCGTTTCAAAATCAGGCACATTAACTTACGAGGCAGCCGATCAAGTTGCAAAAGCTGGTTTAGGAGTAAGCACTGCTATCGGTATTGGTGGGGATCCAATTATCGGTACACCAACTCGTGATGCCGTTGAATTATTAATGAATGACCCAGAAACTGATGCCATCGTTATGATTGGTGAAATTGGAGGAAGCTACGAAGCAGATGCTGCTCGCTGGATTAAAGCGAATGGCAATAAAAAACCAGTTGTTGGTTTTATAGCTGGTCAAACTGCTCCTAAAGGTCGCACAATGGGTCATGCTGGAGCAATTGTAGGAGGACATGACGATACGGCTCAAGCTAAAATGGAAATATTGCGTGCCTGCGGCGTTCACGTTGTTGATAGTCCAGCGGAAATTGGAAAAGTTATTGCGGCTGTTTTAAAAGGAATAACAGTATAATTATAGCAATTCATGTTAGAAAAAATTTGAGATATCTTTCTATAATGAATTAAAAATAAGAATAGAAAGATTTAAAAATTATACCATTGAAAATATTACCCGATGCTCAATTGTTTTTTAGAATTAGTTATAATTTTTATTGCTAAAAATTTTATAGGTTAATAAAATGAAGTATTATATTTATATATGATTAAGCCTTTAATTATTTTATTCAATACTTTTTTTGTTTTTTTATTTAGCTTTATAATTGGCGATGACAGTGTTACTTTAACTGGAAATTTTCCAAAAGTAGTTAAGCCTAAAACTGAATTTACGGCAGAAATTTTAATCAAAAAAGTAAATGTTAGCGGATTTGCTAAATTGCAAATTGATGTTCCGAAAGGTTTTATTGTAAAAGAAATAGAAACAAATAGGGGTAGCTTTTCATTTAGTAATAATATCGCAAAAATAATTTGGGTTCAAATTCCGTCTGAGCCAGAGTTTACTGTCAAGTTTCTTTTTACAGCAGATCGCGCAGATGAAGGATTGAAAACAATTACTGCAAAATTTTCATACTTAGAAAATAATAATAAAGCTTTGGTGCAAATGAATCCAATTGAGATAAATGTAAGTAATAATGCCGATGCTTTGGTTTCGCAAGAGGAAGTTAAACTTAAAGAAATGTCAACAGATTCATCTAATGCCAAAGCCCCATTAAATATTGATTCAATTGCAAATAACAATGAAGTGTATTTTGAAAATTTGACGGAACCAAATTCTTCTATCATTTGTAACAGAACAATTAAGAAGGGAAAGAACAAGAATGAATATGATATTTCTGTTAAAATAAATAAAGGTTCTATAAAAGGATTTGCAAAATTTCAAGAATTACTACCACTGGGATGTACTATTAAATCAAAAGAAACCAATGGTGGTTCATTTTCTGAATCTGATGGAAAAGCAAAATTTGTTTGGGTATCTCTACCACCTGATGAAGAAATTAATATATCTTATATATTGGAAACAAACGATTTAACACCAGCAGATGCAAAATTAGAAAAAGGAGAATTTTCTTATCTTGAAAATGAACAAAGTAAAAAGTCATTTTTGAAAGTTGATTTAATTGCAAAGTCGGGTGTCATTGAAAATTTAACCTCTGATAAGTCTGAAATAAAACAAATACTTGTCGAAACCAAAGCTAAGAAAATCAATACTAAAAAAGAGAAAGAATCCCTTTCTGTTTCAAAAGATGCCATTAAAAGAAATAAAAAAGAGAAAGTTGCAAAAGCAGAAAAAACCAAACCTAATTTTTTTTCACAGAAACAAGGCAATGTCATTTATAGTCTTCAAATAGGCGCATTTAAAAAATCAGTTTCTACTGAAAAGCTCATTGGAAGATTTAATTTAAAAGATAAAGTAAGAACAGAAATGTCAAATGGATATCATAAATTCATGGTCGGCAATTTTTCAGAATATAAAACCGCAAGAATTCAACGGGAAGCAATTAAACAAAATGGCTGTGAAAGTGCGTTTGTTGTGGCTTACAATGGAACAAACAGAATAACAGTTCAGGAAGCTTTAATGATCTTAAGCCAAAAATGGTTTAAGTAGATGCAAATTATTATATTTGTGATTATATGCTTAAAATCATGTTTAAGAATTTCTTGTTATTTTTGTTTGTTTGCTTTTTCTCGTTTTCAGAGGCTCAAACTGACAGTGCAAGCGTGAAACAAAATCAGCAAAAAGATACACTGGCAAAATCAAACAAAAAAAAAATTGATGTAAACTCACCCCCTGAACTTGGAGAAGTTTTTAAACCCAAAATATCTTTGGGAATTGGGATGCTTTCTTTTCATGGTGATTTGTATTCTAAACATTTTCAAGCCCCTTCCACATCAAAAATAGGCGTAGATTTAAACATCTCACAGAGGCTGTCAAGATCATTACAATTAAATTTTAATGTTTTATTTGGAAAATTAGGCGCTAATGAATGGAGAGACAACCGTCAAGAAAATTTTCAGGCAGAAATTCGTTCTGGCGGTTTGAGTTTATTATATGATTTTGCAAATTTTATACCCGAACAATGTCGTGTAAGACCTTGGGTTTCATTGGGAATAAATTCATTTGAGTTTTTATCAAAAACCGATAGGTATGATGGTAAAGGAAATGAGTACTTCTACTGGAGTGACGGAAGTATTAAAAACATAGCGGAAGGGGCTCCAACAGCATCATTAGCTATCAATTTAAATAGAGATTATATTTATGAAACAGATATTAGGGAATCCAATAAAGATGGTTTTGGAAAATATCAAGAAAGAGCTTGGGCTTTTCCAATTGGAGTTGGAGCTTTGATGAAAATATCTGATAGAATTGATCTTAAGTTAGGAGTTCAATATTATCTTACAACCACAGATTACATTGATGGTATCACCAATAAAAGTATTGGAACACGAGCTGGAACCAAACAAAGGGACAATTTTGTTTACTCATCGTTCGCCCTTCAATATGATTTAGTCATCAATCGTAAAAGTAAAACAGATACGATGCCTGAGGGTTATTATGATAGCGTAGATTTTTTGGTTGTTGATAATGCCGATTCTGATGGCGATGGTGTTCGAGATTTAGACGATCATTGTAATGGAACTCCCAAGGGAGTTATTGTTAATTGGCTTGGATGTCCGTTAGACGAAGACAGAGATGGAGTACCCAACTATAAAGACGATGAGTTGACAACACCAGAAGGGATGAATGTGAATTCTAAAGGCGTTTCATTAAACGACGCCTATTGGAAAGATTGGTATGCACAATATCTTGACAGTGGAAACAAAGCAAGTAATATAGAAATTGTTGAAAATTTTTATCAACATAAAAATGATAGTGCGCTTGCAGCAGAATTTATTAGAAAAAACAAAACCAAGTCTAAGTCAAAAACCAATTACGATTTCACTGTTAAATTAACAAAGTATACTGGCCCCGTTCCGAGTGATGAAATGACCTACTTATTAAGTATTGGTGATGTAAAATCGACTGTGCTATCTGATAATTCAACAATTTATACAGCTGGTAATTATAAAGATATAGACAATGCCATTAAACGACGAGATGAATTTAGATCAGAAGGTAATAGTGGAGCTCAAATTGGTTATTATAAAGATGGAAACTTTATTGAAATACCGGATGATCAGGTCGTAGCCTTTATAAATGAGCAATTTGCTGGTAATGACGAGTTGAATAAAAATGGCAGCAGTGATGAAGTTGATTCTGATGCAAATCAGTTTGCAAAAGGAGATATTGTATTCAGGGTTCAACTTGGAGCTTATGCAAATAGAATATCTAAGGAAGTATTTAAAAGTGCAGGAAATGTTTTAGAGTTGATGACAGGAGATAACGTTTATAGGTATGCCACAAAAGGATATAGAACAATTCAGCAAGCGGCAAACATTAGAGCGGATTTGGTTTTAGATGGATATGGAGATGCATTTATTACGGCATATAAAGATGGTAAACGAATTCCAATCAGTCAAACAAAAGCAACAATGGCTACCAAGGAAAAAGAAAACATTGCCGAAATTCCTAAATTTAGTTCCATTGATAAAAATCAGATTACTTTTAAAATTCAACTTGGTTCATTGGTAAAAGCTGGTAATAAAAACATGGATGAAAAAACCAAAGATATTTCTGACGTTGAAAAACAAAGCACAATTTCTGGGATGATACGCTATACTTCAGGCTCTTTTTCGGATTACAAAAAAGCTGAAGCATATAAAAATAAACTTGCAGAAGAAGGTTTTGTAGAAGCTTTCGTCATTGCAGTTTTCAAAGGAGAAGTTATTTCAATACAAGAAGCGCAAGAATTACTAAAGTAGTTTTTTATTTTTATAAATTTTGTTTTTTGATAAACCTAATTTATTAAAAAAATGAGAAAATGAAACCTTTAAAACACCGATGCCATAAGTAGCACTTCTTCTAAAATTAATGGAACTGGCTTCAGGGAAATATTTAGTGGGGCAAGTTATTTCGGCTATTTGAAATCCCGCATAAAAAATTTGTGAAATCATTTGATTGTCAAATACAAAATCATCAGAGTTTTCATGATAGCTAATTGTTTCTAGTATTTCGCGGTTAAATGCTCTGTAACCAGTATGGTATTCACTTAGTTTTTGGTTAATTAAAATATTTTGGGTTAATGTTAAAAAGCGATTAAATATATACTTGTATAATGGCATCCCTCCTTTTAAGGCTCCATTTCCTAATATCCTTGATCCAAAAACTGAAGGATAAAGCTCATTAGCTATGAGATAGCTCATGCTATGAATAAGCTTAGGGGTATATTGGTAATCTGGGTGTAACATAATAATAATATCAGCGCCAATTTCGAGGGCTTTATCATAACATGTTTTTTGGTTTCCGCCATAACCCTTATTTCTTTCGTGCCTGATAACATGTTTAATGCCCAGTTTGATGCCAACTTCAGCAGTATTGTCTTTACTGTAATCATCAACCAAAACAACATCATCAACAATATCAAAAGGAATCTCGTCGTATGTGCGCTTAAGTGTGAGTGCAGCATTGTAAGCTGGCAATACTACAACTATTTTTTTACCATTAATCATGCTTACAAAAATAACAAAGTTTGGATATTTTGGTCACCCGATTAAAAAATATAAGTTATTTTTATCATTCCTTTTGAAAATTAAAAAGCTACATATATTCCTACTAAAAGCGTATTTGCCCCCGTTTTTTTTAACATTACTCATAGGAATGTTTGTATTTTTTTTAATTCATATTTTCACTTATATGGACGAAATAATTGGAAAAGGTGTTAGTTCTTGGGTACTCATCAAGTTTTTTACCTATGCTTTTATTTCTTTTTTGCCATTAGCAATGCCATTAGGAATTTTATTATCTTCTATCATGACATTTGGCAGCTTAGCTGAGAATTATGAGTTAGTTGCTTTAAAATCGTCGGGATTGTCTTTGTTTAAGATAATTCGACCAATCTTTTTCTTTATCATCTTTTTAGCGGGGTTTACATTTTTCTTTAACAATTTTATTTTACCTCAAATCACTTTAAATTCAGCAAGCTTATTGTATGACATTAGACAAGCTAAACCTACCTTAAGTGTTAAAGAGGGTGTGTTTTATAACCAACTTGATGGATATAGTATTAAAGTTGGGAATAAAAGTAAAGACGGAAATACACTTTATAATGTTAGTATTTACGATCATAAAGATGGGTTGGGAAATAACGTTCAGCTTTATGCTGATAGTGGAGAAATGAGAACTTCTGTAGATACGAATTATTTACAATTACAATTGTATCATGGTGTGCGTTATGAGGATGTTTTGAAAGATGAATATTACAAAAAAAATCATCCTTTAATGCAATTACTTTATGGCGAATTAACTGTAAACATTGACATGAGTGATTTTAAAATGAAACATACACAAAAGGAGTTATTTAAAAATCACCATGAAATGATGAACGTTTGGCAAATTAATAGCGAAATAGACACCTTTCAATTATCCATTTTAAAAAAACAGATATTCTTATATAAACAATTTAAAACCTATTTAACTCCAAATACCCTACGGATTATTTCTTCTGGTAAAAAACAAAGAAATTTAAAAGTTTTTTATGCGACGTTAAACAAAAATGATTTTAATAACTGCGTTGAAAATGCTAAAAATTTAGTGAGAAGTTCCTGTGGCTATATTGATGGTGTAAACGAAGAAATAAAAGTGAAAAAATATAATATCTTAAATTATAGCCTTGGCTGGCACAAAAAAATAAATATTTCTTTTGCTTGCATCGTTTTGTTTTTTGTGGGCGCTTCTTTGGGTGCTATTATTAGAAAGGGAGGAATGGGATTGCCAGTGGTGGTTGCGGTTATATTTTTTTTAATGTACTACGTGGTATCAATTATTTATGAGCGTTTGGTATTAGAAGAAATTTATAATGTTGTATTTGGCTGTTGGTTTCCTTTGTTGTTATTTTTACCCCTTGGTATTTTCCTTACATACAAGGCCGCAAATGATTCAGCATTATTTGATATTGGCAGATATACAGAACCTATTAGAAATTTTTTTCAAAAAAAACTAAAGTTTGATTATGAAAATCCTTCAACTTAGTAATAAAGCTCCTTTTCCTTCAACAGACGGCAGTTCTATCGCCATTTCAAATTTAGCTTTTGGTCTTTCTGAACACGATGTTAACATCCACTTACTGACCATTAATACAAAAAAACATTTTAAGCCCGACGAAGAAGTATCAGCCATCATAAAAAACAAAATACATTATCAGTCGGTTTATAAAAATACCAGTACTTCAATCATTGGTGCATTTTTAAATTTGTTTTCAAATCAGTCCTATTTTTCCAGCCGATTTTATTTTAAAGCATTTGAAAAAGTACTCATTAAAAAATTAAACTCCGAAACGTTTGATATCATTCAGCTTGAAGGTGTTTTTATGGCAAGCTATATTCACATTATAAAAAAATATTCAAGAGCAATTATTTCTTTAAGAACTCATAATATTGAGCATCAAATATGGGAGAGAGTTTTGTTGCAAGAGAAAAATTGGCTTAAAAAAAAATATATTTCTTTACAAAACAATCGTCTAAAAAAATTTGAATTAAATGCCTTTCACATTTGTGACACTATTATTACGATTACAGACATAGATCGGAAAAACATAGAAGCATTAGGCTTCAACAAAAAAATAAAAACATCATTAACTGGAGTAGATTTAAAAATGTATCAACCAATTTTATATCCTTCAGAAACTAACACTGTCTTTTCTTTTGCTTCAATGGATTGGTTACCAAACGTGGAAGCAGTGAATTGGTTTTTACAACACGTTTGGGATGATGTTTCAAAAGAGATGCCAAACATCAAACTAATTATTGCGGGCAAAGGAATGCCTCTTTCCATCCAGAAAAAGGCTTCGGACAAAATACATGTGATTGAGCATGTTGAAAATTCTACTAAGCTTTATCAACAATATGATATCATGATAGTTCCTTTATTAAGTGGAAGTGGTTTGCGCATTAAATTGGTTGAAGGCTTAGCCTATGGAAAAGCCATTATCACAACCAGTATTGGAGCAGAAGGAATACCTTACGAAAAAAATAAGCATTTAATCATTGCAGATTCTGCCATTGATTTTAAAAATGCTTTAATAGAGTTAATTAAAAACAAACACCTCAAAACTGAATTGCAAATCTCCGCGCGTCAGTTAGCAGAGGCAGAATTTGACTATAAAAAAGTTGCTAAAGAATTAATTATATTTTATCAAAGTTTACTCGAATCGTAAACACTCTATCGGATCAAGCAAGGAAGCACGTTTAGCAGGCAAATATCCACTTATCAAACCCACAGCCATGCAAACTACAAATCCAATAAAAATCCAAAACCATGGCATAAAAAAACTTGAGCTAAGCATTAATGAAATAGAATTTGCAGCGATGATGCCCATCAGTATGCCAAATACGCCGCCAAAAAGGCAAATAACAATGCTTTCAATTAAAAATTGTGTTTTGATTGTTTGATTTGTAGCACCCAATGCTTTTCTAATTCCTATTTCTTTCGTTCGTTCGGTAACAGACACGAGCATGATGTTCATTAAACCAATAGATGCACCAATCAATGTTATAATGCCAATAACAATAGCACCCATAGAAGCATTACGCGTTAAGCCAATTAAAATATTTGCTAAATTATCAGCCTTGGTTATTTCAAAATTATCCAGTTCTCCCAGTTTTACATTCCGTATTTTTCTAAATAAGCCATTTGCTTCACCTAATGCCAAGTTTAATAAGTTAGCATTTTCAGCTAATACATTGATGGTAAAACTCATATCATTTTTCGCAAAATATTGTCGGGCATTGGTTAATGGGATAATGCTAATTTTATCTCCACCAAAACCCATGCTATTTCCCTTACTTTTTAAAACACCTATGACTTTATATTTTCCACTACCTATTTTAATTATTTTATTAATTGCATTTTCTTTTCCTTTAAATAAATCAAAATCTACATCTTTACCAATAATTACAAGGTTTGAACCATTGGTGATTTCTTGTATTGAAAAATTTCTTCCTTTTTCCAATTCATAACCACTGGTAGATAAATAATTTTCGTCACCACCAAAAACTTGTATGTTCGGGTTGGTTTTTTCAGATTCAAATTTAAGCCGCGCATTAAATGAGGCCATTGTTGATACCGCCGTTAAAGCTGGAAAATCAAATTCTTTTTTAAAATCAAGCGCTTCTTTATAAGTAATGGATTCAAATTTTTTTGCCCTTCTTCCACGTTTCCCAATTTTAATGGTGGTTTCTCTGTTTCTAATGGTGAAGGAATTAGCCCCCATTCGTGTAAAATTAGAATTGATGGCACCCTTCATGGCATCAATGGCAGATGATATCCCAACCAAAGCTGTGATTCCAATAAAGATAATGAGCATGGTTAAGAAAGCGCGTAACTTATTTCCTTTTAAAGAATCTACAGCAACTTTAATATTTTCAGATAGGAGCAAGGCCATTTATCAAAGGTAACAAATTCAAATATTGAATGTTTATTATTCCAATAAAGGATATTTAATATTTTAAGCGGTGATATCTTTATTTAAGCTGTATTGAGAAAATAAGGTTATGATACTTTTCAAATCAAGTCTCACTCATCAATACATCTATCAATTCATGATGAACGTATTTTTTTGATCTATTGAAATTTGATTTACTAATTTTATTTATGTTTAAGAAGTTTAAAAGAAAGCATTTTTATTTGCGACTTTCTGGTAACTGTATGTGGTATTTTATTTTTTGTTTTCTTTTAAAAAACGTAGCTTCGTTCTCAAAAGTTTTTAAAATATGTCAAAGTCTTTAAAAAAAGATGCCCTTGAATACCATTCAAAAGGGAGACCAGGAAAAATTGAAGTTGTTCCAACTAAGCCTTACAGCACCCAAAGAGATTTAACCTTGGCTTATTCACCTGGTGTGGCAGAACCTTGTTTGGAAATTGAAAAAAATCCAGAAGATGCCTATAAATATACTGCCAAAGGGAATTTAGTAGCCGTTATAAGTAATGGAACCGCGGTATTAGGATTAGGTGATATTGGTGCCTTAGCAGGAAAACCAGTCATGGAGGGCAAAGGATTGTTGTTTAAAATTTTTGCAGACATAGATGTTTTTGACATTGAAATCGACACAAAAAATGTGGATGAATTTGTAAGTACAGTTAAAAATATTGCCTGCACTTTTGGTGGAATCAATCTAGAGGATATTAAAGCTCCCGAATGTTTTGAAATAGAAAGACGATTGAAAGAGGAATTAAATATTCCTTTGATGCATGATGATCAGCATGGAACTGCTATTATTTCTTCTGCTGGACTTTTAAATGCCGTAGAGATAGCAGGAAAAAAAATTGGAAAAATTAAAGTCGTTATCAATGGTGCTGGCGCTTCTGCAAACTCTTGTGCTAAAATGTACATTGCTGTTGGTGTTAAAAAAGAAAATATTTTAATGTTAGATAGCAAGGGTGTCATTAATAAAAACAGAAAAGATTTAGATCAATATAAAACATTTTTTGCCTCTGATAACATAAAAATAAACACCCTAGAAGAAGCCATTGCTGGTGCTGATGTTTTTGTAGGCTTATCAAAAGGAAATATTTTGACACAAAAAATGATTCGTTCGATGGCGAAAAATTGTATTGTATTTGCTTTGGCTAATCCAACGCCTGAAATATCTTACGAAGAAGCAATAGCCGCCAGGAAAGATATTATTATGGCAACTGGCCGCAGTGATCATCCCAATCAAGTAAACAATGTGTTGGGATTCCCATTTATTTTTAGAGGCGCTTTGGATGTTAGAGCAACCTGCATTAACGAAGAAATGAAATTAGCAGCTGCTTTAGCCATTGCATCCTTGGCAAAGGAAAATGTGCCTGATTATGTAAACCTAGCTTATGGTTCAAAAAATTTGTGTTTTGGTAGAGAGTATATTATTCCGAAACCAATAGATGGTAGATTATTTCCTGTTGTAAGCGCAGCGGTTGCAAAGGCAGCCATTGATAGCGGAGTTGCAAAACGCATCATTACAGATTGGGATGCCTATCGAAACGAATTAGATAACCGTTTGGGAAAAGACAATAAATTAATGCGCAGCCTTGCTAACAAAGCCAAATCAAATCCTAAACGGGTTGTATTTACTGAGGCTGACACCTATAAGATATTAAAATCAGCACAGGTAGCAAAAGACGAAGGCATTGCCATACCAATATTATTAGGGAATAAAGAAAAAATTCTAGCCTTGTTGGAGGAACATCAAATAGACTTAGGAGATACTGAAATTATAGATACATTATTAATTGAGCAAGAGGAAAGAAGAATTTTATTTGGAGATATTTTATGGAAAAAACAACAACGCAAAGGACTAACCCAATACGATGCTCGAAAATTAATGCGGGATAGAAATTATTTTGGTGCGATGATGGTGGAACAAAATTTAGCTGATGCCATGATATCTGGTTTAACAAGAAAGTATGGAGCCCCCATCAAACCTGCATTGGAGGTTATTGGTGTTCAAGAAGGAGTTTCAAGATTAGCGGGTCTATACATCATGATTACAAAAAAAGGACCTTACTTTTTTGCAGATACAACCATGAATACTGACCCAACTGCTCAGCAATTGTTTGATATTGCTGTATTAACTGCTAATACCGTCAAGCAATTTAATATCACACCTCGCATTGCCATGTTGTCTTATTCTAATTTTGGTTCAGCAAAAGGTGATGTTCCAAAAAAAGTTCAAGAAGCCGTTAAATTATTGCACAAAAATCATCCTGATTTAATTGTAGATGGAGATTTGCAGGCCAATTTCGCAGTAAATAATGAGTTATTAAAAGAGCAGTTTTCATTTAGTAAATTGGTTGACAAAGATGTGAACACATTTATATTTCCAAATTTAGCCTCAGGTAATATTGCTTATAAGATGCTACAAGAATTGGGCGGAGCGGAGGCTATTGGTCCAGTTTTAATGGGATCAAAAAAACCAGTTCATGTTTTGCAATTGGGCAGCTCTGTTCGTGAAATTGTAAACATGATTACAATTGCTGTGGTTGACGCACAAAACAAAAAATAGTTTTTGTTAGTAAATAAGAAATGAAAAAGTTTATTAAATTTGAGAATCACACATTTCAACTATCATCATCAAATAATTAAGTTAAGGGGAGTTCTATAAATCAAACTGTTGATAAACTTGTTAATAAATTAACTTATTAACTATTTGATTATCAAATAGTTAATATTATATTTGTAGTGTAAATTAATACATTAAAGATGAAACTAAACCGGTACAAAACACAA
>JBKDJY010000102.1:0-3949 GCA_046345275.1 Bacteroidota bacterium
ATGATAAAGGCAAAAAAACAAACGCACTCTTTTTAAACTATTTTATTGAGATTATATCATTTTATACTTGCAGATAAAATGTGAAAAATGTCTCAAAAGTTTTGATTTTACATGCATTTTTAGTTTTTGAGCAGACTCTAAGTATTATAATAAAAATTCTAAGGGATAATAGTTAGAGCAAATACTTAAACTAAATGTGACTCACAAGTGGCAAAAATAAAAAGTTAGGCAAAAAATTCTTTTAGAGTTCATTCATAACAAAAAAATAATTTTAGAAACGAGCGAAAATTAAAAAGGGAGTAACAATGAACTATCGCCATAACTCAAGAATCGATAATTATTTTTAAGCGCATAATTATAAATTGTTTTCCAGCTATCGCCAACAATAGCACTAATTAAGAGTAATAACGTGCTTTTAGGCTGATGAAAATTTGTAATAATTCCTTTTGTCAATTTTAATTTGTAAGGTGGGGCAATTAATATTTGTGTTTTACAAACTAATTTTTCAAGGTTATTATGTAACATCCAATTTATTAATGCCTGTAAACTTTTATCCAGAGAAATTTCTTTTTCAACTAATTGATAGGCATCCCATTGTTGAATTTCTAATTGTTGAATGCTTGATTGAGGATTTAAGTATGCTTTTAATCCCATCCAATAGATGGTTTCGATGGTTCTGAGGGAGGTAGTTCCAACTGCTATGTATACTTTATCGAGGTTTGATGATAATTTTTGAATTGTTTTTAAATCAACGTCAATCCATTCGGCATGCATCACGTGTTCTTCTATTTTATTTGATTTT
Organism: Bacteroidota bacterium; assembly: GCA_046345275.1. Lineage (GTDB taxonomy): Bacteria > Bacteroidota > Bacteroidia > B-17B0 > Aurantibacillaceae > UBA4416. The sequence goes on from JBKDJY010000102.1 coordinate 803, forward strand.
ACTGGCATAAATGTGCCAGCACCAACGTGAAGCGTAACGAATAATTGTTGAATGTTTGCTTCCTTCAATTCCTTTAATAAGGATTCGGTAAAATGTAAACCTGCGGTTGGCGCTGCCACAGAGCCTTTATGCTGAGCATAAACTGTTTGATAACGTTCAGCATCAGTTTCAGTCGTATCTCTATTTAAATAAGGTGGAATTGGCACCTCCCCTACTCTGCTTAACAATTCAGCAAAACTCATTTCATTTTTATTCCAGTAAAATTGGATGTTAACATAGGTATCCGTTTTTTCCAATATTTTAGCTTTAAGTTCAATATCAGCAAATTTTAAAACTAAAAATTCATCTTTCCATTTTCTTAAATTTCCAACCAAACACTTCCATTTTACCGAATCAGTTGAGGCCATTGCTATTGCTACATCACTGTAACAATCATGAGGCTCTAAACAAAATAACTCGATGGTTTGATTGGCAGCTGTTTTAAAATGTAAACGAGCCTGAATAACTTTGGTGTTATTAAAAATAAGTACAGAATTTTTAGGTAATTTCTCAGTGATGTTTTTAAAAAAATAGCTCTCAATTTTGTTTTGCTTGTACACTAATAATTTAGCGTCTTCTCTATTCTCTAAAGGGAAATGCGGAATAAATGAATCTGGTAAATCGTAATTAAAATCATCAATATTTAAGTTTGAAAGCGCCTTCATGAAAATATTTTAAACCAATTTTTATCGGTTTTATATACCGTTCCTTTAAACATTGCTATTTTTTGATTGGTGGCTTGTTTTATAACGTCAACAGTATAAATCGCAATTTTATTACTGTTTGATTGTTCAAAGACTTCTGCTGTAATAACATCATTTTCTAATAATGAAACGAGGTGTGAAATAGAAGTTTCTATGGATACAGCCTTTTTCCCATAACTGTTGGATGCAAATGCCAAAGCGCTATCTGCAAATGAATACGTAATTCCACCATGTGCAATACCAAAACCATTCAGCATGTCTTTTTTTATTTGCATTTTCAGTTTGCATTTCCCTTCGGTAATTTCTAATACTTCAATCCCCAACCATTGACTAAAATAATCTTTGGCCATCATCAAGTTTACAATATTATTTGGAGTTGGCATTATAAGCGAGGTATCCAAGGAGTTTCTGTAGCTTTTAACTCTTGTGTAAATTTACGAGATAACACAAATAAGTAGTCAGACAAGCGATTTAAATATTTATAAATTAATTCATCAACAGAATATTCATCGTTAAGCCTCAATACGCAGCGTTCAGCTCGCCTGCAAACACAACGTGCTACGTGACAAAAAGAAATAGTCGTATGCCCGCCTGGCAAAACAAAATGCTTCATTTCTGGTAAATGCTCGTTCATGGCATCTATTTCTTTTTCTAATAGAGTGATATCAGTTTCTGAAATTTTCGGTAAGGCCATTTTGTTCTTTTCAGGATCGGCAGCTAATAAAGAGCCAATTGTAAATAATCGGTCTTGTACTTCAATCAAAATAAGTTTTGAATGTTCGTCAATATCTTGATCTCTTATTAAACCAATGTTCGAATTTAATTCATCAACCGTTCCATAGGCTTCAATACGAATGTCAAATTTAGGAATCCGAGTTCCCCCGATGAGAGACGTTTGTCCAGCATCTCCAGTTTTTGTATATATTTTAAATGCCATTGGGTTTTCGTTTAATCAAATTTATGAAAACATTTATTAATAAACTAAAACACATAATGTTAAGCAACTGAATGATTATTTGAGTAATAAATAAATGTCTTTGCACTTCCATAGTATCTGCATTATAAAGAATAATGGAATTTATAAAAAATAAAAAGGTTATCAACAAAGGAATTGTATACAAACTATTTTTTACAAAAATGGCTACAAAAAAAAGGAGAAGAACTAATACTAAGGTTGTCGTTAAATCCCATAATGGAAATGTAGTTTCAGTAAAGTCAGATAGTTTGGAGGTATTATGAAAATATGTATAAAAATTATAACAAAAGATTCGATTAGTTTGATGATTGGTTTGGTCAAACAATAATAGATAACTTGGGTGGCTTAATAAAAATAATTGGTATACTGATTTACCTTTCTTCCCTGCCCAATCCATCAATGGCAAATATTTTGAATCAAGGTATTTTGAATAAATAAAAGGTCGGCCAAGATCCGAATCAACATCTACATCTTTAAAGTCTTTCTTTATTTCTGAAGCTAAAGGCATGCCTTGTTTTTCGAACCACTTTAAATGATTATCATTTTTGGAAATTCTTCCGACAATAACATTAAATATTGGCATTTTGTGTCTTTGTCCAATTTCGGAAGTTTTACCTTGTACTATAAATAATGTTAAACAAAAAAGTAAAGCAAAGATGTTTTTTAATTTATCACTTTTATTTTTGAAAAAGTTGACTCCTGAAATTATAACTATTGTTATAAGTATAATATAAGGCCATGAATCTCTTGTAAATGAAAAAAAGAATGAAACGATGCAAAATAAAATGGTAATGAACCAATTATTTTTTTTAATGAATAAAAGTAAAATACCCAACCATAAAAATAATAAGGAAGTTGAAGTTGATTCGGATAATACATTATTAGTCCATCCAACAATATTGAGCCAACTAAATAAAAACAAAAAAAGATAAAAGGTTATAATTTTAAGTAAAATTGGTTCAATGAAAGAAATGAAAATTAAAGAAAATAATACTGTACAAATACCATAAGTTAGTTTTTGAAGCATTATCATTTTATAAGGATCAGAATCTGCCATTTTATAAAATAAAGAGGTTGTAAAAGGCCTAGGAGAAGCAAATTTATTTGGAGAGGGAGATAAAAACTCTAAACTAAATAAGTCTTTTTTAGATTGATATTGATAGTCAAGCGGATCGGCAAAAACATTCCAAATTGGTTGAATATTTGAAATCACAAACAACTGAAATGTAAAATAAAAAATCCCAATAAAAACTAATCCATTAAAAAACCATCTATTCGAAATTAATATAGGTGGGTTCTAAAAATTCATTTTTAGAGATTTGAATAAAAATCGCAGAACTCATTAAACGATTTTTTGTAATCTGTATTTCAAAAATACGCTATTTTTTTCTTATTTCAACATGATTTTTCTATCTATCTATCTATCTA
>JBKDJY010000103.1:0-3571 GCA_046345275.1 Bacteroidota bacterium
AATGCTGAATCTTTCAATTCCAAAATAAAAAATTTTAGAGCTAATTTAAGAGGTGTTACTGATGTGAAATTCTTCCTCTTTAGATTACAAAAATTATTTGCTTAACAATTACTCCCCAGAAAATTAACCTGACCCAAAATAATCCATTAACTCTGATGGAAACAGTTCCTTTAATAATTGAATGCTTAGTGTTTCGATAATTTTTTAAGCTAAATGTATCTTTTTTTGGTTTAATCCCCAACTTTTTGACGTGATCCATTTTCTATTTTCCGCAGGATTAGCCTCGCTCTAAAACCTACACACAAAATCCAGCGGAGCCAGTGTGCAGCGTTATTAAAGCATTTACAGCGAAACAGGGCAAGTAAAAATTATTTTTGGCTATGTTATTCAAATAGTAATGAGAAGTGATTGTAACAAAGAATTTAAGCCGATACATAAACGCTGGGTAATTGAAAGAACATTTTCTTGGCTTGATAATGATAGAAGTTTATATAGAAATTATGAGCTAATCATGGAAACTTCTGAGGAAATGGTTAAACTTTCATCCATAAAATTATTATTGAATAAAATTTAAACAGGCTCTTAATTTTCGAAAACTTTCGTTACTTTGGTATAAATCGCAATTAATTTCTTTTACTAGAAAGTAAATTCTTTATTTTCTATCTTTGTATAAATTTCGATGGTATGGAAACAGGTACAATTATTAAAAGAATCAAAGAAGACAAAGGCTTGATTCAAGAAGAAGTATCAGCTCATTTAGCCATTGGAAATAGCAATTACAATAAGCTAGAAAATGGACATAGAGATTTATCGGTAGAGCAGTTTCAAAAATTAGCTGTGTTATTTAATATGACTACTGATGAAATTTTAAACTATGGTAATGTTATTCCATCGTCTATTATAGTAGAAGGTAAGCCCGATTTTGAAAAATTACATTTAATCAATCAACTACAAGAAGATGATAAGAATAAAGTTTACAAAATAATTGATACAATGCTTACTAAACAAAAATTTCAAACGTTCTTTGAACAAAATATTCAAACCGCTAAATAGTATGAGACACGTAACCGTATATACAACTGATAAGGAATACAGCCACTTCCTGGAACTGGCTAAAAACCTGCATTACGTTAAAAAAATAGAGACTGATGGCGAACCTGCCAAAGATGAGATTTTGGATAATATCAAAGCTGGATTAGAGGAAATGCAACTTTTCAAAAAAGGAAAACTAAAAACTACATCCGCTAAAGATTTTTTGAATGAGTTATAGTATTGAGCTTTCTGCCAACTTTAAAAAGGAAGCCAAAAGGCTCACTAAAAAATATCCATCGCTAAAAACAGAACTAGCTGAACTGTTTACCGAACTGGAAGAAAATCCAACTACTGGTACTCCGCTTGGTAATGATATTTATAAAATTCGTTTGGCTATCGCTTCTAAAAACAAAGGCAAATCAAGCGGTGCAAGGGTTTTGTCTTTTGTAAAAGTTACGCAAACTACTGTACTGCTTTTCTCCATCTATAACAAAGGTGAAATTGATAACCTTACCGATAAAGAAATTAAGGAACTTATTAAGGATTATATTTAAAATCAAAAGCCCCGATTTTCGGGGCTTTTGATTTATAGTTTCTCTTTTATCTTACTCAAAATCCGTTCTTCAAATTTTTTATTCTCCTCTTTGTTTTCAGAACGACTAAAATCTTTGTTTATCTCTTTCCAGTTTCCAAGTGTTAACCCTTCATTGATACTTACAAAAGCAAAGGTAGTTTTTCCCTTTTCAGCAGGTCGTGTCCAAGTAAGTATTATCTGGTTTTCTTTAGGGTAGTAAAAATAAACAACATACCAGTGGTTCGGTTCTTTTGACTGTTCATCAACCAAATCCCAAGTTGCTTTACCATCAATCGTAACTTTTGGGACTATGTGTTCAGAATACTCATGCTTAAATTTATTTATTGCAGTTTTTACTTCTTCTTCTGAATAATTCAATTCGTAGGTTTCAGCGTAAGGATAACTGCCCGGTGCAAAATTACAGGCAGTAAATTTTGAAAGAAGAATTACAACTAAAAAGCTCTTGATAAATACCATAAATTTTTTCATAAGTAAGTATGATTAATGTTTGTGGATAGTTGGAGCATTATTTACTCCCTGATTGCTAATGTTGTACCACATCATTGTTTGCATATATCCAAATGGCGTACTTAGCTTAAATAATGTTTTAGGCAATGCACTCAGTCCTAAACCTACACCTAATAAACCTGCTGACATTCTATCAATGGGATTTAAAAATGGATTACCTGCTATACTAAGTTCTTCGCCTACAAATCTCCAGTCTGCCCCAATGGCTCTTGTATCTGTAAATAGTCCTGATGCACCTGTAATTTTTAAATTGTCATATCGTCTATCGTGACCAATAGCAGGATATTCTGATAGATTAGTCGGAACATAGGAGTAGTTGTATTGCCCGTAAACTTCTGAGGAAATGGTTAAACTTTCATCCATAAAATTATTATTGAATAAAATTTAAACAGGCTCTTAATTTTCGAAAACTTTCGTTACTTTGATATAAATCGCAATTAATTTCTTTTACTAGAAAGTAAATTCTTTATTTTCTATCTTTGTATAAATTTCGATGGTATGGAAACAGTTACAATTATTAAAAGAATCAAAGAAGACAAAGGCTTGATGCAAAAAGAAGTTTCGGCTCATTTAGCTATCGGAAATAGCAATTATAACAAGCTTGAAAACGGACACAGAGATTTATCTGTAGAGGAACTACAAAAACTCTCTATTCTCTTTAATATGACTACTGATGAAATTTTAAACTATGGTAATGTTATTCCATCGTCTATTATAGTAGAAGGTAAGCCCGATTTTGAAAAATTACATTTAATCAATCAACTACAAGAAGATGATAAGAATAAAGTTTACAAAATCATTGATACTATGCTTACCAAACAAAAATTTCAAACGTTCTTTGAACAAAATATTCAAACCGCTAAATAAAAAATAAGATGAAAGTAATACTTGATATAAAAGAAAATAGCCGCATTCCATTTTTTATGGAAATGGTTAAAAGCCTTGATTACATTAGCGTTATAAAAGAAGTAAAAGAAGAACGCAAAAGCCAATTTATTACTGATTTGGCAGAAGCTTTTAACGATGTAAAGTTATACGAACAAGGAAAGAAAAAACTTAAATCTGCTAAAGACTTATTGAATGAGCTTTAATGTAATTGCCACCGAACCTTTTGAAAGAAAGCTAAAACGGTTAGCTAAAAAATATAAATCGCTTGCCGCTGATTTAGCTTCGGTTATTGATGAACTTATTGAAAATCCTACACTTGGCACTCCTATTGGCAAAGAATGTTATAAATTACGCATTGCCATTGCTTCTAAAGGTAAAGGTAAAGGTAAAAGTGGTGGTGCTAGAATTATTACCTACGTTCGCATCGTTAAAAAAAACGGTCTTTTTAATGGACATTTACGATAAATCCGAACAAGCTAATATTACAGACAAAGAACTACTAATGCTTATCGATATTCTACAACAAAAATAAAGCCCGCAATTGCGGGC
>JBKDJY010000104.1:0-5350 GCA_046345275.1 Bacteroidota bacterium
TTTTAACTTCATTCGTAAAATGGCACTTAATATTATTCGACAAAAAAATGACAAAAAAAGCTTAAGAAGACGAAGAAAAGAAGCGGCAAGGTCAACGAATTACTTGGCCGATTTATTAACTTTCTGATGCGGTTGCCCTGGACAAACTCCGACTAATTGGCACTTTTAATTCTCGACAACTTTTCGTAAATTGGCTTTGTGGCGCTTACAGCCACTAACAGAAATGTGAATTCCGTTTTTAAACGTTTAAAACCGACTATACCCGACTATAATTGATTATTAACCGAATAATTTTTGACGCTAGATTTACCTTTGTGTCGTTGAAAGGATGAAGCGCTTCAACTCTACAACGAAATATTTTTTATAAACGTTTAACCATTTTAAAAACAAAGAACATCATGAACACATTAAGAAACCGCGTACAATTAATTGGTAATTTGGGAACTGCACCTGAAATAAAAACATTACAAGGGGGCAAAAAAGTAGCAAAGTTGGTTTTGGCCACAAATGAAACCTATAAAAATCAAAAAGGTGAAAAGGTAACCGAAACAACTTGGCATAACATCACTGCATGGGGCAATCAAGCAGAATTGGCAGAAAAATATTTTGAAAAAGGAATGGAAATAGCCGTGGATGGTAAACTTCAAAATAATAATTATACTGATAAAGAAGGCGTAAAGCGTTATGTAATTGATATCGTTGCCAATGATTTTGTAATGCTTGGAAAAAAAAGCGCTTAGAAGGATCATAATTTTTTTAAAAAGCCTTTCAAATATAATAAGCTATTTGAAGGGCTTTTTTATTTTGCACCAATCTTAAAAAATCAAATGACTTTTTCGAAAACTTCAACTTCAGCCAAAGGACTAAATAAATAAACCGATCCTGTGCTAATTTCCTTACAGCGGTAGCGTTTTCGGAGTTGTTCTCCTTTTTCAAAAACCCTAGAAGCATTGTATAAAAAATGAGTTTTAATGGGCAAACGTTCTAAAAAAATGGTGGTATTATTTTCTTCTTGTTTGTCGTACAACTTTAAGGTGCGCATCAAGGTCACATCACTGCAACTCGAAGCAGCTGGATTGTTCATATATTTTCTTAAGGCATATAAAATATCTATTGGTAAATTTTCGGTATTTAAAAATGGATTCATTAACATTTTAAAATGCGATTTCCATTCTTGACCATGAGGTGTAACCGAATTTTTATAATAATTATAGGTTTTTAAATGTGCTATTTCGTGTATTAAAGTCACAAAAAACGAATACTCATTTAAATTATAATTAATGGTAATGGTGTGGTTTTTACCTTTGTGTGGCGGCATATAATCTCCAAGCTTGGTGCTTCTTTCTTTGGTAATTTTTAGTTTTATATCAAGTTCAATAATCCAAAGCGCAATGATATCGACAGCAAAATGCGGAATATACTTTCTTAATATTTCCGAATTCCTTTGTATTTGTTGTTGTCTGAGATGCATTTAAAAAATGAATGTTTTGTAAAAAAAAATGGATTAAGGTTTATATTTTGATTTAGATAAAATTTTTTGCGCATCTGTTTCATTCATCAAATCATTGAGTGTGACTTTATCGTTGTGCTCCATATAAGACTTCACAATTTGTCTTCCTAGCCACATGGCAATTCTTGGCGGACATTCATTGCTAATGGCTCTGGTAAAAGGCCCATCACTAGTAAATTCAGAAATAATTTTTAAATCATTATCAAATAATTTATTGTCTTTCACAAAAAACCCCCAATAATTTTTTTCATATTGTTTGCAAGTTATCAGTTGCTTTGTGGTGTAACCAAATTTTAACGAGTCGTGTACATTTGGCAGTAAGCCATCACAGGCATAAAATATTTTTCCATAAAAAATCATATGATTCAATAAATTATTTGCAGGCGGGTCAGCATTATCAAATTCAGTTAATAGCCACCCTCTAACTACATCAGTTAATAAATGTTCTTTATTCATAATGCGTGTCCTGAATTTAGGAAACTGTAACATGTTATAATATTCACTATTACTTCCCAAATACATTTCAAGACCAATTCCAATGGTAGAATCAACATATACCACATTATAATTAAAGCCACTCATAAACGTTACAAACTGTTTTGGCGTTTTTCTATTTGGAAAAAAAAATTTGAAACGTTTTAATACTTCTGTTAGTTCTTCGCCCAATAATTCAATATAATTATCTGTGATTTTAGTTGGGATATCTCTAAAAACACTTTTCATATCTCTATCAGCAATAAATGCCAAAGTGTTATGGTTGTAAGAGGAATCATTTATTTTCCCCCCTTGATTTAAAATACTGGTAACATATCTGAGGTAAAAGCTTGAATATTTTTTTTGAAAATCATCTGTTTTTTTTTCAATGTTTTGTTGATTTAATTCAACAATATCCTTGTCTAGGCGCTTAAACACAACTGTTTTTTGATTTACATGACTTGTATCAATATCTAATGGATTATGTTTGCAACTTGATAAACAACCAATAAAAAAAACAAGAAATAATAATTTAAAAAAAGAATTCATTTAAAGTTTTTATTAAATTTATACAATGTTAAATTATAAAACTTTTTAAAAAATGAGAAAAATTTTAATTTTAGTTTCCAGCTGTTTATTGTTAGTTAATTCAATCATTGCGCAAAATGATAAAGATAAAAAGTTTAGATTTGGTTTGAGAATATCGCCCAGCCCCACTTGGCTTAGAAGTGGTGACACAAAAGTAGTAGACCAAGGTGGCGTAAAATTTGGTTTTGGTTTTGGCTTACAAACAGAATTCCGCATAAATTCAACTGCATCTTTTGTTACTGGAATTGGCGGTGATTTTTTGGGTGGCAAGCAAACATATAAAAATGGACAAGGTTACGCTTTAAATAAAGATGGTGAATATACTGAGTCTAAAAAAACAGATTACACCTTAGGGCCTAATGGCATCTTTGCGGCAAGTAATGGAAATAAATTTTACGTACTTAAAACCCGTTCGGTAAAAGCCACGTATGTTACCATTCCAGTATTATTAAAATTAATGACAAAAGATATATCTGGACTTAAATATTTTGGGTTATTTGGTGGAAATATTGCCGTTCAAACCAAATACTTAGCAACGGATGAAATTTTGGAATTAACGAAGGATCCGAATCCGAGTAGTAATGCTTATGTTGACGGAACAACCACAACTGTAGCTGACTTAAAGCCTAGTGGAGATTTAATTCCTTTTAATGCGGGTTTAAATGTAGGCATTGGTGCTGAATATAATTTATCGGGAAGCACTTCTTTCTTTTTTTCAATCAATTATTTAAGAGGGTTTATCAATCAATATCAAAATAAATCTGAAGTAATCGTTGATAAAATTAAAGAAAACATCAATACCTCAACAGCTCCAAGTACTTCTAAACAAAGTGCATTAAGCGATGCCATTCAAATTAACATTGGTGTTTTATTCTAGTCCCTTTTTTGATTCGTATAAAAAAATCTCAGCTATTTGGCTGAGATTTTTTTTTAATTTTAACTTCTCCTTTAGCCATTATAAAATATAAAAATTAAAAAACTGAAGAATGAAAAATAAAGAAGTGGTCAATTATATTGTCAATTGGTTAAAAGATTATTCAGAAAAATCAAAAACGGATGGATTTGTGATAGGCATATCTGGTGGCATTGATTCGGCATTGACCTCAACTTTATGTGCGCTTACTGGCAAGAAAGTCATTTGCTTGAATTTACCCATTAAACAAATTATTGCGGAGTATGATAGAAGCAATGCGCATATAAACTGGTTGAAACAAAATTTTAAAAACGTTTCTTATGTTGAGGTAAATTTGACGTCAGTTTTTAAAGAAATAGAGCTTACATTTGATCAAGACGTCCAAGATTTTTTAACGATGGCTAATACAAGAGCTCGTTTAAGAATGACTACTTTATATGCCTATGCTGGGCATCACAAATTATTAGTGGCTGGTACGGGAAATAAAATTGAAGATTTCGGAATTGGATTTTTCACCAAGTATGGTGATGGGGGGGTTGATATCAGCCCGATAGCAGATTTAATGAAATCGCAGGTGTATGCCCTAGCAAAAGAGGTTGGAGTGATTGAAGATATTTTAAATGCTAAACCGACGGATGGTTTATTTGCAGATGGACGAACAGATGAAGATCAAATTGGAGCCACTTATGATGAATTAGAATGGGCCATGCGCTATATTGAAGATCAAAAAGATGATGTTTTGAACAAACGCCAAGAAGATGTGCTAAAGATTTATAAAAGTAGACATGTAGCTAATCATCATAAAATGAACCCCATTCCAGTATGCTTAGTTCCTAAGGAATTTTTAGATAAATGAATGTCATGGAAAAAAGAACTTGTAGTGAATGTGGTGATGTATTTAATGGTAGAGCTGACAAAAAATTTTGCAGTGATATGTGCCGCAATGCTTTTAATAACAAATTAAACAGCACAAGTAATGCCTATTTAAAAAGCATCAATGTGATACTTCGAAAGAACAGGAAAATTATAGAAGAATTTTTACCTGAAGAAACCGCGAAAGTGTCTCAACAAAAATTAATTGATAAAGGTTTTAATTTTCAATATCACACCAATATTACAACCACCAAAACGGGGAAAAACTATATTTTTTGTTATGAATATGGATATCTACCCATAGAAAATAATTATTATTTATTGGTAAAAAGAAAAACAGATACTTAGTTTTATTTAAGTGAAAGTTGCATTTCGCCACCTTTCCATTTTTTCTTAAGATACAACCAAAATAAAAAGGGCTTTCAAATACAATATTTAAAAGCCCTTTTTTGGTGGGAGCTACAGGGTTCGAACCTGTGACCCTCTGCTTGTAAGGCAGATGCTCTGAACCAGCTGAGCTAAGCTCCCCATCTTTTTTAAAAGAGTGTAAATATAATTCCTTTTTGTTAATGTACAAATAAAAAAATATTTTTTGATATTCTTTTTAAAGCTGGCCCCCATTTCCGCATCAATAGAAAATGCTAAATCATCAATAAAATAAGCTTTTTGATACGTTTATTGAAATAAAATACATTTGTGAATGATAGATTTATTGAGAGATAAAGATGCATAGCGATAAAAATTATGAAGTAAATAAATATTATCCATTATGACTTTGTTAGTTTTATTACCAAAATTATTTCTTTTCCTTGCTTATCATTTCGAAACGTTTTATGCCACTTACTTTAAAAATATGGCTATCCGATTATTACACATTGATTTGATTAATAAAAATGGGCTTATGAGATTTGGCTTTCATATATAGGCTTATTTAACACAGCTTGCTTAAGGAGGGTATAAAACAATAAACCTCTGCTATTTGATTTACGTCT
>JBKDJY010000105.1:0-9524 GCA_046345275.1 Bacteroidota bacterium
TGTTAACAGAGGACCTCTTTATGGACTGCATGAACTGGTGGAGGCCTTGGAATCCTCAAGGACCTTCTGTGAGGCATTGTTTTGATATCTTCAGTAAGGATAATTCCTTTCTTTTAAAGTATTTATGAATGTTGTTAGATAAATTTCTTTGATAATTTAATCCAAAAGTATAATTAGATCCAATTCTTAAAGCATTTAACATCTCATAAGCAATTGCTGAATTTTCTAAACTATTATATCCAATTTTGATATAGCTTAATTTTCCTGTTAAACTGCCTTTATCTATTTGGTTGTATTTAAACTCTAAGCCAAAATCATTCAATTCTGCAATTTCAAAACCATTATTAATTATATTTTGTTTATGATTGTATTTATAAATTAAACTGATTCGGAATGTTGTATTGGGTTGATAACTTAACTTTTGTTCTAAATCATAATATTCTATTTTATAATTTCTAGAGGTAAGAAATTCGGATGCATTTTGTTTTATTCCAATCATATTGGTGCTACTAATACTCCAAACTCTTGTAAAATTATATCGCCATCTCCATTCATGTATAGTATTTCCTCTGGTTTCAAAGCCATTGATATTTAATTGCTTTGATAAAATGTTTTGAAAGGAATAATCAGAACCAAAAATTGCTGAACTTTGATTAAAAAAAATGCTTTGACGAAATGAGGAATTAAGGGAGGTTAAAAATTGATCTTGTAATTGTATGTTAATTGGATTAAACGTAAATAATTTACCATTGTCATTCGATTTTTTATCTATCCGATAAGCAGTTTGAGTTGCGAAACGGCTCACAAATTTTAGAGCCATTGAATTGCTGTCTTTTAAAAAAACACTGGGTCTTAAATTAAATGAGAAACTAAATTGGTCATGCAATACTTTTACATATTGATTTGTTGGCGTAAACACTTTAATGTACAAAGCTTGATCGCTGAATTGAGCAATTTCAAATTCATTCGTTTCCTTAATGCCATTATCGTTATAATCTTTCCAAGCGTATGTGCCTTGTCCAGCAGCCACTAACAAAAAATAATACTCTTTTTTATTTTCTAAGCCATAGCCCGTTTCGTAAAATAAACTGGACGTGATAAAATTATTAAAAAATCGGGGAGCATATTCTATGCGACTCAGTAAAGCATTATCTGGTTTCAAGAACAATGGATTTGCGTTTTTTAATTGTAATTCTCTATAAGTAAATGTAAGTGAGAAAGGGTTATTTCTTAAGCTATTGATATTTACTGAAAGGCCTGTATTTTTAGCCAATGTCGAGTCTTTTAAAGTTGAGGAATATGCTTGCATATCTCTGCGTTCTCTATAAAAAATTTTGTACAAATTTCCGGTTGTGTCTTTATTGGTAATATTGGTTTCCCATTCCCAAAATTGGTAGCTTCTTGATGTCAATGAATCTGAGGAAGATTTATTAAATTTATTTTGTTCAAATTCATCCAGTACATTTAATTGGAAATTCCAAAACTGTTGAGAGAATTTTGTTTTATGACGGTAAAATCTAGTAGCCAATAAACTGTTGTCTTTACTTGTTAAATAAGATCCATTATATTCAATAGAATTCATTTTAGTTTTATAATAGCTTTGGATGTTGTGTTTTAATCCTTTATAAAAAGAACCTTCTTCAAAAAAGGAAATTCCGTAAAGTAATTTTGATTTGTTTCCTTGTTGCAAACCCAGTTGAGAAAAACCTACATGTTGGTCGGTATTAATTAGTCCATCTATTGGTCGATTCCAATCCCTTTCAAATTCAATGGCTCGGTATCGTTCAATTGGGTCAAAATATTTTTGCACATATTCATAAGCCACGTTATAAATTGCCTCAACGGCTTTTTTACTGGAGGTGTCTTTACTAATTATACTCGCATTATTACTGGATAATTTTAATCCATAACCATCATCATTAGCGTGATTATAAGGACTAAACTTATTGATATCATTTTTTGTATAAACAGTTTCAACATCAATATTGTGATTTTTATTTATGCTATAATTGCCGCCAATCGTAAGCATTTGCTTTTGTTTAGGCGTTACTAAAGGAATAACTGGTTCATAATTTCCTTGAGAGATTCCAAAAATTGGAGCGACCCACTTATAGACCTTACCGTTAGACACCGTAATTTCTTGAACATAATTTCCTGATTTTTCCCCTACATAACTAAATTTTACGCGGTATTTGGCGCTATCCGCATTTTCTGAGCGCACATAAATATTTTTATACAAAAATGCACCAACAATGGTGTCTTTTTTCCAATAAAACACATCATTCAAATTAAAAGGAACTTTTTCAGCACCACTTGAAACTGATTTATTGATGGTATCACCAACATTGTATAAAATAAGCTTTTGCTCGTCAGAGAGGGTTTGCTGTAAAGTTTTATTTTTATTATCCTGTTCGCCAAAAAAATTAAGGCGCAATTTTATTTTTTCTCCTTCTATTTCTTCACCAAAAAAATATAGTGATCGGGAGTAATTTCTTTCAGCATATTGAAACTCAGCAATAATTCTTTTGTCCTTGGTGATGATTTGTTTTGCAGTAAATGTAATTTCTGCTGTATTATAATCAATGGTGTAATCATTTTCTTGCCCACGTTGTAATAATTTACCATCAATGTAAATTCTTTCGGTTCCTGATAAGGCAATAATAAATAGCTCGTTATTGGCTCCTTTCAATCTGTAAGGTCCTTGATTATTTTCTGTGCCTTGAATGACATTTCGAGCAAATTTCCCTCTACTAACAGCGCCACTAAATTGGGTTTTAAACGTAATTACTTTTTTATTGATGGTATCTTTGTAATTATTTGAAAAATAGAGGCCTTGAGAACGCTTATAAAAATTCATGAAATACCCATTTGGTTTTTGTAATTGAAAATCGCCCACAATAAGTTTGGAATATTTATTGGATAGTTGAATAAATACTTTATCAAATTCTTGCAGTTGAGCCGTTGTTCCATCAGCCTGAAAAGGAATATTATCGTCGGTGGCCGCCAATAATAAATCAATCTCTGGTGTTAATTTCCCATTTATTTGTAAATTCAAACTCGAATTAACAACTACGTCCTGATTATTTCCAAAACTAATTCCCCTGCTGATGCTTCCGTTTTTATTTAATCCATCACTCACAAATCCATCAGGCACTTTTTCTTTTCCATCAAAGGCAAAGGATATGGGATTTCTCGGCAGTGATAAATCTTTGCTAAGAAGAGAAGTGTTTTTATGAAAAAATGATTTCTCATAGTTATAAGCAAAAGTTTTATAAAAAACAGTTAAGGTATCCGACACCTTTTTTTTAAAGACGATTGCTTTTAGTGGGTAAATTATTTTATAGTGTGAAGTATCCAACACATTATTTTTTGATTTTATTTGTATTGTATTCGGAATTAAGCTAAGCGTATCTAAATAAACGGTATCGTTTTTTAAGATGATTATTTTTCGCTTAAAATTTGATTGTGATTTTACCTGAAGTGCAATTCCAGCTAAAAAAATAAGAATATATATGGTTAAAAATCTCACCAGTTTGTTAACGATTTATAAATATAGAAATTGTATTTTTAAGCCCTTAAAATAATTTTATGCGGATTATTACTTACAATGTAAACGGTATTAGGGCAGCTATCAATAAGGGTTTAGTTGATTGGCTCAAATCAGCAAATCCAGATGTGCTTTGTTTGCAAGAAATAAAAGCTACTCCCGAACAAGTTGATGTGACTTTATTTGAAAAGTTAGGCTATCATTTGTTTTGGTATCCAGCTCAAAAAAAAGGATATAGCGGCGTAGCAATTTTTTCAAAACTAAAACCTCAGCACATTGAGTATGGGTGCGGCATTTCTGAATATGATGCGGAAGGTAGAATCATTCGGGTTGATTACGAAAATTGCTCTGTCTTATGCGCCTATCATCCCAGTGGTAGCAGTGGTGATGAAAGACAAGCATTTAAAATGAAGTGGTTAAGCGATTTTCAAAACTACATCAATCAATTAAAAACAAAAATTTCTAACTTAATATTGGTAGGCGATTATAATATTTGCCACAAGGCTATTGATATTCACAATCCAAAATCAAACGCAAATACGTCTGGTTTTTTACCAGAGGAAAGAGATTGGTTTGAAAGTTTTATTCAGTCTGGGTTTACCGACTCGTTTCGATATTTTAATTCCACCCCACATCAGTATACATGGTGGAGTTACCGTGCAGGATCAAGAGAAAAAAATTTAGGTTGGCGTATCGATTACAATTTGGTGTCAAATCATTTAATCAAACACTTAAAACGGTCAGTTATTTTAGCTGATGCCATACACAGTGATCATTGCCCTGTATTGCTTGAGATAGATTTTGATAATTAGTTTTTAAATAACACATTTCGAAAGAAAATTGCATATTACAGTACATTTATTTTATGTTGTTTAATTCATTTATCGTTCTTTAAGTATTTTGTTAGTTTTAAATTTATTTTGCCAACATCATTATTGTGATTAATATTGTAAAAATGACTTCGTAGCTCAGCTGGTAGAGCAGTTGACTCTTAATCAACGGGCCGGGAGTTCGAGCCTCCCCGGGGTCACATTTGTTTGAATGATATTTCTGTTATTATTTTTTAATTATTTCATTACCGTAAATTTGTATTTGAATGTCCACAAGCCTTGACTGAAAAATTCAAATTAAAGTAATGAAAAACAGGAAAGGAAACTTGAATTTTGAAACCATACAAAACCTACTAATTATGGACGGCTTTGTAAGGTTTTTGGATAAAAAACCTTACATATAAGTGAGTTATCTGCAATAGCTATAGACAAGACATAAATTCACAACATGACAATTAATTGGACAATATTATTTGAAAATCTAGGCATATTCGGAATAATTGTTGGAGCAATTTCCTGGGTCTTAAAGACCTTAGGACAAGACGCCATTAGTCGCAGATTTAAAGCTTATGAAAAAGAGCTAGACATTAAGTCAACTGAATATCAGGCAGGACTAAATACTGAATTAGAGTCTCACAAAGCAAAATTAAACATAGAACATACTCAGTTCTCCAAGTTACATGAAAAAAGACTTGAAATAATGACAGTACTGTATCGCAAAATTACAGCCCTTGACAGAGCAATGTTGCAGTTGACAGCAATAATCAAGCTCGTTTCTCCGAACCAGACAGCTGAACAACTAGATCAAGAACATGCAATTGCAGCGCAAAATGCATATAATTCATTTCGTGAATACTATGACGATAACCGAATATTTTTCAGCGAAAACAACTGTGAATTAATAGATAAATTAAGTGAAAAATACTGGGACAGCTTTTGGGACGGGACTACACGACAAAGAATGGGAGGAGATGACTACAAGTATAATTACGAATTAGCATCAAAAGCATCAGAAACTGTTAGGACACATATTCCACCAATTAAAAAAAGTTTAGAAATAGAACTTCGCTTGACCTTGGGAGTTAAGTAGCAGAAAGCTACTGCAGGTTACAGCACCTACAAGTAATTGGCGCGGACGTGGTCATCGCAAAGTCAGTTATTACCTGCTTCGCAGACCTTTAATTTATTTTGGCTTTGCTAACAAACATTTGTATCTTTAAATAAACATTTGTGGTTATAGACAGTTGAGTGTTCCAAACGCCAACTACTGGTAGCCGCAAAACCTCAGGTTGTGAAGAAACTCAATTTCCAATTTATTTTTAGAGAATTAGATTGTAAAATAAATTCATTCAAGTTTCTCAACAAAAGCATCCACAAAACGAACTGGATTACTTTTATCAATAAAATCTTCAAGGTTCACAAACTCATACTGTTGGCGGTTTTTGGGTGTAATGTGCTGAATGTGTTTTCTTTTTGCAAACGTACATTAGCTTTGAATTTATTTCTTATTTTTATATCAAAATTATGGCGACTGATTGTGAGTAACGATGCGTTTTTTCACAGGCTGACATTATGCGCAATTCGACAAAGACTAAAGAAACCATACATAAAAGAGATTGTCACAAATAATGAGTATTAACAAACCTTATTTCAGAATCTACAGACCTGGTGTTTTCGCTGATTACTGCACTGATATAAAGAATGCAGAGAATTGTGCTATGCTTTGCCGTGCATACAATTTGCTTGAAAACGACCTCAGAAAGATCTTTGAATATGTTGAACCTTGCAAACATAATTTGAACACTTACTCTCATCGAATGTATGAATTATTCTTGCGAGCGTCTACTGAATTTGAGTCGAATGCTAAAGGAATATTGAAAGCAAATGGATACTCAAAAAAGGATCGGGACATGAAAATTCGAGATTATCTGAAACTCGATTTAGCAACAAAACTTTCAGAGTATCAGCTTGAAATTGGGTTCTGGAGACCAAATAAAATGGTAATTACTCCATTTGCGAAATGGAAGGAGGGTCACTCATTAAAATGGTATCAAGACTACAATGCTGTAAAGCATAATAGAGATGCAAATTTTCATTTGGCGACTTTAGAAAATACATTAGAATCAGTTGCAGCTGTTCTTGCAATTCTATATGCACAGTTTGATTTCAATACTCTCACGAGTCACATGGCTAATCCAGTGATTATGCAAACTGACAATGAGAATATTACTCCACAGAGTGACACTATGTTTCAAGTTATCAAACCACACACATGGACCGCTGATCAAAAATATCAATTTGATTGGGTTGTATTGAAGAGCAATAACGAACCGTTCCAAAAGTTTCCATTCCAGATATAAAAAGAAATATCAAACTGCGCATAACACACACTCTTATGTAAAGCAGCAATAATTATTAACAAGTTTTTAAGAAGCAACAACACAATTTTTTTAATCAATTAATTTCAAGCGCACTTACGTATAGGTGCGTTTAGGAAAAGTTATTCTGACAAGGAATTGGTCGGCCTGAGCCAAGTCCAAAAGTCCGAAGTTTGCATCGATAAAATACCTGAAAACAAAATACGAGGAACCTTACTTTGATTTAAGGCTAATAACAATATCTCGCAAGCATGCCATGTAAATTTTCGTTTTTAGTTTGCAGTCAAATTATAATCTGAAAAAAAAATTATTCTGGAATATTTTCAGTTAATTTTCTTAAAAATTTTAGATTAATTAAAAATTCTTTTGCAATTATTCTTAATAAGGTATAAGTAGGAATGGCTATTACCATCCAAATAATTCCTCCAATACTTGCAGACATTAATATCACAATAAATATTTCGAGTGGGTGAGCCTTTACCGTATTTGAAAAAATAAGGGGTTGGATGAGAAAGGCATCAAGTAAATTTGTGCCAATCAGTATGGCAATAATTTTAGTAAGGGTTATTGAAATAAGTTCATATTGATTGTATTCTATGCATCCGTTAACTCCCAAAAAAGCCGCAACCAATATAGTGATAATAGGCCCTAAGTATGGAATAATATTTAGTATGCCAGCCAAACATCCAATAACTAAGGCATTTTTAATGTCAAAAAACCACATTAAAGATGTAACAATAATGCTAACTAAAAAAATATCAATAAATAAACCAATAAAATAATTGCTTAGCATTTTTTTAGATTTTCTTACAATTTCCAATATTTTTTTTTCATAAATGGTCGGCGTTATCAATAGCAAGCCCCTCATCGCTAATTTTTCATCTTTTAAAAAGAAAAAAGTTATAAATAGAACTGAAAAAGTTCCTCCCAAAATTGAAGTTGTATAATAAATGGCATTGTTAAAAATGGAAGATAAATTTTGAAAATTAGCAAAGCGATTTATTTGAAGCGTGAGATTTTCTGTGATTTCTTGTTCTGACCCGAGTTTAGAAATGTTCGCTTTTAGGTTAGGATAATTCGTTAAAATATGCTGTAATACATCATATAAATCTGAATGAGATAAAAATGCAATTTGAGAAATGAGTGGTGGTACAAAAATTCTTCCGATTGAATAGAGAAAGAAAATAAAAAAACTTAAAGTTATAATAGATGCTATTGCTGCATTTATTTTGAATTTACCTATTCTTAATTTACTCATAAAATTCATGATTGGCGAACCCAATAAAGCCAATACCATTGAAATGGTGATGTAGACAAATATTTTTGTAAACACAAATAAAAAAAATAGAATCAGCAGTAAGGTCAATGCTGTGATAAAGTGTTTTTTAAAAAATAAACTCATTTGCTTATAACTTGAATGGATTTACGACTTAAAAAATCCATGATTAAAATGGGTAATAACATTAAGCTTAGGCAATAAAATAAATCTTCCAAAGGAATGGAAAGTAGCCTTAAGTTCATATTTTCAAAGTTATTATAAACCACTACTGGCAAAGCAGTTAATATGCCATTGCAAACTAAAAATGGAATTAAAGAAATAAAATAAGAAACGAAAAATTGATTTAAGGTTTTTAATTTATAAATATAAGTTGCGAAAATTATTAGAAATAAGCAAATACAGGCATTGGTGAGTGTATATAATTTATTATGATAAAGCAAAGCAGTGGTCAAACAAATGATACTAAAAATGATAATCACTGTTTTTTCAAATTTAAAAATTTGATTTTTTGAATAAGCTTTTACAACTTCATAAATAAATATGCAAGAGTAGGGCACTGTAATGAAAAAAAGCACTTCTTCAATAGGCAAGTTGAAGAAATAAATTCCTAAAATATAGTTCGGATTAAAATTCCAAATATTTTTATGGGTAAAAATAATATCCCACGATATAAAAAAAAGCGAGTTAATAAAAATTGCGATAAATAATTTTTTCCATAATTTATAAAAAGCTACTTTTTGATCGAAGCTCAAAACCAATGGAAAAAAAACAGCAGAAAAATTTAAAATTAGATAAGTAAAATGAGTGTTCATTAAAAACAATTAATCATTTAAAGATACAATTAATTAGTTGCTTTAAAATATTTGATGGGAACAATTAGCATCCCAAAATTTTTACCATTATTCTTTTCTAAATAGGTATGATGAATTTTGTGAGCTCTTTTAATTCCTTTTACATACCAATTATTAGATTTAGAAAACCATTTAAATCTTTGATGAATTATAATATCGTGCACAAGAAAATAGCAAATGCCATATAGTAATATTCCAATGCCGATATAAAAAAAGTAATTATAATTATTTAAGGCACCAAACATTATTCCCAACCAACTAGGAATTGCAAAGATTAAAAAAAACAAATCATTTTTTTCAAAAAAAACTTTACTTGAATGATTGTGGTGATCCTTATGAATAGGCCACATTTGACCATGCATAATAAATTTATGTGTAAACCAAGCCATAAATTCCATTACAAAAAAAGAAGCCAATATGATTAAAAAATGAATTAACATAAGATGATAACAATTTACCGTTTTTTTTGTTTAAAAAGCTTATCTGAAATTATTTTTTAAAACAAATAATAAAATAACTGGAGTTTCCCCATTATTCTAATCAAAGTTAAAAAATAATTGGAACTCATTGGGCGGTTTTGATTTTTTATTAATAGGTGCGTTAGATGATTTGAGTAAATTGTAGATGCCATCAGCCATA
>JBKDJY010000106.1:0-16116 GCA_046345275.1 Bacteroidota bacterium
CACCAAATGTTCATAAAATAGCTTCGCTCTTAAAAAGATGGTTGCTGGGCACTCATCAAAATTATGTTAGCCAAGATTATCTACATTTTTATTTAGATGAATTTGCATTTAGATACAATAGACGAAACTCTAAAAGTAGAGTTTTATTATTTTACACATTATTAAAACAATCAATGAGCCACCAACCACTATATAAAATAAATATGTTTGAAAGTCAATAAAATCAAAGGACTTTTATAAGATTATTGCGGATAGCCAAGTTAGATAAAACTGGAACAATTACTATAGGTAATAGAAAAGCAACAAACTTTTTCCCAGCAAATACAATTGACGAAAAACATTTTATAAAATGTGTGGTGTTAAGTTCAATGAGTGACGAAACTCCTGAAGGCAAATCTATTATTGAATTAGCTGGTGTAAGTCCATCTACTTATAAAATTGAAAGTCCACAATTTATTAAGTTCACAGCTGAAACACGTTGTAGTGGTGTTGATTTTGAAAATGGAACTATTCGTATCAGAAAAGGTGCTTCAGATTCTATCAGAACATTATGTGAAAAATCAGGAAACAGCTTTCCAAATGAAACTGCTGAAAGAGTAAAATTAATTTCAAGTAATGGAGGAACACCTCTAGTTGTTTCTGAAAATGAAAAAATTATCGGTGTTATCGAATTGCAAGATATTATTAAACCTGGTATTCAAGAACGATTTGAACGTCTTCGTAAAATGGGAATTAAAACTGTAATGGTTACTGGCGATAATCCTTTAACAGCAAAATTTATAGCAGAAAAAGCAGGTGTAGATGATTTTATTGCGGAAGCAAAACCTGAAGATAAAATGAATTAGATTAAAAACGAGCAACAACAAGGTAAGTTAGTAGCAATGATGGGAGACGGAACAAACGATGCTCCCGCTTTGGCTCAAGCTGATGTTGGTGTAGCTATGAATAGCGGAACACAAGCCGCTAAAGAAGCTGGCAATATGGTCGACTTAGATAATGATCCAACAAAATTAATTGAGATTGTAGAAATTGGAAAACAATTATTAATTACTCGTGGTACATTAACAACTTTCTCCATTGCAAATGATGTAGCTAAATACTTTGCTATTGTGCCAGCATTATTTATCACTTCTATTCCAGCATTACAAGGATTAAATATCATGCATTTAAAAAGCCCTGAAAGTGCCATTTTATCAGCTGTTATTTTCAATGCCATTATTATCCCCATATTAATTCCATTAGCGTTACGAGGTTTTGAATATAAGCCTATTGGAGCAAGTGCATTATTAAGACGCAATTTATTGATCTATGGTTTTGGTGGCGTTATCGTTCCTTTTATAGGCATCAAATTAATCGACTTAGCTGTTGGATTATTCTTTTAATTAAAAAAATAAAACATTATAAAATGAAAACATATATTTTACCATCACTAAAGCTAACAGGAATTTTAATCCTTATTTGCTCAGTAATTTACCCTTTAATTGTTGCAGGAATTGCATTAATAGCTCCAGGTGGAGGAAAAGGAGTTGTTATTAAAGAACATTCTGTTGTCGTTGGTTACGAAAACATAGGGTAGAATTTCACGCAAGATAAATACTTTCAAGGTCGTCCCTCTGCCGTAAATTATAATGCCGCTGGTTCAGCAGGTTCTAATAAAGGTGGTTCAAACTCAGATTATTTAGCTACTGTGCAATTACGTATAGATACATTTCTAGTTCATAACCCAACCATTAATAAATCAGAAATTCCAAGCGAATTAGTAACAGCAAGTGGTAGCGGATTAGACCCAAATATTTCTATTCAAGCAGCAAAAATTCAAGTACCTCGTATTGCTAAAATCAGAAATAGAAACGAAAAAGAAATTTATGATTTAATAGAAAAGCAAACAGAAAAGCCATTATTAGGCTTATTTGGTCCCGAAAAAATCAATGTCCTAAAATTAAATATCGCTTTAAATACACTTTAAGCCCTTCCAAAATGACAAACCCTTCCAAAATGAAAGGGTTTGCATACACTAAAAACAACTAAAAGAATATACAATTAACACATTAACAATCACTTACAATTAAACTAAAACATGGCACTGATATAGTATATGCAACGCCATAACAAATGAAATTATGAAAAAATTAGTACTTAGTTTAGCAATTATCTCCACAGGATTTATTGTAAACGCACAAGAAGATGACACAACAAAAGTTAGCAAACAAAAAGGCGAACCATTAGAAGGCATGGATTGTACTTGGTGGAATGGTGGTGATAGACGTTCTACACCAACATTAGCAGGTAAGTTTTTTACGCCAACCGTTATGTTGGATGCTAGTTACACGCACTCCTTTAATGATCCAATTGATAATACAGTTGTTGGTTCTACCGTTTTAGGTAGAAACAATGAAATACAAGTCGCTGGGGTTTATTTAGGTGGTGATTTTAATTATAAGCAAGCACGCGCTCATATTGTTACACAGTTTGGTACTCGATCTCAATTAGTGCCTCGTAATGACTAAGGACAATATCAATTAGCAGATGTATATCGTTATTTGGCAGAAGCTAATGCAGGATATCATTTTAATGTTCTTCACGGCATCAATGTAGATGCAGGTATGTTCATGTCATATGAGGCTTAAACTCATATTACCAAACTGAAAACTGGGAATATCAAGCATCTTTTACTTCTGATAACACGCCTTGGTTTTTTAATGGAATTCGTATTCAGATTTTCGCTACTAAAAAATTAAAAATTGAACCGTGGATTGTTAATGGCTGGCAAAGTTATGGAATGTTCAACCAACAACCAGGTGTTGGTGGTAATATTACATGGTGCCCTAATGAAAATGTAAAAATGTTAACCAATAACTATTATGGTGCCGATGCGGCTATGTTACCCAACAGAAAAAGATTCCACTCTGATAATAGTTTATTAGTAAGATACTTTAATCGTCCTAAATCAAAAGGTATTAGCAAAATGGCATTTTCATTAACTGGTGATATTGGTTCGGAAAAAGGTGATGGAGTAAACGGATTTACTGATGGAGATTCAATACAAGGTCCTGCACAATATTTTGGAAGCGTGATGTTTTATAACCGTGTTTGGTTTGCAAAAAATCACTTTGCGTGGACAGTTGGTGGTGGTTACATGAATAACCCAGGTCGTTATTTAGTATTATACCCAGCAGGTCAGGCAAGTCCATTGCCTAATGGAACTAATCCAACAGCAACGGCAGGAACATATCCTTATAGTGCAAGCCCAGGAGATAAATTTGAAGGATTTGATTATTCAACTAATTTAGACTGGATGCCAAATCAACATTTAACTGTAAGATTAGAATATGTACATCGAGAATCTAGTGTTCCTTACTTTGCAGGACGTGGTGGCGTGACTTCTCCAACGGGATATTCAACTACACCTTTAACTACAGACTGGAAACCCGATTTAGTAAAAGCTGAAGACAGAATTATTTTTGCGGTTCTTTTCCGTTTATAATAAACAAATTAAAAATTGTTTTTGTTTGTTGAAACAACCCGATGAGAAATACTCAAAGGGTTGTTTTACGTTTAATAGTAAATGATATGATTAGAGTATTTTACCATAAAAATGAATCAATTGAAAAAGCGGACGGCTTAGATATTTTAAAGCAAATTTCTAGCGAACATTTGTTGTGGGTAGATTTACAATTTCCAACTATCGAAGAACAATCTGAAATTGAAAGCTATTTTGAAATTAATTTTAGTTTACAAGAAGAAGAATCAGGATTAGAAAGTAATGCACGATTTTACGAAACAGATCGTTTTATTTATATCAACTCAAATTTCACCAGTAAACAAGCAAACTATTACGAAAACTGCCCCATCATTTTTTATGTATTAGATGGGATACTAGTTACTAAAAGAAATACTGACTTATCCTCATTTGCAGAAACAGTCAAAAAAATAAAACGAAATCAAAAAGCATTTAATAATGGTAACGAAATTTTAGAAGGTATTTTAGAAACAGAAGTTGATTTGGATTCTGATTATTTAGAATGCATCTCAAAAGAAATAGCTCAATTAGGTAAAAATTTATCTAAGGACAACCTAGATGAAGAAAATGTCTTGCTAAAAATTAATCAGTATCAAGAAAGTACATTATTCCTTCGTGAAGGATTTGTAGATAAACAACGTGTGGTGTCTTCTCTTATAAAAAGTCATTCCTTTACAAGTACCCCGAGACTTAAAATTATAATAAAAGATATTAATTCGATGCTTGAATTTTCGGCTTTTATTTTTAAACGATTAGAGTATTTACAAAATACATTGATGGGTTTAATTACTATCGAACAAAATAAAGCTATCAAAATTTTCATAATAGTATCAGTAGTATTTATGCCTCCAACTTTAATTGCAAGTATCTATGGAATGAATTTTAAATGGATGCCAGAACTTAGTTGGAACTTTGGTTATCCAATGGCTTTATTTTTAATAGTATCATCTTCAATGCTAACCTTGTTTATTTTTAAAAGAAATAATTACAGTTCCTTCGATTCCTTTTTCTGCCGCGATTTTCGTATATGTCGATTTTTGAGTAAAAAATCGTATTTCAGAGTTTAGAGAATCCTGCTTTTTTCTTTCTACTTCAGTTCCTCCAATATAAATAGTGTCTTTATGGTCTACAAAATATTGGATAAGTATAACTCCTTTTCGATCCAATTTTTTATAGTCAATAAATTCATAGTAAAGCCCTTTTTTTAATATATAAATATCTTATCTCTATTAAATTTATAGCAATTTTAAATTGTATTTATGCGCGTTAAAAACGCATTTCAAAAAACATCCTCGTTTTTTGCTTCACTCAAAGGAATAGGAGCTGGATGTTTTGTCCATAACTATTTTGCTTTATCTTGTATTTTACGCGTTACTTTAACCACAAGAGATCTTGGCAAAAACCCAACCGAACTTGCCATGATCCAATTCATTATTCCGTGAATGGCAACTGTTTTTCCTTTCATCATAGAAGCATAGCCATATTCTGCCACTTCTTTTGAGGTTGGTAGTTTTTTACCTTTCACCAAATTGCTTTCTTCCATTGCTGCTGCTACTTGAAATCCACTTTCTGTTGCTCCAGGGCAAAGGGCTGTAACAGTTACGCCTTTGTCTCTTACTTCATTGTCAACTGCTTCCGAAAAACTCAATACATAAGCCTTTGTGGCAAAATAAACCGCCATCGTTGGACCCGACTGAAAAGCTGCTGTTGAAGCCACATTCATTATTTTTCCGTTTCTACGCTTTACCATATCTTGCAAATAGAGTTTGGTAAACTGTGTTAAGGTGGTTATGTTCAAATTTATCATTTGTAGTTCTTTATTCCAGTCGGTTTCTACAAACATTCCAAAATCGCCAAAGCCTGCATTGTTTATCAAATAATCAATTTGAATTTTTTGTTTTGAGGTTTCGTCATAAACTTCTTGCGCTGAATTGAGCGCAGAAAGGTCTTTGCCAATGGTATATATCTTTACTTTGTATTGGTTTTCCAGTTCTGTTTTGAGTTCGTCTAATTTAGATTTGTTTCTTGCTACTAAAACCAAATCGCCCCCTTTTGAGGCGTGAATTTTTGCTAATTCTAATCCAATTCCGTTGGATGCTCCTGTAATTAATGCTGTTGCCATTTTATAAAATTTATAATTATTGGTAAAGATAAAGTGAAATTCTAAAACCTACAACGTTAGAGCATAGTCTATACTTGTCATTTATTTTTGAGTACTCTATATTTGCGGTATGTTAATAAACGAATTGTCAAAACGAACAGGCATTTCCGCCCATACCATTCGGTTTTATGAAAAATCAGGATTGATAAAAGGTAAACGTGATGAAAGAATAAAGTCGAATAATTATTTTCATTATGATGAAGAAACAATAGAAAAATTAGAATTAATTAGTGATGCAAAGTCTGTTGGATTTACACTGAGTGAAATTGCTCAATTAATAGATGCTTGGTACAATCATAAAATGACTGTTTCTCAAAAGCTATCAGTTTTAGATGAAAAACTCTTGTCAATTGATGGAAGAATAAAGCAACTAAAAGAGATGAAAAAAATGATTATTCAGTTTAAAAAAGATGTCGTTCAAGACGATTGTTAATCTTCTTCGTTGGGAGTAGTTTCTCAATTCATTCTGCTTTTTCTTAAATTTTTGTTGAGCTTCTAAACTCCCATTTGCATTGACAAAACATCTTTAATAGATATAAAATTTTCTGCGACTGGTTGATGAAAATAAAATTCAACTTTCTTAACTAACATCACATAATAATTTTTTCTTTTGTAGTTAAGAGTATGTTTTAATCTTCGAAAACTTTTGTTACTTTAGTATAAGTAAAACGCCCATCGACACTAAATCAATTATTTAAATAAAGACTTCATAGAAAATTCTAATATTTAACTATGAGAACCAAAAAATTAATAGTTAGAAACAAAATCTTTTTTAGCTTTTGCTTATTCCTACTAGTGAAAATTTTGTTTTCACAAAACAGTATGGTTGGAGATGGTTTTGGAGGTCGACTTTGGTATAAGCCAACTAATTATACAGTTGGTTCGTACGCGGCCTATAGTATTTGTTATGCTGGCAATTGCCAAAATGGTATAAATCAATTGTATGGATGGGGCAACAATTTCTATGGAGAGCTTGGCATAAGTACAACTATTCAAGGTGTAACAACTCCAACTCCAATCCCAAACATGTCGGATGTAAAATATTATAGTACTGGATACATTATGGGTGCTATTAAAAACAACAATACTGGTTGGGTGTGGGGAACTCCATTATTTAGTACCCCAACACAAGTAATTACTGATGTAAAATTTTTAGATGCAAGTAGCAATTCAATCAGTTTCGTTAAAAATGATGGAACTGTATGGAGTATAGGATTGAATTCAAATGGGAATTTTGGGAATGGAACATTCAACAATGTTATAACTACGAATCCGATACAAATGTTTAACATAAACAAAGCTGTGAGAGTTGCAAATATGTCATATAATACCAAAGCAACTTGCATATTACAATCTGACAGCACGCTCAAAGTGGTTGGTATTAATAATAATGGGGCTCTAGGAGTTGGTGATCCTAACTCAGGAAGACAGGAAAACCTCCCAATAAGTATACCTAACATTTCAAAAATTGTGGATATCAAAGCAAACTCCGAAGCATTTCTAGCTTTGGATTCAAATGGCGATGTTTTCTCATGGGGTCAGGGTAAATGTATTGGAGATGGAGATTCTACAAATGAAAACCAACCTAAAAAAATAATCAGTCTTCATAACATAATTGCTATATCGGGGTGCGATGACGGTACACATTTTTTGGCGCTAGATAAAAATAAAAATTGTTATTCATGGGGTATTAACTCATACGGCCAATTAGGAAACGGATTAATTAGTGGATCTGTTCTAACCCCTACATTAGTTGCAGCTAATGTAATTGATATTATGGCTGGCGAACGATTTTCATATATTGTAAAAACTGATGGCTCACTTTGGTGTACTGGCGGTAATCTCTATGGTTCTATATGGCTAAATGTGCCAACCAATCAACTATTAAATTTTACGATTGTCAATCCAAATATAATGGGATTGTGTAATGTAAGTACTGCATTTGCTGAAATTCAGCCTGACTGTTTAAATGGTTCAAGCTCTATGACTGTTACAAAAACTGGAGGCCAAAGCCCATACTTGTACAACATTGGTAGCGTCAATCAAACAAATAATACATTTACTGGTTTGACATCAGGTATTTATACAGTCACTATTACTGATTCAAACTCATGTATATCAACTTTTACTTGCAATATTCCTATTATGAATATTCCTACGATAACCGTAAATAGTTCTACAATATGTCTAGGACAATCACTAACTTTGTTAGCAAGTGGAGCCAATAATTACACATGGCAACAATCAAATGGATTGAATTCAACAAATGGAACATCTGTTATCGCTAACCCAAGTGTTACAACTGTATATACCGTAACCGGAACCAACAATACTGGGTGTTCCAGTAATAGTACCTCAACAGTAAATGTCTTGCAACCACCATTTATTACTACTAGTAAAGACACAATTTGTATTGGTAATTCAACTGAATTAATTGTAAATATTGCTGGAACTTATACTTGGGCACCTTTAACATCATTAAATACAAACAGCACTTCCAATGTTATTGCAACACCTAGCGTAAGTACAACGTACACTTTACAAAGCAATAGTGGAATTTGCACTTTTACCGCAACTAAACAAATTGTAGTAGAAAAAAATTTTCCTAATGCAAATTATTCAGGTATTACAATCCAACCATCAATAATAGGCTCTAATCTTCAATTAAATAACCAGAGTACAAATTTCACGAGTGTCAAATGGTATTTATGCGATAATACAATTTCAACAAAAAATATTATATCATTCACATTACAAGAAACTGGTAATTGTTGTATAAAGCTAGATGCTTATAATAAAACTTGTGTTGACTCAATAACTAAATGTTTTATTGTATCAGAGGAAATTTTAATAAAAATACCCAATGTGTTTTCACCAAATGGCGATGGAATAAATGATTTTTTTACGATTAATACCAAAGGAATAAAAACTCTTCATTGTGAAATCTATAATCGTTGGGGACAAAAACTATATGAATGGAATGACATAAATGGCTTTTGGGACGGTAAAACTATAACAGGTAATGCTCCAGAGGGAACATATTTTTATATAGTAAATTATTCAGACAATATAGAAAGTTCTAAAACAGAAAAAGGTTTCTTAACCTTGTTTAGAGAATAATCTTTGATATTGATGGGTCTAACCTTTGTGGTAAGTTCAACAACTATTAATAGCAAAATTTGATTTCAATATGCGAATTCGACATTTGCAAAAAAAAATTCAATTTCGTTTCTGAAACAAAGTAGTAGTTTGTGTTTTCATGGTATTACATTTTTTTTCATCCATTTATTTGGATTTTAGTAGTGAATGCGAAAAAATCAATGCTTTTTGCCTTTAAATATTAGCTTCTATTCCGAAATTAGTTTGGCAATTAAGAATGCTGAAGCCGCTGCAATGATACCGATAATGGTAACTTTTAAAGCCCCAGAAATTGGGGGCTGACCAGTAATTTTACTCTTAAAGTAGCCAAATGTAAGCAAACAAATAATGGTGATGATTGAAGAAATAATTAAGCCATCCTTTGGATTTGAAGAAATAAAATAAGCTGTTAATGGAATTAATCCTCCAATCATGTAAGAAATTCCAATGGTTAAGGCACCGCGTCTCGCCCTGTTTGGATGTGGTTTTTCTAATCCCAGTTCAAACTTCATCATAAAATCCACCCACTTATCTTTATCCTTGGCCAGTTCACGAGCTATTAATTCTTGATTGACATCGCTTAAGCCATATTCAGCAAATACTTCTTTTACTTCATGAATTTCTTTTTCAGGTATCCTTTCAACTTCTTCATATTCTTTTTTTAACTCACTTAAATAATGTTCTTGTTCAGTTTTTCCGGCTAAATAGCCACCAAGTCCCATTGCTATGCTTCCTGCCACAATCTCTGCAATACCTGCGGTAATTATAATTCCATTTTCGTGTACTGCCCCACTTAGGCCAGCCGCTAGAGCAAATGGAACCGTTAATCCGTCGCTCATGCCTATTACAACGTCTGTAATAAATTCTGAACTTTTTAAGTGATTTTCTTGATGTTGCATCCCAATAAAATGTTTTTAATATTTGTTAAATTTACAAAAACAAAAAATGAATTAAACCTAAATGCCGTATATTTAACAGAAAAATTATAAAATGGTCAGTACCAAGTAAACAAAAGCGTGAATGTTTGGCAAACATTTGAAACAGCCAGCCACTAAAAATAACGCATTAGACATCATCACTAAAAAACATTAAAATCTCTTTATGAAAAAAATATTACTTTCAATATTAACCATTTCTTTAATTTGTAACAAAACCATTGCTCAAGACCAAGATTTGAAGGCAAAACCTATTTTGGATGATTTAAGCAGAGTTACAAAGGCCTATAAAACCATTGTTTCAGAATATATATTTACGATTTTAAATAAAGAAAAAAAGCAGATTGAAAAACAAACTGGAAAAATACAAGTTAAAGGAAATAAGTTTAAGTTGACCATCCCAGGTAATTTAATAGTTTGTGATGGAAAAACAATTTGGGCAAATAATAAAGATGCCGCGGAGGTCACCATAAAAAACTTTGATGCTTCAAACGAAGATCAATTGAATCCATCAAAAATATTTACAATGTATGAAACTGGTTATAAATATAAATATGAAAAAGAAGAAAAAATTGTCGCCATCAATTGCCATGTCATTAATTTATATCCTTCTATAAAGCCAGAGAAAAAGAAGTTTCATACTGTTAAATTATACATTGATAAAAGTAAAAAACAAATCGTTAAAATTGTTATGTTAATGAAAGATGGAAGTACGCAAACTTATGACATCACTCTTTTCAAATCAAACTCCGAATTAGCAGATACGATATTTGCCTTTGATTTAAAGCCATTTAAAGCTGATCAAATAACGGATGAAAGAGATTTATAATGAATTTTGGACTGATAGGAAAATCTGTTTCTCATTCCTTTTCTAAAACTTATTTTGAAAATAAATTTTTGGAATTAGGTATTTTAAATTTTACGTACCAAAATTTTGATTTATTAAATCTTGACCATTTTACTTCAATCATTATTGATAATAAATTAAGTGGCCTCAATATCACCAAGCCATATAAGGAAGAAATTATCCCACTGTTAGATCAAATTGATGACACTGCGAAAATTATTGGTGCAGTAAATTGTGTAAAAATAAATTGGGAAAATAATACACCCTTTTTAATTGGGTATAATACAGATTACCATGGATTTGCTCAAAGCATAAAGCCTTTTTTAGAACCCATTCATCAAAAAGCCTTAATTTTAGGAACTGGTGGAGCTTCCAAAGCAATTGCGTTTGTTCTTAAAAATATTGGAATTGATTATTATTTTGTGACATCTGGCAAAAAAAATGATTCAAATTATTTTCATTACAACGAAATAAATGAACATGTTTTAAATTCATTCAAATTAATCATTCATTGTACGCCAATTGGAATGTTCCCTAAAACAGAAGAATGCGTTTCATTTCCATTTGAATTTTTAACATCATCTCATTTGGTAATTGATTTGATTTACAATCCTGAAGAAACTATTTTTTTAAAAAAGTCACGAGAAAATGGATCAATCATTTTAAATGGCTTAAATATGCTTAAAATTCAAGCAGAAAAAGCCTGGGAAATTTGGCATCGATAATAATTTAAAAATAAATTCTTTTTAAAATACCAAATATTTATTTCTCAAATATTGAAAACACTATTGAATAAACTTATTCAAAATGTCGAATTCCCAATCTTTACTAGTTCTGTTTTTTATTTGATCATAAATCATTTTTTTATATTTATCCTGAGTATAAAAATACCTGATGCACTCAGCGGATGGTCCAGATAATCTGGTATTACTACTTAAA
The DNA here is from genome assembly GCA_046345275.1 of Bacteroidota bacterium. GTDB lineage: Bacteria > Bacteroidota > Bacteroidia > B-17B0 > Aurantibacillaceae > UBA4416. Next base: position 11,541 of record JBKDJY010000106.1, read on the forward strand.
CAAGCGTTAATACAATTGTTTAATGCCACATTATTAAAATAATTTAATTTTTTTAAGGTTCCCATGGCATTTGTGCGGGTAACAAATTCAAATGAATTAGACGTAAAAAATACAAGTTGATCTACATATTTTTTATCATTTTGAGATAAGGCTGCTGATATTTCTAACCATTTTATAATCACATTTCTCCCGTTGGTTCCTTCTATTCCTTTTGTTATTTCCAAATAGCGATTTGAGTTTTCAGGAAAACTAAAACATAATTTATCAAGCGCTAAAGCAATATTTTGATAGGATGAATCGAGCAATAATGTTTCATAGTCAGGCAATAGAGTAGGGTGAATGGTCTTTACGTTTTTAATGATTTCTTTTCTTACCAAAAGATCTTTATCATGTATGCCAACTTTAATTAATCTTAAACTTTCAGAAGATTTATCCTCTAATAGCTGATTAATCACTTCGGCTTTAATTGCAAAAAATGTATTTTTTTGATAAATCTCTTCTAAAACTTTAATTTTTTGTTCAACTGGAATATTTTTCATCGCTACTACAGCGTCGTATCTGTCCAGCATTTTAGGCGCTTTTAAGGCCTGTTCCTTTAGCATCTCAAAAGATTTAATGAATGTAACTGTTTTTAAAATTTCGCTATTGGGGTCAAATAAAACAAAATTTATTTTTTTATTTTTTAAGTTGTTAATTTTTACAACGCTAACCTCTTTTTCAATTAGTTCGGTTTTTGAATCAATGCTTCCATCTTCATAATGTATTTCAAAAGTAATTGGCATTTTAAACAATCCTACCAGTTCATTTACAGTGTGAGTTTGTGTCACAATAAATTGAGCAAAACGTTTTCCATCATTCGTCGCATGATCTTCATAACTTACATTGTAAATTGGTTCGCCACCTTTGTAAACCCATTCATCCCAAAACCAATCTAATGTATAACCCAATTCGTCTTCAAAGGCCTTGAGCAAATCATCAGAATCTACATTGGCATATTTATGTTGTAATAGATAGCGTTTTATGGCTTTATTAAAACCTTCTCTACCAACAATATATTTTAGCATTTCTAATACCTGAGAACCTTTTTGATAAATTAATTGATTAACTGCCTCTGAATGAGAAATAGATTTTTTGTCGGTTACATTGATAGCGGCAATTTGAGCTTGACGACGTAACCAGTCAAAATTATCTTTTCCCAAACATTCACCTTCAGCAAGTGTGCCATAATATGTTGCAAAACTTTCTTGTAGCCAATGGCTATTTCCACTTCGAGCAGTTATCAAGTCTCCAAACCATTGGTGCGCTAACTCATGTGCATTAACGCCAATATAATTTCTATCATTATAACTTTTATTATCTACATGAAAAAAGTCGCCAAATAATGTAGCTGTTGTGTTTTCCATCGCACCAAACATAAAATCTTGCACGGGTATTTGAGAATATGATCCCCAAGCATATGGTACACCAATTTCTGATTCTAGAAAATCAAATATTTTTTCATTGTATTTATAGGTGTATTCAATACGATTAGTCCATTCAGGATAATACCATTTATGAAGAGGTACGCCTGACTTAGATTTGGATTCTTTTATTTCATACTTGCCAATACCAAGCATCACTAAATAGCTAGCATGAGGATGCAACATTTTATAATGCCAAGTTTTTGTGCCATCTTTATTATCTTTCTCTTCAATTTTCAAACCATTTGAAAGTACTTTGTACTCTTTATTAAATTTAACATAGACTTCAGAAATTAATTTATCATTTAAATTATCGTAACATGGAAACCAGTAGCGGTTATCAACGGATTGACCTTGCGTCCAAATTTGCTTGCGACTAATATGATTAGAATCATTCCAACCAATAAAGTAAATTCCTTTTTTAGGATAGGCCTCATAAACGATAACCAAACTATCTTTTGTATTCCAGTTCAAAGGTTTCGAAGGAAAAAAAGTAATCCCAAAAGCATTTGTTTTATATGTAATTGCCTGCCCGTTTAATTTGGCTTCTTTTACGGTAATGCCTGGTCCATCCACAAAAAAAGAATCTACCTTTGCTCGAATAGCTTTAAACACATGCTTAACAGCGCCTTTCACTAATCCTTTCTCAGGTTCAAATTCTATATTTAGTACCATCCGTTCAAAATCTAAAAAATGTTCACGAGAACTTGAATTTGGATCATACTGATAGACTTTGTTTTTCTGTTGAGCAAAAATTACTGTTGAAGAAGATAAAATTATTCCAAGGAATAGTGTAAAAACACGTTTATACATAAGATGATTATTTTAATTTATAAAGCCAAATCTATGAATTTATTGATTAAATATTTACTAATTTTGAAAAGTTGAATAAGTATCTATCCATATTTTTATTATCAATTTATTTGATTACAATAACTGAACTTTGTCAGCTTATCAAGTTGCCATTTTTGGTTGAACATTTTTATGAGCATAAAACCAAAAATAATAAATTGTCTTTGATTGATTTTTTAATCATTCATTACGCTCAAGAAGATGATCATGATGGAGATGAAGATAAAGAAATGAAACTTCCTTTCAAATCTCATGATGGTTGCATCAACGCTATTGCTTCACAATTTATTCCTTCTAGCTTTAGTTTTTCTCCATCAAAATCCAGGTTAACGCTGCTTCATGATTATTCAACTTATGTAGATCAATTTTTAACATCCCCACACCTTTCATCAATTTGGCAACCTCCAAAATCTTGCTAGTTAAAATTTAGTTTATTGAATGTCATAAATATGAAACATGTTTGTGATATAAATGATGTTTATAATTATTAACTATTAAAATGATGTTAAATAAAATAATTGAATTCTCAATAAAAAATAAACTTGTAATAGGTCTTTTTATATTGGCTATGGCAGGTTATGGTTGTTATGAATTAACTAAATTACCTATTGATGCAGTGCCTGATATTACTAACAATCAGGTGCAAGTTATAACAATTGCGCCATCTTTTGGAGCCACGGATATTGAACGTTTGATTACTTTTCCGATTGAACAAGCCAATAGTAATATATCTGGATTAAAGGAAATTAGGAGTTTTTCGCGGTTTGGGTTATCACTGGTTACAATTGTATTTGATGATCAAACAGACATTTATTGGGCGCGGCAGCAAGTTGGCGAGCGCTTACAAAAAATACAATCAGAGATTCCACAAGGAATAGGTCATCCTGAGTTAGGGCCAATATCCACAGGACTTGGTGAAATTTATCAATACGTCGTTAGGGCAAAGGAAGGCTATGAAAAAAAATATAACGAAACGGAATTGAGAACCATTCAGGACTGGATTGTTCGTCGTCAATTGCTTGGCGTAAAAGGCGTTGCTGAGGTTAGTAGTTTTGGTGGAAAATTAAAACAATATGAAATTGCGGTGAACCCAAATAAATTGCAATCATACAATATAACGATTCAGGATGTATTTTCAGCTTTAGAAAAAAACAATCAAAATACGGGTGGTTCATACATTGAAAAAGGACCTACCGTTTTGTTTATAAGAAGTGAAGGATTAATTGGCAGCATAGATGATATTAAAAATGTGTCCATTAAATCATTACCGAATGGAACTCCAATTTTTATGAGAGATGTAGCTGAAGTTAAATTTGGATACGCAACACGTTATGGTGCATTAACATATAATGATAAGGGCGAAGTTGCAGGAGCAGTAGTGATGATGTTGAAAGGGTCTAATAGTAGCGTTGTAATAAAAAGTGTAAAAGAGCGTGTTGCACATATTCAAAAAACTTTGCCAGAAGGCGTAATCATTGAACCATTTTTAGATAGAACAAAAATGGTTAACAATGCAATTGGAACAGTTGAACAAAATTTAATGGAAGGCGCACTCATTGTTATATTTGTGTTAGTACTCTTCTTAGGAAATTTTAGAGCTGGCTTATTAGTAGCATCAGTCATTCCATTAGCCATGTTATTTGCTATTATTTTAATGAATGCTTTTGGCGTTAGCGGTAACTTAATGAGTCTTGGTGCCTTGGATTTTGGTTTGATTGTGGATGGAGCGGTAATTATTGTAGAAGCTGTGATGCATCAGTTAACGCAAGGCGAAAAATTTAAAAGCGTTTCTCAAATAAACCAAGACCAAATGGATGCGGAAGTTAGTGTTTCTGCCAGCAAAATGATGAATAGCGCTGTGTTTGGGCAAGTCATTATTTTAGTTGTTTACTTACCAATTTTTACCTTACAAGGAATTGAAGGAAAAATGTTTAAACCAATGGCTCAAACAGTTGCATTTGCTTTATTAGGAGCTTTTGTTTTATCACTAACGTATATCCCAATGATGAGCGCTTTGTTTTTAAATAAAAAAACAAAACATCAACCAAATTTTTCAGATAAATTGATGGCTAAACTTGAATTCGTCTATCAATTTGCTTTAACTAAAGTTTTACGATATCCCAAATTAATTTTAACGGTAGTTTTTTTGATGTTCATTTCTGCCATCGTCACGCTTACTTTTTTAGGAGGAGAATTTATTCCGATATTGGAAGAGGGAGATTTTGCATTAGAAACGAGAGTGCTTTCTGGAAGTAATTTAAAAA
>JBKDJY010000107.1:0-8311 GCA_046345275.1 Bacteroidota bacterium
TGTTGTTTCCTTATAATTCTTTTGTAATGCCAAGGCCAGTTATTGAACTAGGTTTTAAGTATAACTTGGAAAAAGTATGGCAGTCCAATCCTAAAATTAGTTCAACAACAAAGTACAGTCGTTTTATTAAAAAACAAAAGCCGAAAGTATGATACGGTCTATTCTATTTGTTCAAATGGCAATTATTCTAGTTGCAATTAGTTCCTGTCAAAAAGAGTCATTTTCTCTTACGGGTATGGCGGACGACCATTTTTTTCTGAGAAGCGGAAATCAACATATGCCCATTTCGGTAGTTGGTAATGTAGATTCAAAAAAATTCATCATCATTTTACATGGTGGTCCTGGGGGGTCAGCAATCCAATATAGGGATGGTTATGTGCGTGAGCATGTTGAAAAAGACGTTGTAATGGTATACTGGGATCAACTTTTTGCAGGAAATACTCAAGGCAATGGTGGAAACATGGATATAACTCAGTTTAGAAGGGATATTAAAAATTTAATTTTGTTATTACTCAATAAGTATGGATCAGATAAAGAATTTTATTTTTTAGCCCATAGCTGGGGCGGTTTTTTGGCTCCTTACTTTTTAGCCGAAAACAACAACCAACAATTGATAAAAGGCTGGATTCAGGTTGATGGTGCACATAACTATTACCTCAATGATTCCTTGACTCGAGAAATGCTTATCTCCGAGGGTAATATTGAAATTTCAGAAGGTAGGAATGTAAGCAGATGGCGTGAAATTGTAGATTGGTGCTTGGCAAATGATTTTAAAGGTCAAAAAAACGGGGAGCAGCTTAACAAGTTTGCATTTAGTGCAGAATCCCTTATGGAGGCAGTGAATGAGCCCAAAGACCCAACCTTTGCTGATATATTACAAACGAGTTTGATGTCCTTTCTATCTAATGTAATTGCGTCAAGTATCAGGAATATTGATTCGCCAACCTATGAAATACCTAATAGTGATAAATTGCAAAGCATAACAATTCCAACTCTGTTGCTTTGGGGTAAATATGATTTTGTTTGTCCACCCGAATTAGCGGATGACATTCTCAATAATATTGGCAGCACAGATGTGAGCAAAATTATTTATCAGAATTCAGGTCATTCTCCAATGCTTAGTGAACCTGAAAAATTCTGGAATGATGTGATAGCCTGGGTGAAGTTACACTGAACATATTTTAGAATGCATAGCCTACGAGCCTTTCTAAATGAAGGAGGAGTTTTAAGGTTGTTTGATCATCAATCTGCAGCAAGTTCTAAACAATGGGACAAAATTCTTGATGCCGTGTTTTTTATTAAAACCATGAAACCTGCAGAAAAATAATTAAATTACTATTTTTGAAAAAAGATGAGAACTAAAACTACCAAATTATTAATCATTTTGCCCCATATTTTCTTTTGGGGCTTCTTCACTTTTCTGTTTTATCGCCAGAACCCAGAAGCAGACGCACAAGATTATTGGAATTGGTTTACGATTCTAGGCCTCTGCGCTGTGGTAGTCTATGTTAATCTTTATATACTTTTGCCAAAGTTTTTCTTTCTAAAAAAGTATCTGGTTTATTTGCTATTACTTTTGTTGACTGTTAGCCTGATAGCATTTGTTTTAAAATTGTCAGCACCGGAAAGTACAGGTTCAATCGGTGCGTCATTCTTTCAGCATTTTATGAACCTTATATTCTTTGTTGTATTAACAAGCTCCTTCAAATTTTTCAGAGAATACTCTCGAAAACAAAAAGCCTTGATAAAAGCCGAAAACGAACAGCTAAAAACAGGACTTTCCATTCTCAAAGCACAAGTGCATCCTCATTTTTTGTTCAATACACTAAATAATCTGTATGGTCTAATAACTCAAAATCAAAATCAAAAAGCGTCAGAAGTAACGTTAAAACTTTCTGATTTGATGCGGTATCTGTTGGATAGCAGCAAAGCCGAAACGGTAAGTCTGAGAGCGGAAATTCGATTCCTAGAAGACTATGTGAGCCTGGAAAAAATCCGTTTAAGCAAAAATGCAGATATCCAATTTGAAGTTTCAGGAATTGATGAAGATGTTTTCATTCCTCCGTTACTATTTATTCCATTTGTGGAAAATGCATTCAAACATGGACTAAACACTCTTTCGGAAGAAAATTATGCTCACTTTGCATTATCCGTACAAAGCAATGAACTCTTTTTTGAAGCTAAAAATTCGTTGGGCAACAATCTGGATAAACAACCTCAAAGCGGAATAGGTATTACAAATTTAAAAAAACGACTGCAACTCATTTACCCTGAAAAACACCAACTTGATATAGAAAATACAGCTAACTTTTACAAAGTTACTTTACACCTCGAATTATGAAGTATAAATGCTTAATAGTAGATGACGAGCCCATTGCTCAACAAATACTAGAGAGTTACATCTCTCAAATTGATTCATTACATATCGCCGGCAAATGCAGCAATGCATTTGAAGCGCTGAATGTTTTGCACCAAGAACATATTGATATTTTATTCTTAGACATTAAAATGCCTTCGCTTTCAGGATTAGAGATGCTCAAAACCTTGCAAAATCCGCCCAAAGTAATTCTAACAACTGCTTTTTCAGAATTTGGTGTAGAAAGTTACGAATATGGTATTGTAGATTATTTACTCAAACCCATTTCTTTTGAACGGTTTTTAAAGTCAGTCAATAAAATTGTGATGCCTAAAAGCGCCAACCTAGAAAAAGAAGAGAATGAAGAAAAACTAAGTTCAGATCCAACTTTTATTTTCTTTAAAGCTGATAAAAAAATACATAAATACTATTTCTCAGAAATCCTTTTTATTGAAGGAAGTGGAAATTATGTTAAAATCCACACTAAGAATGACAAACCTCTGATGGTTCTTGATAAACTTATTGAACTGTATGATAAGCTACCTCAAAAAAATTTTATAAGGATACATAAATCTTTTATTGTAAACGTTTCACATATTCAAAAAATTGAGGGCAACATGCTTAAAATTCAAGATAAGTCAATTCCAGTTTCAGCTACATATAAGCAAAAGTTAGAAGGATTAATAAATGAGAATAGTTGAAATACATACCACTAAGTTTTGGCGGAGGTATGTTCGTAAAACACTAATTACTATATGTTTTTTATATTATTTTATTGATTGGTTGCGGTTTTTTTGTAGTTAAACCTGAACAAACTAAAATCCTACTTCCATTGTAAATAATAAATTACTTTTTAAAAATTGTAAGAAATTGGGAATTGCTCATTAGGATTCTAATTGCCTGAAAGTCATCTATAAAGTTCGATAAATCCAACCCGTGGGGTACGAATAAGTACAAAAGGCCAATGCAACTCATTGGCCTTTTTTGTTTTGAAAAAGCCATCAAGCCTGCTTGAATGGGTTTGAAAAAAAGCCCTGCAATTTTTTGTTAATTGCAGGGCTTTTACTTTTTAATCTTGTTTAATAATTCTCCAAACGATAGGTTTATCTTTATGTTCAATTATTACAAAGTAAACTCCATTATCAACTCCTTTTAAATCAATAGAAGTACTCGACGTGTGTGTTTTATTATACACTTCAGTTCCTAATACATTTATTACCCTTACACGGCTTGGCTCAACAGCATTTGAGCTAAAGTGTATGTTAAACAATCCATTGTTAGGGTTAGGATAAACGTTAATTCCCGAACCTTTAGCCATTTCGCTTACACCTGTGGTAATGTTAATGGTTAATTTTAGTCGAGCAATACTATCGCAACCTGTGTGGTTTATTAAAGTGTCAACATAACTGCCTGAAGTAAATAGCGTATCATAATTCCAAACATAATAATCGTTTGCTGTTATTGTATTTGACCCTGTTGTGCTGCAAGAAAAGCCTGTAGCTGCAGATGGAGGGCCAACGTAAAAATCACTTAATTTTGAAATTGGAATAACAACCTCCCATAGCTGACGTTTTGGTAACCACGAGGCTAATGCCGTATTAAAAATAGCCTGTTTACCCCATTGTTGTGCCGCGGCATTAATGGTGTCGTGCATGTGCAATGTGGCTATTTGTGTCTTATATCCATTTGCTAATGTTGTATCATTATTAATTGGATTAGTTGGATTTGCTGCATTAAACGCTTGTACATCTTGATAGGTAAACCAAAGCGTTAACGCTGCAACTAAGCTTTCGGTTTGTTGCGCACTAACAGATGTTACACGACGTATGAAGTTTTTGTTACCTACCGCCACTGTACTTGCGGTACTTACAGTTTGTTTTACTTGTGTATAGCCAGGAGATGACCCACCAACAAAATCCGTTAATACAGCTAGTTGAGTACAATTGGTTGGGTCGGTATGCGTCACGCTTTTTCCATCAGCTTGATTTGCAGCGGATGTTGAAGTTCCAACGGCATTAGATAAACCATTTGAAGGCGTTACTCCCAAGGTAAAGGTTGTACTTGTACTCCCTAATAAACTATAAATACTTAAAGTATACGTTTGGGCTGGTGTAACTGTTGTTGGCGTACCTTCAATAACACCACTAATGCTATTAAATATTAAGCCAGCGGGTAATGTAGGTGTAATTTGATAGCTAAAAAGACTTATGCGTAATAATTTATTTTGCCCGTTATCTGCCACCCAATACTGTAGGTTATTACCATTTTTTACTAACACCATGCCTACTGGTGCTGTAGCATTTACAGCAGATGTTATAGTGGTATCTAGATAACTATAAACTGAACCATCTGGATTACGAATGGAAGTAGCAATACCCAATATACCAGTAATACGTGAACTAACAGCAATCATTTTAAAAGTAGTATCTGCGCTAATAAAATCAAGAGCCATGCCTGCTGTTGAAGCCGAATCTAATAATGGTGTTGGCGTAGCTGTATAGTTAAACATAGGTTGTGCCTCTAACACATGGTTTATTGGGTCGGCCATTAATAAACGTTTTTCGGGATAAAAATTATCATAACTCAAAGATGTGTAGCGGTTGTTATGTAAATTAAACGAAATGCTATTTGTTAATCCATTATTATCGTTCATATTGGTTGCATTAATAGCAGCGTTGCCATTAGCTGTATCGGCTACAAATAAATTTTCGAGGAATGGTGCGTTATCGCAATACACCATATCGGTAACATAATTTGGTACTCCCATAAAGCCGTTTGGTATAGAGGCAATGGTTGCCCCTGTGTTATCGCACTTAATAAATACTGGGTAGCCACTACCATCAGTTGAACCATTATTAATGTATATATTATCACTTTCATCAACTGTAAAAGCCCAAATATTGGTAAGGCTTAAGTTTGGATAAGTAAGGGCTACAGTGCCATTAAAATTATATTTGATAATGCTATTATTGTTGTTTAGCACAAACACACCAGTGCTGTTTTTATCAATGGCAATAGGGTTGTTAAGGTTAATGCTGTTATCAACAATTACTTGTCTATCTGGGTTTGAGCCAATAGTAACGGCACTTGCATTAACGGGGCTTCCTTTACAAATTGAATTGTTTGGAATTTGTGGAGGAACAACGGTTGGCGCTACTGTTGGTGTTGGCTGACAGAGTGATTGGACTTGAGTAGGCGTTGAGTTAACGTACTGCCCCGAACTACCATTACCCAGTTGACCTCTTAAGTTACTACCACAAGCCAACAAAGTACCATCACTTTTTAGAAAAAGGGAATGAGGATTAAACAAATCGTGCGCTATACTCAGCTCAGTAACAGAACCTGTAATCGCAGCTTTTACAGGAACATTGTAATTTTCATTATTTAAAGTTCCTAATTGTCCATAACAATTATATCCACAAACCCACACTGTACCATCACTTTTTATAAAGCCGCTGGATGAATTCCCTGCATCTATTTTTGTAACTACACCTGTAAGGGATTCTATTCTAAAAGGAACATATAGATCGGCGTTATTACCTCTTCCCAATTGCCCAAAATGATTATATCCACAAGCCCACACAGTACCATCATCTTTTAAAAACAAAGAATGACCATTGCCCGCTGAAATGGCTATAATTTTTGGGAAAGAAAAGACCTGTACTGGTGTATTTGATTTAGCGTTAGTAGTAACAGGTACAAGGATAGAGCCTAGTTCTCCTCTTGCATTGTATCCACAGGACCAAGCATACCCATTGCTTTTTAAAAATAGACTATGGCGATAACCAGCATCTATGGCCGAAATAGAACCTGTAATAGGAACCTGCTGAGGGATTCGCCTATTTATGTAGTCACCTAAGCCTAATTGGCCATCAGTATTTTCCCCACATGCCCACACGGTACTATCGCTTTTTAAAAACAAAGAATGCAGTCCTTTTCCAGCAATAGCAATAACCGAACCTGTTATAGCTACTTGCACAGGTGTTAGTCTGTTTATAGTGTCTCCAACTCCTAATTGCCCGAATTCATTATTTCCATATGCCCACACCGTTCCATCGCTTTTTAAAAATAGAGAATGGCCAAAACCCACTACTACAGAGATTACCGTACCGCTAAGTGCCGTAATGGTTTTAGGTAAGACATTATTTGTGTTAGTACCATTACCTAACCCTAAAGTATTTTTTCCCCATGTTTGTGCTGAGCCGTTGGGGCAAATATAAAACGAACCCAAGTTGCCATTTGAAATCTTTTGTGCATGGCCTAAACTACTTGCCGCTATAGTTGTAAAAAGTAATAATTTTTTTAGCATATTGTTTTTGTTTTATTGGTTTGTATTTTTTAAAACCCCTGCTGTAATTGGCTTACAGCAAGGGTTTTATTTTTGTTAATTTTGTTTTACTAATTTATGTGTGTGGGTGTTATTAATTTTTACAAAGTAAGCACCGTTGGCATTATTACTTAAATTTTTTTCACATTTAACACTGTTAAAATAAGTTAATGATAATAACAAAATCTGCCCTAAAAGCTAAAAATGGATTTTATTATTTACTTTTACAACTATGCTTAAAATCATCAAACAGTTTTTGACGGACTATAAAAAATACATGTTTAAGTACCGCAAAGGGTTTTATGTACTACCAGTTTTGATCAACTCACCCAACACAATGGTGCAAAGTTTTAAACACACTCCCTTTGTAAAATGGGATCCGAAAAAATGTAAGTTAAGTACTAATAATCCCTTTGTAGAATGCGATGCCTATTATATTGAAATAAGTGAGGGCTTGTGGTTTTATGCAAGTTTTTTAAATAGCAAAGCCAACTTGGAGTTTGTAGGATATTTAAATGAAAACGAACCGAATGAGTATTATTGTTTTGGTTATAATTTAATTAAACATAACAGCGAAAAAAAAATTGCACTGCAAAGCAGTTTAAGTTACTCGGGTGGGGCGTGGAATTTTTTTAAGCCAAATCATAAACTTCACCATATCATTTTCAAAAATACTAATATAGAGTTTGCAGGCCTGTATATGTCTAAAAAATGGATAAATGAAAATGTTGCTACAAACCATAAATATTTAAAGAGTAATTTAAATTTGTTTATGAACTCAAGTTCAACTTATAGTATATGGCCCGATGTAAATATTAATTCAAATTTTATTGAAAATGCTTTAGAGATTGCTAAATTAAGTGATGTAAAAAAAAGGAAACTTGAGTTAAACAATTTTGTAAACAATACGCTTGATTACCTATTACATAATTATGACGTACAACACAATAACAAAAGCAATCTCATTAATGTTGACCCTGATTTACTAATAAAACTAAATAAGGTAGAGAAACGACTAAAAGATTGTTTGATAACCGAGTTTCCTGGGATAGAAACGTTGGCCGCTGAAATAAATATATCACCTGCCAAACTTAAAACTGATTTTAAAAATTACTTTGGTGATTCTATTTATCAGTACTACTTAGGTAAACAACTTTTATTTGCTAACGATTTACTTGCTATACATCACAAAAGCGTAGGCGAAACAGCAGATATTTTAGGTTATAAAAACATTGGAAAATTTACTGTAGCCTTTGAGAAAAAATTTGGTGTATTGCCATCCAAAATATTAAATAAGCACAATGGTACAATATAATGCAAACTTACTTCCTCACGTCAAGCAAAAAAGCATTAGATGAAAATAACTAAAATCTAAAATATTCTACATTCTATACTAAGAAAACTATTTATTAGAATTCTAATCGCCTGTAAATCATCAATAAAGTTCGATAAATCCGATCCGTATGGTACTTAACTAGAGTCTGCTCAAAAACTAAAAATGCATGTAAAATCAACACTTTTGAGACATTTTTCACATTTTATCTGCAAGTATAAAATGATATAATCTCAATAAAATAGTTTAAAAAGAGTGCGTTTGTTTGGGTCAGGTTAATTTTCTGGGGAGTAAT
>JBKDJY010000108.1:0-13419 GCA_046345275.1 Bacteroidota bacterium
TACAATAGACGAAACTCTAAAAGTAGAGGTTTATTATTTTACACATTATTAAAACAAGCAATGAGCCACCAACCACTATCTAAAAAAAATATGTTTGAAAGTCAATAAAATCAAAGGACTTTTATAAGATTATTGCGGATAGCCAAGTAATAAAATATGTGCTAAAACCAATTGATGCTGTTGGCATACCTGTTAGTCCAACCTATCCGATTGGCTCCTATGGTTTTGCAAAATTTATTACTATACCTATTACCACTTCGTTGAATCCAAGTGGTATTAACATTCCTGCGGGTAATATTGTTTCTTGTTTTTACACTTTTGTTCCAGGTGGAACTACTTATACATTAGGCATTCCATTTTACTCTTTTGATCCTGCCATTATCCCAACGGTAAATGGCTTCTGTGGAACTGGTTTTATGCAAAATAACTCTACCCTTGTTTCAATGGCTAGTTATAAAGATCATCAAGTTGATAAAGATTCTTGGAATGCAGGGATTGTATGTAATCGTACTACAAGGTATAATAATTATCCCGACCCATCTTTTAATTCAATGGCATTTTCTGCAAGCTTTACGGTAGCTCCTATAATGTGGTTTAGCATAAAAGGCTACAATTCTGCAGTTGGGCTTAATGAATTAGAATTAGATAACAAAGATTTTATTTTAGAGCAAAATATTCCAAACCCCTACCAAAGTGAATCAAAGGTGAGATATAAAATATCAAAAGATTCAAAATCAGCAATTTTTAAAATAACGGATGTTACAGGAAGAATAGTTTTATCAAAAAACGTTGATTCAAACAATGGGAAGCATGAAATTGACATTCCATCTTATGCTCCAGGCATTTATTATTACTCATTAAATGTTGATGGAAGTATTACCACCAACAAAATGATTGTGCAATAATAAGAGATATTTTTTATTAAACCTGCTTCATTATTTGAAGTGGGTTTTATTTCTGCACTTCGCTCTAATCTATCAAGAGGAAGTTTTAAATTTAAGAAACTTAAGTAATAAATAATTTTTGGTATTGTTGGTATTATTATCAACAACATTTAATTTCACCTTGTCACCATTTTAGCAAGATACTTTCCTATAATATCAAATTCTAAATTTACATGATCGCCAACTTTTAGTGTTTTGAAAACGGTGTTTTCGAATGTGTAAGGAATAATAGAAACAGAAAAGAAATTCTCCTTAGCATTTACAACTGTTAAGCTGGTTCCATTTATTGTAATAGAGCCTTTTTCAACGGTTATGTTATTTGATTTATTTTGGTAATTAATGGTATAAGTCCAGCTACCTTTATGATCTGTAATATTTGTTATAGTCCCAATTTCGTCAACATGGCCTTGCACAAAATGTCCGTCAAATCTGCCATTTGCAGGCATACAACGTTCGATGTTGACAAAATCACCAACACTTAAATTTCCTAAATTTGTTTTTTGTAAAGTTTCTTCAATGGCCGTTACCGTATAGTTTGAACCATTAATTTTAATCACTGTTAAACAAACGCCATTATGAGCAAGGCTTTGATCAATTTTTAATTCATTGGTAATTAAGGAGCTGAAGGTAAAATGCACATTTGATTGTTCTTTTTCAATGGCCTCCACCTTTGCTGTCGTTTCAATAATCCCTGTAAACATAAAACAAAAGTAATTAAAAATTTATACCTTCCTCAACTTTAAAATTAAATAACTTGCAAAGCTCAATGCGTATTCAGGAAGCATCAGTTCAGGATTTTGAAAAGATTAAAGCCTACATTTCTCTTTTTGAATTAGACAATAGGGATTTAGATTACCGTCAATTTTTAGTATATAAAAAGGGAAACAATCTATTAGGTTTTGGAAGGATTAGAAATTACAGTAATTGCGACGAATTATGTTCGTTGGGAGTAATAGAGGCCGAAAGAAATAAGGGAATTGGGAAGCAATTGGTAAAAGCCTTAATTCAAAAAGCAACTTCAAATTTATTTTTAGTTTGCATTATTCCCCAATATTTTGAGGGGCTAAATTTCAAAGTAACCAATCAATATCCAAAAGATATTTTAGAGAAATTAAATTATTGCACCAATTCTTTAGTTGTTGAAGAGGAATATGTGGCAATGAAATGGAGTAAATAAACATTTCAAAATTATAATTTTAACAGCAATTAACCTTCACATCAAAAAGAAAATCTTACCTTAGTATTTCAAATGAAAAAAAACATAATTATAGGGTTATTTGTTTTGCAAACTTTTTTTTGCTTTAGCAGTTACATTTTAATTCCAATGGATGAGACTCAAAAAAATCATTTAAAAGCTTATGGAATTGCCTATTGGTCGATTAAAGGAGAACTTCAAATACAATGGTTGATAAATTTTAGAGGCGGCAGTTTTTTGATTCCAAATTCAAAAGCAGTTTCAACGGAGTGTAATATTAGAGGGGTAAGTTTTGAAATTATTTCCGATGCTCAAGGGAATTCTATTTTAGAAGAAATTGCAAATCCAGAAGTAAATCAAGATGTTGTTAAATTAGAAAAAGCCCCAAGGGTTGCGGTTTATTCGCCAAAAACCAAACAACCCTGGGATGATGCTGTAACATTGGTTTTAAAGTATGCCGAAATTCCTTATGAAGTAGTTTATGATGAAGAAATTATATCTGATAAATTAATTGATTATGATTGGCTGCATTTGCATCATGAAGATTTTACTGGACAGTACGGAAGATTTTACGGATCTTTCCATCAAGCAGCTTGGTATCAATTGCAAGTGAAAGATGATGAAGCGATGGCGCAGAAATTAGGATTTAAAAAAGTTTCTCAATTAAAACTAGCAGTAGCCAAAAAAATAAATGACTTTGTGTTTGTTGGTGGATTTATGTTTGCCATGTGCAGCGCTACAGATAGCTATGATATTGCTTTAGCCGCAGAAGGAATTGACATTTGCGAAACAATGTTTGATCACGATCCTGCCGACCAAGCGATGAATAAAAAAATTGATTTTTCTAAAGGCTATGCTTTTGAAAATTATCAGCTAAGTACAAACCCTTATGAATATGAATTTTCAACCATCGATGCCACAGGGCCAAGAAGGCAGTATGGAGTAAATAGAGCGAATGATGTGTTTACATTATTTGAATTTTCTGCAAAATGGGATCCCGTGCCAAGCATGTTGTGTCAGAACCACGAACAAACAATTAAAGGCTTTTATGGGCAAACGACGGCCTATACAAAATCAACTATTAAAAAAAACGTATTGATATTAGGTGAAGCAAAAGCATTTAATGAAGCCCGCTATATACATGGAAATCATGGCAAAGGAACTTGGACCTTTTATGGCGGACACGATCCAGAAGATTATGAACACCGAGTTGAAGATCCTCCAACTGATTTGAGCTTACATCCTAATTCTCCTGGATACCGCTTAATTTTAAATAACATTTTATTTCCAGCAGCTAAAAAGAAAAAGCAAAAAACATAATTGATTAGTGAAATTCAAAATGATGATTTTCTTTTAAATATAATGAGTGGGTAATATATTTTTGCATTAAGTCAATATCATGAGAAGAAACAATAATTAATTTGTTTTTTTCTGAGCATAATCTTTTTAAATCTTGAAATAGTTGATGCTTTGAAGTGTAATCTAAAAAGGCAGTGGGTTCGTCTAAAATAATGATGGGTGTTTCCTGTGTTAAAGATTTTGCAATCATCACTTTTTGCCTTTGCCCATCACTTAACTCTTCCATTAATTTATTTTTTAAATGAAAGATAGATAAAGTAGTTAAACTACTTTCGATAATGGCTTCGTCACGAGGTGTTAGTTTTCCAAAAAGTGAAAGGTAAGGGGTTCTTCCCAATGACACCACATCATAAGCGGTTAAATTAAATCCTCCAATTTTTTCTGTAGTTACAATCGAAATCAACGTTGCTAATTCTTGATAAAAAAATGTGGTAATGTTTTTATTTTGAATGAATATATTTCCATTTAAAGGCTCTAAATATCCTGTTAATGTTTTGAGTAAAGTAGATTTCCCTATGCCATTATCACCCATTAAACCAATTAATGAGCCAAGTTCAAATTTTGCATGCAGGTTTTTAAAAACAATCTGATTGTTTCGTTTTGTTTTATATCCAATGTCTAAATGCTGTAAGTCAATCATACGATATGAAGCTTTGATTTGAATAATAAATAAATCACCACTGGAGAACCTATCAAAGTTGTAATGGTATTAATTGGTAAGATAAATTGAGAACTTAATAGTTGACAAATTAAATCTGCAAAAACAACGACACAAGCTCCTAACAAAAGACAAAATACAATTTGATGTAAATGGTGTGAGGTTTTAAATATTAATCTTGAAGCTATGGGAACTGAAATTCCAACAAACGCTATTGGCCCACAAAATGCAGTAATCAAACCAACTAGAAGCGCCGTGATGATAATAACTTTTAGCCTTAAAGTAGAAACATTAATTCCCAAATTACTTGCGTAATAATCATTTAATAAAATGGCATTTAATGGTTTTACAATCAAAAAACTACTGAAGATGCCTATTAAATAAATGGGAAACACAAAACTCAAATCGCTTAAAGTGGTTGTGCTGACGCTTCCCATTCCCCACATCACAAAAGTTTTCAAACTATTGCTGCTACTCATAAATTCAATAACACCTTGCAATGCCCCAAATATTTGAGACAGCATCATGCCTAACAATAAAATGGTAATATTACTTTTATTCTTTTTTGAAATCAGTAAAATAATAATCGTTACTAGAAAAGCCCCTGCCATCGAAAACAATGTAATTAAGCTCTTTCCAAAAAAGTATAACCCCGAAACATTAATTGATGATAAAACCATTGTTGCAATTGCAACGAATAAACTTGAGCCGCTGCTAACACCAAGCACATAAGGCCCTGCTAAGGGATTTCGAAATAAGCTTTGCATCAGTAAACCACACAAGGCTAATGCCGAACCTGATAATACACAAGTAAGTGCTTTAGGTAAGCGAATAGAATATAAAATGGTTTTAAATAATTCACTATCGCTATCTAGTGAAAATAAATTAACGCTACCAACAAATAAATCAAAAACAACGAATAAGAACACTGTTATAAGAAGCAAAATAGAATATGAAATGAATGTTGATTTTTTCATGAAAGCATTTATTCTAATTTTTTATAATATTTTAATTGATGCTTTTGTAATAGTTGTGGGTATAAAATATAAATCATATCTGCTAAAACCTCATCTGGATTTACAATCCCAGTTTCCCAATAATCGCTGTATCCTTTAGAGTTTTGATTTTTATTATTGTTATACAATTCATTTTTTTTATAAGCATTAAACAGCCCATATCTGTTATCATAACTGAGTAATTCTTTTTTAAAATTTAAGTTGTATAAATTTAGCCAAACATCACAATTTTTAGCTGCATTATAAACGTATTCAAAAGTTTGCGGTGTACTTCCTGTCTCGTTTGGATTCCCTAATAAATAAACGGCTCCAGCATCTTTTAATAAATTTGCCATGTAGCTTTTCCCAGAAGGAATGTACCAAGCATCTCCATATTTTATTTCAGTTAAAACACTTCTTTTATTTTTTAAGTTTTTTGTGAGTAATTTTAAGTTGTTGTATTTTTTTTCTGTTCCCGAAAACAATGAATCTGCAATTTTTTCTTTATCTAAAAAATAGCCAAAAAATTTTATCCATTCAGCTCTGGCCAATGGTGTTTCCTCTAAATGATCTAAGCTAATGGCGATTGGAATTCCAGTTTGCTGTAATTTTTTATCGATGTCATTTGCTGGATTTCCCATACCAAAAGCGATGAGTAAATCAGGATTTAAAACCAAGGTTTTCTCAACGTTGATATTTATTTCTCTTGATAATTCAATAATGGTATGATTATCGACGGCATTTATAATATATTGATTGGTATAATAATCGACATTATCAATGGCAGCAATATGTGATTGAGCGTTTAATTTAATGAGCATGGCGGCATAAATGGAACTCAAACAAGCTATTTTTTTTACAGGAATTTTTATGTAGTAAACATCCTGTAAGTGGGTTGGTTTTATATTTTTATATAAAATAAAAGTAGCGGTTACTTCAGTATTGTTTTTATTGCCAAGTAATTCAATGGTTGTATAGTCTTTATTGGTTTTAATTTTAAAGCGTTTGGCATAAGTAAGATCTATTTTTTTAGAAATAATTGCATCATGATTCTTTTCTGAGGAATGGCAGGACATTAATGTTAGAAGGATCATAAACCTCAAAAAACCTGTTAGCTTCATGTTTGAAATTTGATTTTAAAAATGCTTCCTTTTGGAATGTTTGGTAATGTTTCGATTGATGCATGGTGAAGGTCACAAATGCTTTTGACTAAGAATAGGCCAATGCCAGTGCCTTTTGTTTTACGATTTTCTTCGCTTCCAATTCTATAAAAATTATTAAAAATTTTTTTTCGTTCTTTTTCTAAAACGCCAATCCCACAGTCTTTTATTTCTAAAACTAAGAAGTTATTTTCATGTTTTAAATTTAAAGTAATCAATACGTCGTTAAAAGAATACTTAACAGCATTATCTATCAAGTTGATGATTACAGATTGAATCAAATCTTTATCAGCATTTAAATAAATGTTTTCTTTAATATTTAAAATGATAGACTGCTTATCCAAAAGATCAGGAAAATAGCGATTGATGGTTTGGTAAATTAATTCAGTAAAATTAAAATCTACTTTATAAATGGCATTGTAATGATTTGTTAGTTGATTTGCTATGAGCACATTTTCAACTAATTTATTTAAACGATCTGTTTCTTCTAAAGCATTGTTCAAAAGAACCACTTGTTTGTCTCTTTCTAGTTGATGTTTTAAAAGCGTTTGAATTTGAAGTTTTGTTGCCGCAAGTGGTGTTTTGAGTTCATGAGAAACGCTTAAGATAAAATTTTTTTGTTGCTCATTTACTTCGATTTCTTTTTTTATTGAACTTCTTACTTTAATCATGCCGAATAATAGAATAAGCAAAAACACAGTGCCTTCTCCAACAATCATATAAACGCGGTGAATTTTTTTTGATTCTAAGTCAGAAATATTTTTTAGAATTTGATTGTAATTGGCGCTGGACAAAGACGCTAAATTTTGCTTTCCCTCTATGATTTCATTTGATTGTTTAACCAACAAAACTTCCCACCATAAAAATTGAAGAATAATATAACCTACAAAAATTGAAAATATGAGAGCAGATTTTTTTTGCACTAAAAACTTATTTGGTAAAAACTTGTAAAAAGCCTTTTAAGTATCGTGGTTTAATACCTGATAATCTTATTTCATTTACTTGACAAACATAAAAATAGGTTCCTTCTGAACACAATTGTTTTGACTGTTTAATAATTCCGTTCCATAAAATTTTAGGGTCTGTCGTTTCAAATACCAATGATCCCCAACGGTCGTAAATTTTAAGATCAATATCTTTTACAAATTTATTTTTTATTGGTTTAAAAAAATCATTCACGCCGTCATCATTGATCGTGATCACATTTGGTAATTCATATTCTGGACAATTATCTAAACATATTTTTTTAATTTGCAAACTTTCATTGCCAAATGAGTCAACGGCTGAAACAGCATAGCAGCCTGCTAAAGAAGTTAAATTATCAAATGCAAATATTGTATTAGTAGAAATTGTTATGGAATCTTTTAAGATCAGTTCAGACTCATCAGTTACTGCCTCATAAAGATTGTACTTAACCACATCATCTGCGCAAGTAAGATTTGGATTATTCCATTTTAAAGATAAGGTTGGAATTTTACAATCAGAAACCGTTTCCAATATTGGTGCACAAGGCGGTGTTTTATCAATGGGTTTATCGCAAATTTCTTGAGAAAAATTTATCAATGGTTTATAAATTCCTGGATCTGAGTATTGCCCAATGGCCTCAATCTTATAACAATAAGTGGCCCTATTTACTAAATTTATATCCGTATAGCTAAGGGCATTTGTACTATCTCGTAAAACAAAAACTGAAGACGAAGGAAGTTTTCTCCAAATACGGTATTTATAATTCGTCCATGGCACCTTTTGAGTCCAAGATAATTGCAATTGATTATCATTTGGTATTGACGTTAAAAATACTGAGGAAGCCTTTTGAGTAGAACCAACAAAAATACCATTTGCATAGAAATCTATTTTATACGTAAAGGGAAAATCGTTGGTGTTTATATTTAAATGTGTAAATGTGGTATCTGCTAATTGATTTATTCCAGCAAAATAAGGTTTTGTAACAGAATAAATGGTTGTATAGGTGTTTGCTGAAAATCCAATATAGTACAATAATCTCATTTCATAGGGACCAGGTAAGGCAATGGTGTCTAAGGCTGTAGTTGGATTTAATAATGGTTTTATCCAACGTACAAAAATAGAACCTGTTGTTGTTGAGGTTGATTTTACATCAACATTAATTAACACGGGCACATCTCTTTTAAGTTGAACGCATATTTGATTAGAGGCATAACTTTCTGCACCATCTGTGAAAACAGCTATGACCAAATAACTATAATTAGTCCCTTGCGTTAATCCGTTGCCATTGTTCGTGTCTAGGAAAGTAGTGTCATTGATGCTTGCGGTGCAGCCTATTAATTCAAACCCGGTGTAGGCGGGCACACCTGTTTCGCAAGTTGAGTGATTCCATGGAGTGCAATCAACCTTTCTATAAACACAATATTTTTCTATTTTATTTCCAGTTTTTTGCTGACAAGTTGGTTTTTGCCATTTTAAATTCATATTACTTCCGATGGGCTTCCCTTCTAAATTGATTGGCGGTGGGGCCACCACGGTTATATTAAAGGTTTTAAAATCAACTAAGTTTATGCGAGGATCGCTATCAGCAACTTTAATTACGACTGGATAGGGTGCTTTGCGTATGTGGCTGCATACCGTAGACCAACTGAATATACCACTAACAGGGCTAACCCCCGTTGATGACGCAAAAGTAGCGATAGGGGGATTTGACAAAAAAGGACCCCCGTTTGCACTTAATGTGAGAAGGTTTAGATCAGAATCCGTTGCTCGAATAATTCGATTAATTAAACTACCCGCCAAAACGCAAGTATCAGTGATGGGTTGAATGCTTGGGTTATTATTGTTACACGTTTCAACATCAACTTGTAGATCTCGCAAAACATAGCCTACTAAAACCCTATCTCCGTCAAAGGTTTTTCGCCACTCTTTTATGATTAAAGCCAAGTTGTATTCACCTTGTAATTGAGGCACGCACCAGGTTAATGTCCCTGTTACGGCATCAATATTATAAGTTCCTCCGCTTCCTGCTGCAGGAAATGCGTAGCCAACAATTGGCACACCATCTGAGCCCCTACAATTTGTTAATTCAAAAGATAAACTATCTCCATCAATATCTGAGGCGGCAGGGTTATGATAAAAACAACGACCTACACAACCTTTATCAATCGGCGGAAAAGAAAGCACTGGCGAATTGTTTTGACCTAAAAAAGTTGAAATAACCAAATAAGATTCAATGTAAAAAACTTGATTTACTGAGTTAGGGAGATTGATTACGCCAGCGTTTCTATTTGGGTCTTCCATTGATAGTTTATAATTACCTGGACCAGGATAGGTATGGGTGGTAACATATTCATTCAATTTGATGAGTGGACTTAAAGGAATACCATCCTTGGCTCCACCAGAGCATAGAGATGAGCCGCCATTGCTTCTCAAAACAACTGCTTTTGAACCATCTCCAAAATTTAAAGTATCTTCGCACCTGTCTGCTAAACCGTTACTTCCAATGTTTGTATACGTTGTAATCTTTATTTGGTAGGTATACCCAAACAGCCATTTGTAAGTAATTTCACCTGCACGGTTGTGTGTTGCATAAGATTTAAAACTAAGCGTAACAACACATACTACTATAAATTTTAGAAAGCGCATATTCGTTAAACTGCCGCTATGATTATTTTATGTTTGTTTAAATGTGATTTATTAAACATGAATTAAAAAAAATAGGGCACTCATTTATAAAAAAATAATAATAGCTAAAAGTAAAGAAAATAAACGATAAAAGCGTTCTTAAACTGTTAAAGAAAAAGATGGATTTAGCAATAGATCGACAATTTTATTTTATAAAAATAGTTAACAAAAAAAACCTTCAGCATTTATAATAATTGTAATTTTGCTGCCCTAAACAAAAATTCGACTTAATGAGCGCTCCTTCTCATAGCCATGTTAATAAAATATCAGCGGCCAGTTTACTCGTTACCCTTGGAATTATTTATGGCGACATTGGCACCTCTCCATTATACGTGATGAGTGCCATTATTGGCACTAAAACAATTGATGCCGCTGTAGTGATTGGAGCAATGTCTTTGGTATTTTGGACCATCACCTTACAAACGACCATTAAATATGTTGTTTACACTTTAAGAGCCGACAATAAGGGGGAAGGTGGTATTTTTTCTCTTTATACGTTGGTAAAAAAAGCAAAAGTAAAATGGTTGGTGTTTCCTGCTATTATTGGAGGATGTTGTATTTTAGGAGAAGGAATAATAACGCCACCTATTTCTGTCTCGTCTGCTGTTGAAGGACTCAGATTAATTCCACGTTTTGCAGATATACCAACTATACCAATCATCATCGCCATTATTACATTTTTATTTCTGATTCAACAATTTGGAACAAAATTTATTGGAAAATTTTTTGGGCCAGTGATGTTAACTTGGTTCGTCATGCTTGGAGTTCTTGGAATTGCAGGGATAAGTCATAATTTTACGGTACTAAAGGCTTTAAATC
Organism: Bacteroidota bacterium; assembly: GCA_046345275.1. Classification (GTDB taxonomy): domain Bacteria; phylum Bacteroidota; class Bacteroidia; order B-17B0; family Aurantibacillaceae; genus UBA4416. The sequence goes on from JBKDJY010000108.1 coordinate 10,782, forward strand.
CTTATTATGGGATTGATTTGCTTATAAATTATCCAGGAGCATTTTGGCTTTTAGGATCTGTCTTTCTTTGCACAACAGGGGCTGAAGCTCTTTATTCAGATATGGGGCATTGTGGTAGAGACAACATTCGTATTTCATGGATTTTTGTAAAAACGATGTTGGTTTTGAATTATATGGGGCAAACGGCTTGGTTAATTTCAATGGATGGTAAAACCTTAGATGGTAAAAATCCCTTTTATGCCATTATGCCTGAATGGTTTTTGCCCTTAGGTATTGGTATAGCAACCGTTGCAACCGTAGTAGCTTCTCAGGCTTTAATAAGCGGATCTTTCACTTTAATTAATGAAGCCATGCGTTTAAATTTTTGGCCGAAAGTAGGTATTAAATACCCTTCTGATGCTAAGGGGCAAATGTATATTCCTTCTATCAATTGGTTGTTGTATATAGGTTGTGTTTCAGTAGTATTATTTTTTAAAGAAGCGAAAAACATGGAGGCCGCTTATGGTTTAACCATCATATTAGGGATGCTAATGTCATCAAGATTGCTAGCCTTTTTTATGCGCATTAAAAAATATAATCACATATTCATATATGCTTTCATTTTCATTTATATTATTATTGAATCTTCTTTTCTTGTTGCTTTGCTTGAAAAATTTCCTAGAGGAGGCTATATTACGTTTTTAATTGCATTGCTTTTATCAGGAATTATGGCTAGTTGGTATATCGCAAAATTAATAAGAAGAAGATATACAGAGTTGGTTCCTTTAGAGAAATATAGAAAAATGCTTTGTGAATTAAGTATTGATCCTTCTATTCAAAAATATGCAACTCACTTGGTTTACATGACGAGTGCCAATGATCCATTAACCATTGAATCAAAAATTATTTATTCCATTTTACAAAAACGCCCTAAAAAAGCTGATATTTATTGGTTTTTGCATGTTGATGTGGTGGATGAACCTTACCTGATGGATTATAAAGTAACGCATATTGATACAGATGATATTATCAGAGTTGATTTTAAATTAGGGTTTAAAGTAGCACCGAGAATTAATTTAATGTTTAGAAAAGTAGTAGAAGATTTGGTTAAAAATAAAGAAGTGGATATTACCAGTCGATACGAATCGCTTAATAGAAATAACATCATTGGAGATTTTAAATTTGTCGTTCTTGAGAAATTTTTATCCTACGAAAATGAATTACCTTTTTTTGAAAAGCTAGTTTTAAGGATCTATTTCTTTTTAAAACGCTTTAGTTTAAGCGAAGCCAAAGCTTTCGGTTTGGATAGTAGCTCTGTAAAAATTGAAAAATTTCCTTTAATCATAAATCCACCGAAACACTGTAATCTGCATCGGATTATTTAATTTTTTTGTAAGTTTGATTTTCTAGTCTTAATTTAATACATTCGTAAATCAAATTATAAAAGTTATGTTTCAAAAAACGGACAAAAACAATCCAACTGAATCTGTTTCAATTAATTTAATCGGAAACGGAACTACCATTGTAGGTGAAATTAAATCTAATGGCGATGTTAGAATTGATGGAATTTTAAATGGAAATATCAATATAAGCGGCAAGTTAGTTGTTGGACCTACTGGAAAAATTGAAGGAAATGTAACTTCTCAAAATGCCGATATATCAGGCTTTGTTAAGGGTAAAATTATCATCAAAGAGTTACTGACTTTAAAAGCCAGTGCGAACATTATGGGAGATATCATTACTTCAAAGATATCCATTGAACCAAATGCGACGTTCACAGGAACATGTAATATGGATTCATCAGCCAAAAACGTCAATCATATCAATGAAATCAGAGAACCCAATACAAAAGCCGCTTAATGCTTATGCAAAGTATAGCAGCTTAGGTATTCAAATGGCATTGATTATTAGTATTGGTTGTTATGGGGGTTATAGGCTTGATAACTATTTTCATAATACAACAAAAATATTCACAATTATTCTTAGTCTTTCGTCAATTGCCCTTGCTTTGTATGTGGTTTTAAAAGATCTCATAAAACCTACAAAGTAAATGGGAATAAAAAAATATGATTTAAGTCTTGTCATCTTGAGTGTTACAACACTTATCATTTCTTATTTCTTATCAACATTGCAAAACCGTTTTTTTACGAATGAACATTATTGGATTCCAACTCTATTTTTTCTGATTACAACCTTTTTAACAAATAAGTTGTTAATTGCAGGAAATCAGCAATCTAAAGAATTTGTTTTTAAAACTTTAGCCATCAGTATGGCTAGGCTTTTGGTTTGTATGATAGTTGTATTGGTTTATTCTTTGATTTTTAAATCTCAAGTGTTAGCATTTGTATCTCATTTTATGCTCGCCTATTTGGTTTTTACATTTTTTGAGGTGTCTTATTTAATTAAAAATATCAGTAATTTTAAGTCGACGGGTTAAAAAATCCTGAAAGTTTCCAAATACAAAATGGGGCTAATATGCGCCAAAAAATAAAAAATGTGTAGTTGCTATTATAAATGGAACAGAGGCAAAAGTGATACAATCCGTATTAGAAAAAATAGAATCAGAAAAGCGTTTACAAGTAAAAGAAGTAAGTATGGATATGGCAAGAAATATGGGTTTATCAATTAGAAATAGTTTTCCAAATTGCAATATGGTTAT
>JBKDJY010000109.1:0-3196 GCA_046345275.1 Bacteroidota bacterium
TGCCCTCGATAACATCATTGCTTATGGTAATACTTCAAACTTAGTAAATATTGCTACCGTAGGAGCTTTTAAAGTATTACCAGCCTTGAATGATGCATTTGTCGTAAAATTCCAAAACAATGGCTTGCGTTTATGGGGGACATATTTTGGTGGGACTAGTAATGAAACATCTGCTGGAGTGTGTGTAGATAAAAACACCAATGACATTTATTTTACTGGATTTACTAATTCAACTGATTATACGGTTACCGCTCTAGCTCATCAAACAACTTTTGGAGGCGGAGATGATGCTTTTTTAAGCAAATTATCTCCTGCTGGAGTTTTAGTATGGTCAACTTATTATGGAGGAACGGGAAATGCCGATCGAAGCTTCGCTATTTGTATCGATAAATTGGGTTATGTGATGATAGGGGGGCAAACAAATACACCAACCTCACCTGCAATTCGAACCAATACGATTAATTTTGCAGGTGGTGTAAATGATGCCTTCATCGTAAAGTTTAACTCCGCTGGTGTACGTCAATGGGGAACCTATATGGGAGGAAGTGACGTTGACTACTGCACTGGCTTGGCATGCGATGCCAATAATAATATTGTGGCTGGAGGAGATTCTTATAGCCCCAATATACCAGTCACTTCCTGCGCCTTTCAAACTACCCGAAAGGGAGTTGAAGATAATTGGTTGGGCACTTTTTCTCCCACTGGAAGCATCTTTTGCTTGGGCTATTTAGGTAAGTCAGGTGGTACAAATCACACTGAAACTTTTATAGGATCTGGAGGATCTATTTCAGTATTTGGTTGCCAAAGTCATATTGCAGGTTTTTCTATAAGTCAATGGCCAGTGACTGCAGGAGCCTATCAAACAGCCGGGGCTGGTAATTTTGATGTTAATATTGCTCAATTAGATATCAGTTCATGTGGGCTGCCTGTTATGCCTTCTGCTACAAGCAATACGGTTATCTCCACAGGCTGTAATTGCAATGGCGCTGTTACATTAAATTTAAGTTGTACAATCCCCCCTTTTAGTTATTATTATAGTAATGGTTCTCAAACACTTAATTCTTCGGCTTTTAGTAATAGTCTTACAAATCTATGCGCTGGTGTTTATAATTACACTGTAGTTACAACTTGCGATGGCAACGTTTTTGGTAGTTTTACCATTGGTGGCTCAACCAATACCATCACGGTTACTTCCACTGTCACACCAGCCAATTGTGCCTCTGCCACAGGTTCAGTAACTATTAATAGCGTCAGTGCTCCAGCTAATTATACCATTACCGAAGGCGCAACAACCATTGCAACTGCTGTCAATGTTCCTTATACAATATCAGGCGTAAGCGTTGGTAACCATGTTTACACCATTATAAGTTCTAATGGTTGTAGTACCAGTTTTAGTGCCAGTGTATGGGCAGAAACAGTGACGGTAACACCTACAGCCAATTTATTTTGTAATTCAAATACCGCCACCCTTACTGCTAATAGCAGCAATGCTTTGGCTACTTATACCTGGTCAGGCCCAGGAATTGTGAGCGGTGTTAATTCCAAAACACCTGTTATAAACCAAGCAGGAAATTATACAGTCGGAGTTACTTTTGGTACTTGCACATCGTATTCGTTGGTAACAGTTACTCAAAATACCACTGTACCAATAAATGTCAGTAGCAATAATCTCAATTGTATCAATTTAAGTTCTACACTTACTGCGGTAAGTGCTGGGAATACGATTGTCTGGAATGGTGGGGCGCTACCAACAAATGCAGTAAATCCAGCCACTGTTAATGCATCTGGTAATTATACAGTCACAGCAAGCAATACCTTAACGGGGTGTTCCTCTTCAAGCCTAGTTACAATTTCCAAAAACACCATCGCTCCAGCTCCTCCAAGCTTCAGTCTTTCTTTTGGAACGAGTTTTACCTTAACTTGTATAAATACCAGTATTATAATAAGTGGATTTAGCTCAGGAGCTTCTGTATCCTTCAATCCCAGCTTCCCTTTTCCTCCCAATATTTTTGCACCAAATTCCTATACGGCTACCGCAACAGATCCTGTTAATGGTTGCACTAGCAGTTCTGTTATCACGGTAAGCCAAAACAATATTGTGCCAAACATAGGAGCCACGGTCAGTAATTCCATTACCTGCACCAGCTCAACAGCCATTTTAACAGGCACATCCATTACCCCTGGCGTAACTTATTCATGGAGTCCATTAGGAGTAACAAGCCGAACAGTATCAACAAGTATATCTGGCAACCATACCTTAACAGTCACAAATCCTGTGAATGGTTGTAAAAGCACTACAGTAGTTGCTGTCTTAAAAAGCGCACTAATTCCTACCATCACAGCAAGTGCCAATCGAACCTTAACCTGCATCAACACAACTGCCACCTTAACGGCTATAAGTTCAGGAAATAGCATTGAGTGGAATGGAGGTGCATTGAACAATGCGACTAATCCAGCAACAGTTACTGAGGGTGGTATTTATACGGCAACAGCTAACGATGGTAGTTTTTGCAAGGCAAGCACTTTGATTACTGTTATTCAAAACACAACTGCCGCTACGATTACTAATGTTGGAGCTCCTCCTGCTTTAACTTGTTTGATTCCAAATATAAAAACAGGCTCATATTTTAATGGGCCTGGTCCTCTTATTTGGAATGGGCCTGGTTTATCTAATGCATCTAGCCCAACCATTACTCTTGCTGGTAGTTATACAGTCTCAGTAATTAATCCAGTAAACGGGTGTCAGACTTTTTCTATTTATACCGTTCTGTCAAACACCATCACAGATGTTAGTGCCACCATCAGTAATAGTTTAAGTTGTAGCAACCCAACAGCACTGCTAACTGGTACCTCCACCTCCAGTGGCTTAAATTTTTATACTTGGAGCCCATCAAGTTTAACAACCAATACCCTATTGGTAAACGCGCCTGGTAATTACACCTTGCAGGTTCTTAATTCAATCAATGGATGTACTGGCACTACAGTCATTACCGTTTCGGGTTCTACAAATAGTTTAACGCTTAGCCCAAACATCACCAATGCTACTTGTGGGACAGGTACAGTTAGTATTGATATTACAGGTGGCGCACCCAATTATACCATGCAGGTTGTAAATAATACCAATGGTAGCACTCCATCAACAACGGTTATTACCGTTTCGGGTTCTACAAATAGTTTAACGCTTAGTCCAATGGTA
>JBKDJY010000110.1:0-45615 GCA_046345275.1 Bacteroidota bacterium
ATATCCAGCTGTTGAGCGCAAAAAATCTTAATGCTTCTCATAAATCCAAAAAAACAGCATTGAAATTTCAATTCGCAACGCATTCTTATCAAAAAATAAATCACTCTTTTCAAAAAACAGTAGTTTTCTTGCTGACACTATATATATTCTCCAGTTGCAGATATTGTGGTTGTATTTTCTTTTTTCTAAACTTTTCTTTGCAATTAATTTTTTTCAAAATAAAATTTCATTAATTGTTTTCTGTAATCATTTTATTAAAATTAGATATTCATTATCTACCAAAAAGTTGCTTATAAAACATCAAAGCCTTTTTTTGTTTTACTCGGTGCTGAATTAGTTTCTATTTGATTTTTTGCTAAAGTAAAATTTGCAATTCATTCAATCTTCTTGAATGATTTATAACTCTATTTTTTTTACTTTTTTAAATTATCAATACTTATCCTACCCTAACACTTTAATATCAAAAATAAAACGAAGATATTTATATTTTTTTTTACCCTTATTTTTTTTACATTTGAAGGTTTAAAGATTATGAAAACGATTGAATTTAGAGAGGCTCTTAGAGAAGCCATGAACGAAGAAATGCGTCGTGATGAGACAATTTTTTTAATGGGAGAAGAAGTTGCCGAATATAACGGGGCGTATAAAGTAAGTAAAGGCATGCTTGCCGAATTTGGCGCAAAGCGAGTGATTGATACACCCATTGCTGAACTTGGTTTTGCTGGTATCGGCGTAGGAGCTGCTGTTAATGGTTTGCGACCAATTATTGAATTTATGACTTTTAATTTTTCTTTGGTGGCCATTGATCAAATTATAAATTCTGCGGCCAAATTTTTAAGTATGAGTGGCGGCCAATACAACTGCCCTATTGTTTTTAGAGGCCCTACAGCAAGTGCTGGTATGTTGAGTTCTCAGCATTCTCAAGCCTTTGAAAATTGGTTTGCTAATTGCCCAGGTTTAAAAGTAATAGTTCCGTCAAATGGATATGATGCAAAAGGACTTTTAAAATCAGCCATTCGAGATAATGATCCCGTAATTTTTATGGAAAGTGAGCAGATGTATGGAGATAAATGCGAAATTCCAGAGGAAGAATATCTTATTCCCATTGGCGTTGCAGATATTAAAAGGTCTGGGACCGATGTCACAATTGTGTCTTTTGGTAAAATTATAAAGGTAGCCTTATTAGCTGCTACTGAGCTAGAAAAAGAAGGAATTAGTACTGAAATCGTTGACTTAAGAACTGTTCGCCCGATTGATTATGAAGCAATTATTAATTCAGTAAAAAAAACCAATCGTTTGGTAATAGTTGAAGAAGCTTGGCCTTTAGCAAGTATTTCTGGTGAAATTGCGTTTAGGATCCAAAAAGATGCGTTCGATTATTTAGATGCTCCTATCAGACGCATTACAACAGCCGATGTTCCTTTACCATATGCTCCCACGTTAATTGAGGCATCGCTGCCAAATGCGTCAAAAGTAATTGATGCCGTAAAGAGTGTGATGTATGTTAAATCATAAACTTAGAATCAAAAAATGAAGATCATCATTCCAATGGCGGGTAAAGGTAAGCGTATGAGACCACATACCCTTACAGTTCCTAAGCCATTAATAAAAATTGCTGGTAAACCAATCGTGCAAAGGTTGGTAGAAGATATCACTAAAGTTTGTGGAGAAAAGGTAGATGAAATAGCTTTTGTTATTGGATCTGATTTTGGGAAAGAAGTAGAGGCGCATTTAATTGAAATTGCCCAAAAGCAAGGTGCTAAAGGAATCATTTATTATCAGGAAAAAGCTTTGGGAACAGCACACGCTATCATGTGTGCAAAAGATTCGATTGCTGGAAAAACGGTGGTAGCCTTTGCTGATACTTTGTTTAAAGCGGACTTTCAGATGGATACGAAACAAGAAGGTGCCATATGGGTTCAAGGCATTGAAGATCCAAGTCAATTTGGAGTGGTGAAATTAAATGAAGAAGGTATCATTACTGATTTTATTGAAAAGCCTCAAACATTTGTAAGCAATTTAGCAATCATTGGTATTTACTATTTTAGAGATAGTGAAAATCTTAAAAAAGAATTACAATTTCTGTTAGATAACAATATTACTGAAAAGGGAGAGTTTCAATTGACCAACGCACTCGAAAACATGAAGAAGAAAGGTCTTGCCTTTACACCTGAAAAAGTGACGGAATGGTTGGATTGTGGAAATAAAAATGCTACTGTTTATACCAATCAAAGAGTTTTAGAATTTGATCGCTCTAAACCAAGCTTAAAAGGAAAAAACATTACAAATGTTAATAGCTTAGTCATAGAGCCATGTTTTATTGGAGATAACGTTTCCTTTAATAATTCAATTATAGGCCCACATGTGTCGATTGGAGAAGGAAGCGTTGTGTCAAATTCTATTATAAAAAATTCTATTATTCAAACTCAAACAAAAATTACCAATGTCGTAGTTGAAAATAGCATGGTAGGCGAAGGAGCTCAAATAAATGGTAAATCACTGGATTTAAGCGTGAGTGATTATACAACCCTTAATTAATTTTTTATATTGATTTTTTTTAAAACTTCATATTTTCATACTTATTTATTTCTGCTTTTTGCCTTAATAAACAGCCAATGCTCAAACTCCAAAAAAATCAGTACAAGTAAATCAACAAAACTTTCAAACATTGAAGAATTAAAATTTTCTAACTTCTTTATAGATGGATGTAAAGAAAGAATGAGAGATAATTTTGAAAATGCAGAAAAGTTATTCTTGGAGTGCTATAAAATTGATCCTAATTCAGCCGCGCTTAATTACGAATTAGCCATTCTTAAAAAGTACCAAAGTCAAAACGACCAAGCCTTAAAATTTATTAAAGTTGCAGCCTCTAAAGATCCTAAAAATGAATGGTATCAATTATTGTTTATAGAATGTTTGAACAGCAGTAAGCAATATTCAGAAGCGATTGAAGAATATATCAAATTGCTTAAGATTTTTCCAAATCGAATTGAATTTTATGAAGGTTTAGCATCTGAATACATTTATGTCAAAAATTTTGAAAAGGCATTAAAAATATATGAAGAGTTAGGAACTAAATTTGGACCAAATGAAACGCTTTTTTTCAATAAAATTCGGGTTTTAAAAACATTAAATAAAATAACAGAAGCTGAAGAAGAATTGAAAAATTTAATTCTATTGAATCCGAGCGAAATTAAGTATTATTCTTACTTAGCTGAATTTTATCAAGAGATCAAGCAGGGTAAAAAAGCATTTCAAGTTTATGTTGATGCATTAAAATTAGATCCCAATAATCCAATGATTCATTTAGCATTGGCAGATTATTATAAAGGATTAAATGACAAGGAAAATTTTTATAAAGAAATTAAAATTGCATTTGAAAATCCAGATTTAGATATTGAAACAAAATATAAAATTTTAACTTCCTATTACAAATTGTCTGAAGAAATTCCTTCCTACGAAAAAGAAGGAAAAGAATTATGCGAAATTATTTTGCGTGTTCATCCAAAATCATCAGAAGCCCATTCAATTAAAGGTGATTTTTTATTAAAAGAAAATAAAAAGCTTGAAGCACTTGCAGAGTATGAAACGGCAGTACAATTAAATAAAGATAAAAGTATTAATTGGAATAAATTGATGTTTTTGCAAGCTAAATTAAATGAAAATAAAAAATTAGAAACCTCCAGTGATGAGGCTATGGAGTTATACCCCAATCAACCGTTTGCATTCTTTTTTAATGGGGTGGCAAATATTCAATTGCAAAATTATCGGAAGGCAATAGAATCATTAATTACTGGAATTGAGTTTGTGTACGATGATAAGGCCTTATTATTAAAATTTTATTATAATCTTGGAACTTCTTATCATTATTTAAAAGAATATGATAAATCTGATAAATCTTTTGATAATGCCTTGAAAATTAATCCAGACAATCATGAGGTGTTAAATAATTATGCCTATTATTTATCTGAAAGAAAAATTAATTTAGACAAAGCGGAAAAATATTCCCGACGAAGCAACGAACTATCACCAAATAACCGTTCCTACATTGATACTTATGGTTGGATTTTATATCAACTCGGAAAATATAACGAGGCAGAAGTTTGGTTATCAAGAGCCGTGAAACTGGGCAATAAGGATACTGTCATTTTAGAACATTTTGGTGATCTTCTTTTTAAATTGAATAGAACCCAAGAAGCTATTAGCTATTGGCAAGAAGCTAAATTAAACGGTAATGGATCTGAATTTTTAGAAAGAAAGTTAGCAGACAAAAAAATGTATGAATAAAAATTTTAAAAACTTTATTTTAATACTAAGTTTAATCGTTTTAGGTTTAGGTTCCTGTAAAACGAGAAGGAAAACAATAGTCAATAAAGAAAACCAAACCACAGATACCATTTCTCAAAAATGTAAGCTGACATCAAAAAAAGCTAAAGTACTTTCCAAGCACATTAAAGAAAATGAGCTTAATTATCAATGGCTCAGTGCAAAGGCTGATGTCGATGCAACTGTTGATGGCGTTGAAAATAAACTAGATGTAAAAATTAGAGGACGAAAAGATAGTGCAATTTGGATTTCAATTCAAGCAATAGGATTTATTGACATTGCGAAACTATTGATTACTAGGGATTCTGTTAAAATGGTTGTATACTTAAAAAAGCAATACTTTAAAGGAGATTTTAATTACATCAATGAGTTATTAAATGCAGATTTAGATTTTGATATGATACAGGCAACATTGTTTGGAAATAGTGCAGAATTTTATGAAGATGATGACAAATTAAATTCAGTATTAGATAAAGAAAATTGCCTTTACTTATTAAGTACAGAACGAAAAAGAAAGTTAAGACGCATAAATTCTGGTCAGGAAATTGCTAAAAGATCTCTGCAAACAATGACTTTGATGAATGAAACGTATAAAATTATTAACAATCATTTCGAAGACGTAACATCTAATAGAACATTTAATGCCAAATATGATAATTTTTATACTCCCGACTCAGTTTTTGCACCACACAATGTTGATATTGTCATTAAAGCAGAAAAGAATATAACCCTTAAAATTAACTATGTTCGCATAGAAATAAATCAGCCCCAAAAAATCAACTTAACCATCCCAAAAAGCTATGCGCCTATACCAATTAAAAAAGAAAAGACTGAGTAAAGTAATTTGCTTCTTTTTCTTTTTTATAGGAGTTCAATTAATTGTTTTTAGTCAACCAAAAACACAACAACAATCTCAAAAAGAGTTACAAAACAAAAAAAACAAATTGAATGAAGACATCAAGCAGCTTAATAATCAACTAAGTCAAACGAAAGCTAATAAGAAATCGCAAATTAATACCATTGTGGTTATTAATACGAAGTTAAAAATACGCGAAGAAATAATATTAACAATCAACACACAACTATCACAAATAAATGGAAGTATCAAAAGAAATTTAACTGAAATAAATGGCTTGAAAAATGATTTGAAAAAGCTAAAAGAAGAATATGCAAAAATGATCTATTTTGCCCAGCGAAATCAGGACTCCTATACAAAAATAATGTTTTTATTTTCTTCTGGAAATTTTAATCAAGCCTACATGCGTATCAAATATTTTCAACAATACGCATCATTCCGCAAAAAACAAGCACTAGAAATAACGGCAACTCAACAAGTAATTTCTGAAAAATTATCTGAGTTAGAAAATCAAAAACATCAAAAAATGCTTTTGCTAGGAAATGAAAAGGAAGAAAAAGTACAGTTGGATGGTGAGAAAAAGGAACAAGAAATTGTATTAAATGATTTACAAAAACAAGAAAGAGAATTAAAAGAAGAGCTCGAAAAGAAAAAGAAAGATGCTGAAAATTTACAAATCGCAATAAAGAAATTAATAGAATTAGAAATAAAGCGCAAATTGGAAGAATCATTAAAAATTGCCAATGAAAAAGCAGAAAAATTAGCGAAGTCAGAAAACAATAAGAAAAAAAATAAAGTAAAAGTAAGTGAAATTAAACCAGTAGTAACAAAAGCGAACGTTCCAGAACTTACTTCAGAAGCAGAGGCATTGGGTGTTGACTTTGCAAGTAACAGAGGAAAATTACCTTGGCCAGTTACCAAAGGAGTAATTTGTCAAGGTTATGGCGAATATGAGCATCCAGCCATCAAAGGTTTTATAATGAATAATAATGGCGTTGAGATATGCGTTAATCAAGGATCTCAAGCACGATCTGTATTTGGCGGCGAGGTCACTAGCATTGCCATTTCTCCTACGGGAGGCAAATTAATTATCATTAGGCATGGAGAATATTTGAGTGTTTACATGAACATTGGAGAAGTATTTGTAAAACAAGGTGATAAAGTATCAATCAAACAAACTATTGGAACCATTCAAGATGACAATGGAAAAACGAGCATGAACTTGCAAATTTGGAAAGGTCAAAAGACAATGGACCCAAGCGGATGGTTAATTAATGGAAGATAAAAAAACAGTTCAATGAACTATTTGATGTGATGTTAAAATTAATAAAATCTACAGATGAATAATATTTTAATTTTTATGACTGCATTTTCTTTAAACCTTGCAGCCCAAAATAAATCACATATTTTATTGAAAAACGGTTTTGCTCATTTAGGAAACGGCAAAGTTTTTGAAAACAGTTATGTTGCATTCAAAGACGGAAAAATCGAATTGGTTGCGGATGCCCGACTCACTAAAATTGATTTGTCAAAATATGATACGATAATTGATGTGTTTGGTAAACATATTTATCCTGGCCTCATTGCACCAAATTGTATCATAGGTTTACAAGAAGCTGAATCAATAAGAGCTACAAGTGATTATGCAGAAGTTGGAGATTTTAACCCACACATCAGAAGTTTGATTGCCTTTAATACAGAAAGTAAAATTTTAGAAACTGTAAAAACCAATGGTGTATTATATGTTCAATCTACGCCTCGCAATGGTGTTTTGAGTGGGACATCTTCTGTTTTTGCAACTGAAGGTTGGAATTGGGAAGACGCTGTTATTAAAAAAGATGACGGTGTACACCTAAATTTTCCAAAGTCAATTATAAAAAATGGTTGGTGGGCAGAACCATTGCCATCTGATATCAATACAAATTATATTGATGAGATAAAAACACTTAAAACTTTTTTTGAAAATGCATTGGCTTATTATAAGGCTGATGTTCATATTGAAGATAATTTACGTTATGAAGCCATGAAAGAAATATTTAGTGGAAATAAAATTTTATACATTCATACTGATTATGTGAAAGACATCATAGCGGCAATCAATTTTAGAAATCAATTTCAACTAAAAAAAGTTGTCATCGTAGGAGGAAAAGATAGTTATAAAGTAACGGGGTTATTGCGCCAAAACAATATTGCAGTCATGATAAATCGTTTACATGATTTACCAGATTTACCAGAAGCAGAAACAGATTTAATTTATAAATTACCATATTTACTCCAAAAAGACTCTGTATTATTTTGTTTACAAAATCAAGGAGATATGGAAGCGATGAATGCGCGCAACTTGCCTTTTTTAGCTGGAACCGCCGCCGCCTATGGATTAAAAAAGGAAGAAGCTTTGCAAAGTATTACCTTAAATGCAGCCAAAATTTTGGGGATAGACCATTTGGTAGGAAGTATTGAAGTTGGAAAAATTGCAAGCATCATTATTTCCGAAGGAGATATTTTAGATATGAAAACAAATCGTGTTATTTTAGCCTATATCAACGGAAAGCAAATTAAAACAAAAAATTTTCAAAACGATTTGTATAAAAAATATGCTGATAAATTTGAAATTAAAGAATAGATTTTAAAGCTTATCATTAATTCATCTGATGCAAATTTCAAATCGACAATTATTTTTAAATCACATCGGACAAGTATCACCATCTCCAATCGCTTTAGAAATTGAGAGAGCCAAAGGAATTTATTTGTATGATAAATATGAAAAATCTTACATTGATTTTATTTCTGGAATTTCAGTCAGTAATGTTGGTCATTGTCATCCTAACGTTGTAAAAGCCATTCAAGATCAATCAGAAAAATTCATGCACTTAATGGTGTATGGCGAGTATATTCAATCACCACAAATTCAATTGGCTAAAGCATTAACTGATTTACTTCCGGATCATCTGAACTCTGTTTTTTTTACCAATTCAGGAACAGAAGCTACGGAAGGTGCTTTAAAATTAGCTAAACGCATTACGGGAAAAACAGAAATCATTTGTTTTAAAAATTCGTATCACGGCAGCACACATGGTGCATTGAGCGTGATGGGAAATGAAGAGTTTAAACAAGCGTTTAGACCATTATTACCTGACATAAAAATAATTTCTTACAATAACATAGATGAAGTAAAAAAAAACATATCGGCTAAAACTGCTTGCGTAATTTTAGAACCAGTGCAAAGTGAAAGTGGCTATACAATTGCAGATCATCAATTTTTAAAAACCATTCGCGAAAAGTGTGACGAACATTGTGCTTTACTCATCTTTGATGAAATACAAAATGGTTTTGGGAGAAGTGGAACTCTATTTGCTTTTGAGCAAACAGGTATTGTTCCTGATATATTATTATTAGCAAAAGGAATGGGAGGCGGCATGCCAATTGGTTGCTTCATCAGTTCACAAAAATTTTTAAATGAATTTACTTTTAATCCAGTATTAGGAAATATCAACACATTTGGCGGAAATGCCGTTTGCTGTGCGGCCTCTTTAGCATGTTTAAACACAATTATTTCAGAAAAATTATTGAATAATGTAGAAGAAAAATCAAATTTGATTCGTTCGTTATTAAAACATCAAGCCATAAAATCAATAAAAGGAAAAGGTTTAATGTTATCCCTAGAATTTGAAAACACAGATTTAAATTTAAAAGTGATTGAACATTGTATAAAAAATGGATTGATTGTTGATTGGTTTTTATTTAACACCTATTCAATGCGAATATCGCCACCGTTAATTATATCAGAAGAAGAGATAAAAACTGCTTGCCTGATTATCTTAAAATCGATTGACGAAGTATTTCATGTTTAGAATTAAATTCACTCGAACTTTTGTAGAAAAAATGTATGTATTTAAAAGTATTTGAATTTAAATCAGCATCCTATCGAATCACGGATTTTTTGCTATTTTTGCCGCCACAGAAAGGGTCTAATTTTTTATGGTTTAGTCTTTAAAAAGTTATCAAATTTTCTATTATTTTTTGAAATTTAACTTTCAGATTGTTTCGATTAAATGTTTATTTATAATCTAGGTATACAATTTTTTAAAATAGCTATTCAAATAGCATCACTATTTAAACCCAAAGCAAAGCTTTGGATAAATGGTAGAAAAAACTGGAAAGAAAATTTAAAATTGAATGTTGAAAAATTGGATTTGCAGAATAGCGTTTGGATTCACTGCGCTTCTTTAGGTGAATTTGAGCAAGGAAGACCAGTAATTGAAAAAATAAAAGCAGAACATCCTTCTTCAAAAATAGTACTCACTTTTTTTTCTCCATCCGGTTATGAAGTTCAAAAAAACTATTCTTTAGCAGATTTTGTTTGTTACTTACCATTAGATACAAAATTAAATGCAAATGCTTTCTTAAGCATCTTAAAACCAAAAATTTCTATTTTCGTTAAATATGAATTTTGGTTAAATTTTTTATTTCAACTCAAAGAACATGGTATTCCAACGTATTTAATTTCAACTGTAATTAAAAAACATCAATTGTTTTTTAAATGGTATGGCAATAATTTTAGAAAAGCACTATCAGTTTATACAACTATATTTACACAGGATCCTATGTCTCTAAAGTTTTTAAAAAAATTGAAAATTGAAACGGGTAGAATAGCTGGAGATACGAGATTTGATAGAGTTTTAGAAATTTCAAAATCTCCAAATCAATTAACTGATATTGACAATTTCGCAAAAAATTCATTCGTTTTAATTGCTGGTAGCACATGGCAAAAGGATGAAGAATTATTAATTGAAACGTTTTTAAAATTAAAACCGAACAATCCTTCGTTAAAATTAATTATAGCACCGCACGAAGTTGATTCTTTAACCATTGATAAATTAAAAAATTTGCTGTTTAAAAATAATTTATCTTTTCATCTATTTTCTGATAATGATTTTAAATTTTCTCATTCAATCTTAGTTTTGGATACAATTGGTGTTTTATCATCAGTTTATCAATATGGCCATATTGCTTTTATTGGAGGTGGTTTTAACACTGGAATTCATAACTTATTAGAAGCTTCTGTCTTTGGTTTACCAGTTTTGTTTGGGCCAAATCATCATAAATTTAATGAAGCAAAACAGCTATTGGAATTAAAAGCCGGCTTTCAAATTTTAAATCAAAACGATTTAGTTGTAATATTAGAGCAGTTTTTGACTGATTCTGAATATTTAAAAAGCACGTCGAACTTAGCTAAATCCTATATTATAAATCAATCTGGAGCCACAAATCTTATTTATTTAGAACTGAGTAAGAATTTTATATAGCATCATTTTAACAATATTTTCAATGTAATCAAGTCATTTATAACTTGAATATCAAAAAATAAATGAGATATTTGTTACTTACCCAAAACCTAAAATTAAATGAAAAAAATTTTAATAATTTGTTTTTTAATTGGCTCACTAGGCTCTTGTAGCGATTCAAAACCTAACAACACTTCTGGATTTGAAATTAAAGGAAATTTAACAAATTCTAAATCTGAATATATTTATTTAGAAAAACTTTCTAAAAATGGGCAAGTCATAGTTGACAGTGCATTGATTGATGATAAAGGTGAGTTTTTATTAAATGGTTTTTCTGCCAGTGTTGGTTTTTATCGATTAAAATTATCCAATACGAACTTTGCCATGTTGGTGTTAGATGCCAATCAAAAAATTATGATCAATGCTGATGCTAGAGATATTGGCAATACTTATAAAGTTGAAGGGTCACCTGATACAAAATTATTTTTGGAATATAAAAAATTAGCAAGCGCACAAAAATTAAGAATTGATTCTTTAGAAACAATATTTAATACTGCTTTAGTTGTTCAAAAACTTGATTCTGTATCAGCAGCAGCACTTTCAAAACAATTGCAAAAGCCTTACGAAAAAATGGTAGCGAGTTATAGCGATTTGCTTTCAGTAAAAATTAAAGAAAACGCAAGTTCATTTGCCTCCATTATGGCCATTCAACAAATCAAACCAGAATCTTATTTAGATGTTTACAAGGCTTTAGATAAAGGTTTATCTGAAAAATATCCACAAAATGAAGATGTAAAATCGTTTCATGACATGATCACTCAAACTGAAATGATGGTATCTCGAACCAATGCGATAAAAATAGGTTCCGAAGCACCAGAATTAATTTTACCAATGCCAAATGATAAAGATTTGCCTTTATCTTCATTGCGAGGTAAAGTTGTATTAATTGATTTTTGGGCAAGTTGGTGTGGCCCTTGCAGAAAAGAATTACCAAATGTAAAACGTTGTTATGAAAAATATAAAAGTAAAGGCTTTGAAATACTTGGCGTATCTTTAGATAAAAACAGAGATGAGTGGCTACAAGCAATTACCAAGGAAAAATTAACTTGGCCTCAAGTAAGTGATTTAAAATTTTGGCAAAGTGAAGCTTGTCAAATATATGCAGTGCAGTCAATTCCTTACACCGTGCTAGTTGATGAGAAAGGTATAATTCTAGCAACTGATTTGAGAGGCGCTGACCTAGACAATAAATTAGCCGAAGTTCTGAAATAATCGTATACTTAATAAATGTATCAAAGTTATTTAATTCTATTATTTTTTATTCATTATCAATTATCTTCTCAAGAAAATTATTTCCAACAAGAAGTAAACTATAAAATTGACGTAAAGTTAGATGATGTCAAACATAAGTTAAGAGCATTTGAGAAATTAGAATACATCAACAACTCATTGGTTCCATTAAATTTTATTTATTTTCATTTATGGCCAAATGCCTATAAAAACAGTGAAACTGCTTTAGGTGAACAATTGTTAGAAAACGGAGAAACGAGTTTGTATTTTGCTAAATCATCAGATTTGGGATACATTGATAGTTTAAATTTTTTAGTAAATGGCGAAATTGTAAAATGGGAATATGATAAAAAGCACATCGATATTTGTAAGCTCATTTTAAATAAACCAATCAATCCAAAAGATACGATTGTTATTTCAACACCGTTTGTTGTTCAACTGCCATCAGGTAAAATATCTCGACTGGGTCATATTGATCAAGCTTACGCTATTACGCAATGGTATCCAAAGCCAGCTGTTTTTGATAGAGAAGGTTGGCATCCAATGCCTTATTTAAATCAAGGAGAGTTCTTTAGCGAATTTGGAAGTTTTGAAGTTAACATTACTTTGCCAAAAAATTATGTATTAGCCGCAACTGGAGATAGAATTGATGAGCCAGAAGAAGAAGAATGGCTTGCAAGCAAAGTAGCTGAAACAAAAAAAATGATTGCATATAATAATTTCAGTCATGATATGAGTATTCCCCCATCAAGTGAAGAATTGAAAACCATTACATTTAAGCAGTACAGAATTCATGATTTTGCATGGTTTGCAGATAAGCGATTTCACGTTTTAAATGATGAGATTTTGATTCCTTTATCTGGAAAAAGGGTAAACACCTGGGCTTATTTTACAAACAACGAGCCAGAACTTTGGTCAAAATCATTGGAGTACATTAACGACGCTACTTATTTTTATTCAGCATTAAATGGTGATTACCCTTATAATCATGTAACAGCAGTTGATGGAACAATTAGTGCAGGTGGTGGAATGGAATATCCAAACATAACCATTATTGGCAAAAGCGGAAATGATTTTACGCTTGAAACAACTATTATGCACGAAGTTGGGCATAATTGGTTTTATGGTATTTTGGGTTCTAATGAAAGAGATTATCCGTTTTTAGATGAGGGTTTGAATACTTTTTATGAAATGAGATACATCCGAAATAAGTATCCTGAAAAAAAACTAACGAGTATCATAAATAGAGATAGTACTTTTCGTTTCTTTGGATTAAATAAATTTTCTCATAAAGCCCAATATGAATTTTCATATTTACTGGCAGCGCGAAAAAATACAGATCAAGCAATTGAAATATCTTCCGATAAATTTACAAAATATAATTATGGAGCAATTGTTTATTCAAAAACTGCTTTGGCTTTTGATTATTTGATGAATTATCTCGGTAAGGAAAAGTTCGACGAAGCCATGAAGTTTTATTTTGATGAATGGAAATTTAAACATCCAAGCCCAACCGATTTAATAAAAACTTTGCAATATTATTTAAATGCAGATTTAAAATGGTTTGAAAATGAATTGCTATTAACCAATCATAAATTAGATTACAAAGTGTTAGCTCAAAAAACATTAAGAGATAGTAGTCATGTTATTTTGGTAAAAAACAATAATCAATTATTAGGTCCTGTTTCTGTCTCCGGATTTAAAAATGGAAAGTTAGTAGGAACGGTTTGGTACAATGGATTTTACGGAAAACGCGTGTTTGAATTTCCGCCATCTATCGTTGATGAATTTGTGATTGATGCAGATAATTATATGATGGAGGTAAATCGAAAAAATAATCTAATTCGGACAAAAGGAATTTTTAAAAAAAGAAATCCAATTCAACTTAATTTTTTAGGTAAAATTGATAATCCAACATACACGCAATTAAATTATTTACCCATATTAGGATATAATAAATACAATAAGTTTATGTTGGGTATTGCATTTTACAATTATAGTTTTTTGCAAAAGCCTTTTGAATTCACGTTGGCACCAATGTATGCTTTTGGCAGTAAAACACCAACTGGTTATGCCGATTTTGTAAAGCACATCACACAAAATAATAATCTGTTTCAGGAAATAAGATTAAAAGGAAATGTTAAATCTTTTTCAAATGGAATAGTGCAAACCAGTTATTTTAATAAAGTATATAAATTGTCCGTTAAGCCATACAATTTAAATTATTATAAAATTTCAGCAACCATTGATTTTGAATTAAAGAAACGCAATCCTAGAAACATCATCACAGAAGTAATTTCGTATTCAACAAATCATTTTTTTGTAGATCAGTTTTATGTTCCTAATTCTAAAACTGTCACAAACTTAACAAAGAAAAACGATCATAGTGTTATCAATAGATTTCAATATTCATTAAAAAACAATCAAATAATTAATCCTTATGGCTTAATATTTAATTTTGATCATAACGATAATTTTGGAAAGGCAAGTTTGGAATTAAATTATTCCATTTCTTTTAAAGATAAAAAGAGTTTAGATGTGAGGGTTTTTGCAGGAGCATTTGTTTTTGGAAATCGAATTGAAAGGTATCCATATAGATTTAGAATGAGCGGATATACTGGAATAAATGATTATATGTTTGATTATAACTATTTAGGAAGAAATGAACAGAGTGGCTTTAGCTTTGCTCAATTTGTTGAAAATGATGGCGCATTTAAAATTTGGTCACCCATAGGGCAAACATCTAAATGGCTTTTAGCAGTAAATCTTAAATCACCAAAAATTGGTAAACTACCCTTTAAATTTTTTGCTGACATAGGAACAAGCGAATACAATGAAAGCTTAAAGCTAGATCGAGTTATTTATTGCGCAGGTTTTGAAATATGCTTACTTAAAAATATTTGTGAAATATATTTTCCATTGTTTTATAGCGCAGATATAAAGGAATATTTGATTTTAAATAAAAGAAATGGTTTTACAAATACCATTAGATTTACATTAAATTTACATAACATCATCCCTAAAAATTTAATATCAAATAATTTTTTCTGATGCAACTAGGAAAAAAAATATATTTTGCATCTGATTTCCATTTAGGTGTTCCAACCTTTGAACTTAGCTTGCAGCGCGAAAAAAAAATTGTTCGTTGGCTTGATTCAATAAAAGATACTGCACAAGAAATTTATTTAGTAGGGGATATTTTTGATTTTTGGTGGGAGTATACCTACACTATTCCTAAAGGACAAACCCGTTTGTTGGGTAAAATTGCTGAATTGACAGATGCAGGAATTACCGTAAATTTTTTTACAGGGAATCATGATATGTGGATGAAAGATTATTTCACAATCGAGTTGGGTGTTACCATTTATAAAGAACCAATTAAAAGGACATATAACAATAAAACTTTTTTTATTGGACATGGCGATGGCTTGGGACCTGGTGATGCTTGGTATAAATTTTTAAAAAAGTGTTTTAATAATAAATTTTTAATTTGGTGTTTCAATCGTCTTCATCCAAACTTTGGAGTTTATATTGCGCGACTTTCAAGTAAAAGAAGTAGAATTACAACAGGAGATGCTGATGAACAATTTTTAGGAAATGAAAATGAATGGCTATTTAATTTTTGTAAAGAACAATTAAAAAAAGAACATATAGACTATTTCATTTTTGGACATAGACATTTACCACTCAATATAGATTTGCTACAAACATCTGCATACATCAATCTTGGTGAATGGATAAATTACTGTACTTATGCTGAATTTGACGGTAAAAAACTAGAATTAAAAACCTTTGTAGGATAATTGGAGATTGGCCCTTGGCCCAAAAAATATGATATATTTGTAGCCCTTTATGCAACAAAAGAAATTTGTTACAAATATTGCATTTTTAATTATCCTTAATTTATTAATTAAGCCTTTTTGGCCATTGGGTATTGAAACAGCTGTTCAAAATGCAGTTGGCAATACTTCTTATGGAGAATACTCCATTTTATTTAGCTTTTCGTTTTTACTCAATATCATTCTCGATTTCGGAGTCACTCAATTTAACAACAAAAACATTGCTCAAAATAATCACTTGCTCACGAAACATTTTAGCAGCCTATTTACTTTAAAATTAATTTTAGGATTTATTTATTTAATCATTACCATTATTCTAGGCTTTCTGATGGGCTATGATTTTAGGCTGATGAAATTGCTATTCATCTTATCCATTAATCAATTTTTAATCAGCATGATTGCATATTTAAGGTCTAACTTATTGGGGCTTCATCTTTTTAAAACAGATAGTTTTGTATCGGTTGCAGATAGGGTAATTATGATTTCTATTTGTTTGGCGATGCTTTTAAAATGGTTTGGATTACATATTGACATTATGAATTTTGTATATGCTCAATCCATAGGATATTTTTTAACCGCTGCCATTGCCTTTTTAACGGTTTACATTAAAACACATCATTTTGAATTAAAATGGAATTGGCCATTCAGCATTATGATTCTAAAACAAAGTTTTCCTTTTGCTATTTTAGTCTTATTAATGACATTTTATAACCGTTTGGATAGTGTCATGCTAGGGTACTTATTGCCAGGAAATATTGGTAGTGAACAAGCTGGGATTTACGCAAAAGCTTTTAGGCTATTAGAAGCCGGAAACATGATAGCATATCTTTTTTCTATTCAGCTCATTCCAATTTTTAGTCGAATGATTAAACACAAAGAAAATGTAGAGAATATTGTGAAATTGGCATTTGTTCTTTTAATCACGCCTTCATTGATGGTATCTGTTGGAAGTTTTTTTTATTCAAACGAGCTTACAGCCATCATTAATAGGGGAGCAACAGATTCTGCTAATGAATTCAGCGTGTTAATGTTTTGCTTAACTGCTGTTTCTACGACATATATTTTTGGAACTTTATTAACAGCCAATGGCAATTTAAAACAACTTAATATCATGGCAATCGTCGGTATTTTTATAAATTTAGTTTTAAATTTTATATTAATTCCACATTATAAGGCTTTTGGAAGTGCCTTGTCTAGTTTGATAACACAGTTTTTTACAGCAGGTATTCAAATATATTTTGCCTATAAAATATTTAAATTTAAAATCAATGTTAAGTTGTTATTATCATTAAGCATTTTTTTAGTTGGTATTATTTTATTTAATTATTTTGGAAGATATGCCACAACTAACTGGCTTTTCAATTTTTTCATTTCAATATCTTGTTCTTTAATTTGGGCCTTTTTATCGGGATTAATCAATATCAAATTGATACTACGATTTATTAAATATCGATAACCATCAAGAAATTCTTCATATTGCCGATATCCAAAAAATGATTTTCTCCAAGAAAAAAATGGAATGAAAATAAAATGCTTATGTCTGCCATTATTCAGAATCAAAAGCCAACATGAAAATCATATCAAAGAAGAATCACGAATTTGTGAAATACTAATTTATGAATTTATTGATGCCTCGTTATCAATAACCAAAAAGCTCTGTTAAAGAAAGGTGTTTGATTGGCCCATATTTTTCAAGCGTTTTAAGATCCAACAATTCTTTTTTTCCTAAAAGTAATATTGAAAAAGGTTTATTTTTAACATTGGTTTCTTGAAAATCTTTCAAATTTTCAAAATTCATGGAAGAAACTTTTTCATAAATACTTTTTCTTATATCAGTTTGTAAATTAAACTTCTTAGCATTAACGTAATTAAATAGAATGTTCGATTTATTAATTCTTTCATTTTTTATATTTTGGAGAATTAATTCTTTTGCTGAACTTAAACTATTATCCGACTTAGGCAAATTGTTTAATAAATTGTACATTCCTGCAAGTGCTTCAGGTAATTTATCAGCTTGTGAACCAATATAAGAATAATTGTAATAGGGCTGTTTTAAGTCTTTCGGAGTGCGATAAATTGAATAACAAGAGTAAGCTAAAGCCTTTGATTCTCTTAAATCCTGAAAAACAATAGAACTCATTCCAGAACCAAAATAGTTATTATAAAATGTAATGAGAGGAACTTTAGTTGAATCATATTTTTCGCCTTCAGTGAGTAAAACAATTTCTGCTTGCTTCATGTCATAATCAGCAACATAAACCGTATCATTAAATTTTCGAGTTTCAAATTTAACCTCTTCTGGCAGCGGTTTTAAAGACTCTATTAAAATTAAATGATGTTTGTTGATTATTTCTTTTACATCTCCAATAAGTTTTGGTCCATAGTATAAAACTTGATGTTCAAAAGTCATTAAAGATTTGATTTTCGTTTCTAACTGTTTTGGTTCTAATTTTAATAATTCAGTTTCAGCTAAAATATAAGTAGCAGGATTAATTGGCCCGAATTTTGCGTAATTAAATAGCATTTTTTGTAGGATGTTGCTTTTATCTTGCTTCGCATCTGTTCGTTTTTTTAAGATATCAGAAATTAAATTTCTTAAAGTTTCACTTTCTATTTTAGGATCTTTAAACAGGCTTTCAAATAAAGAAACTGCTTTTTCAAAATTTTCATTTAAGCCTGATAAGTTTACCCAAGTTTGATTATCAGAGTAAAAAACATTAAATGAACAACCCAATTTGTAAAACTCTTCCTGAATTTGTGCAGGAGTCATTTTTGATGTTCCCAAATAGGGAATGTAATCAATTGCAATGGGTAATAATTTATCATTGTTAGTACCCATATCAAAGGTATAGTACAAATCAAATAATTGATTTTCAGTATTGAGGTTATAAAGGATTGGTAAATTCACTTTTAGTTGAGACTTTATAATATCCTTATCGTAATCAATAAATTTTGGTTGAACTGAAGTTGTTGTGCTTGTTAAAATACTTTTGACAAAAAAAGATTGATCGTTTCGATTCACTTCAACTGCGGTAATTGAAGGTTTTTCAACTTTTAAAATATTTTTATTTTCTCCTGTTCGCTTGTACACAACAACATAATTAGAATTTTTAAAATTTTCAGTAACAAAATCCATTACTTGTTGCTTCGTTATTTTTGATAATCTATCAATTGCGTTAACGGAATTTTGCCATTTCAAATTATTTACAAATGCGTTTACTAAAGCATTCGCTCTGCTTTCGTTATTTTCTAACTCTTTGGTTTTTTGTAATTTCATATCAGTGATAATGGCGTTAATCAGCCAATCTGGAAATTCACCACGCTTTAATAATTCTAACTGGCTTAATAATAATGTTTCAACTTCTTCTAACGTTTGTCCTTCTTTAGGCTCTGCGTATAAAATTTCCGAACTGTAATCTTTTAACAGATAAGGAAATCCTCCTGCATTTAAAACTTTTTGTTTTTGATTTAAATTTAAATCTAATAAACCTGCTTTTCCGTTTGACAATAATGAATTAATTAAAGTAACCATATCTGCATCTTTGCTTTCAGCACCATTAAACCGCCATGCTAAGGCTACAACAGAAACATCAGGACCAACAACTTCCTTGACAATTTTTTCAGTTATTGGCGTTTCTTTTTCAAATACATATGGTGTAACTGACTTAGTTTGCATTGATCCAAAATATTTTTCTATTTGAATAATCGTTTCATTGGGATCAAAATCGCCACTTAAGCAAATGGCCATATTATTTGGAACGTAATTGGCTTCAAAGTATTTGGTAATTTCTTTCATCGAAGGATTTTTCAAATGTTCAATCGTCCCAATGGTGGTTTGTTTACCATAATTGTGATTTTTAAATAAACCTTCAAACACTGCCTCCCACAATTTAGAAATATCATTATCTAAGCCTCTATTTTTTTCTTCATAAACTGCTTCTAATTCCGTATGAAAAAGGCGCAACAGTGGTTTACGAAATCTTTCGGATTCTATCTTTAACCAATTTTCAAATTGATTAGAAGGAATATCATTTACATAAACTGTTTGATCAAATGAGGTATAAGCATTAGTTCCTTTTCCTCCAATAGCAGCAAGCATTTTATCATATTCATTTGCAATGGCATATTTAGAGGCTACTCCAGAAATACTATCTATTTGATGATATATTTTTTTACGTTCATCGTCATCTTTTGTTTGACGATACACTTCAAATAAATTTTCTATTTTCTTTATTTCTATATTTTCTTTTTCAAAATCTTTGGTTCCGAATTTATCAGTGCCTTTAAAAACCATGTGTTCTAAATAATGTGCCAAACCTGTTGCATTACTTGGATCATTTTTACTACCAGCTTTTACAGCAATATAAGTTTGAATTCTTGGCTCATTTTTATAAACCGTCATGTAAACCTTTAGTCCATTTTTTAAAGTATAAATTCTTGCCTTATAAGGATCATTTAATGCGTATTCAAAATTACGCGAAGCAATTGGTGAACCTGATTTTAATTTGGACTTATCAGTCAAATGCTTTGTTTGACTAGACAAATGTATAAACACGAAAGAAAGAATAAGTGAAGAAAGAAATTTTAATTGTATCATCATTAATTTTTTTAAACCAAAAATATATAAAATACCTTGATAAAAAACACGATTCAAAAAGAAATTTAGTAGTCAATTTATTGATATCGTTTTCGGGTTTGATGAAGTTGGAGATTTTCAAAACAAATGTTGATGAGGAGGCCCAATGTTTGATTAACAACAAAACTGACTGCGGATTATTGAACTGCCGTTTTTTCCAAACCCTTGTTAGCATTTAATTAACGAATGATTGTGAAAAAAAAAGTTAGGATTCTGAAGTTTTTTAAAAAAAGGAAAGTCACTTAATAAGTGGTTGAATTTTGAAAATAAGTTTTAATGCTATATCAGAAGGGATAGTAGTGGTTATTCTTTTTATAATAAGATTGCGTGAAAGAATAAAAAGATAAAATCGAATAGCCCGAATCGATAAAAAACGGCAAAAGAAACTAAAATATATTACTGCAAAATATAACAACAACTTGTTATTATACTAATTGAATAAATATTTGAAGTGGTTAAATGAATATGGGTTGCTTTTATAGAACATTTACAAACAAGATGCACAATAATTTAGATGAGGTTAGAGATTTTATTATAGAGGCAAGTCATGAATTAATATCTAAACAGGTCCGGATAACTGCTCTATTAAGTATACTTTCTGAAAGAACTTAATTTGGACTATTTAATTTATCATTTTTTTATTAGATTAAAAGATGAATGTTTGATGCTTAATATTTTTTAATTGACGCTGATAAACTGCTTTATGAAATATGCTGGTAAATATCATAAATCCCTTTAGGGCAATGAATATTAGGATTTAAATGGAAAAAAGTAAAAAGTAATTAAAATTCAAAAAAACTTATTTAAACCGATCTTGCTACATAGATGATATTCGAAGTCAGTTTTGTATGATCAATCACACTTACTTGCAATTGAGGAAAGCGCTGCAATGTATCCTTGATCACTGCCCCACTCACAAAATGCAATCCGTCTTTTTTTGTTTTATTAAAACCAAAAACTTTTGTACTCATAAACTCTGTGTACCAGGTACCTTTTTGACGGTTCTTAATATCCTTATCTGCATCTCGAATTACCAAAACTCCTCCTTTATTTAATTTAGCAACACAATGTTGAATGATTTGAATTTGCTGTTCTTCCCTTAGATAGTGTAAGATATCACTCAGGATAAAGCCATCCGCTAAAGGCAATTCGTAATTGGTAACATCTCCAACTTCAAAAGATAAATGATTTGTTTTACTGACGCAGTTATGAGCAATTTCAATTTTTTCTTCATCAAAGTCAACTCCTAGAATAAATCTATTCTTACTTTTAAACATCAACATATGCGCCAAAAATCCATAACCACAGCCAACGTCCACAATCTTTCCTTCTTTTGGCATTAAACTTTCAAACAATGCGTAATTATTTTCAAGTTTAGTTTTAATGCGACAATACCATTCTAAAATAGGGCTTTTAAAAATATAATTATTAATTAGGCGCGATCTGAAATAATCAACTGTTTCAATTTCTTGACTTAATAAGGCATATTCTTTTCGCATCAGCGCACAAATGCCTTTTGTTTTTTCTTGATACGTTTTTCCAAAAGATAGGTCACCAATTTTTATACGATCCAAAAACTTCACTGTTAATTGCCCGTCTTTAATTAAAAAATCATTTTTGGTGATGGCGTCTCCTGCACCATGAATCAAAATGGGAAGAATATCTAGTCCCAATTGTTCTGCTAATAAAAAAGCCCCTTTATGAAAACGTAAAATTTCTCCATCAATGCTTCGGGTTCCTTCAGGAAAAATTAAAATGGAATAACCATCTTTTACCGACGATTTTAATTTTTCGAGGCTTTTTTCATAACCATCAGAAATGGGATAATAATCCGCCATTTGAACAATTTTTCCATAAAAAATGGAATTATAAACCCAGTCGTTTGTAAACACAATAATTTTTGGATGCAATTGTAAGGTTAATGCTAAATCAATATGCGACTGATGGTTTGCTACGATAACAGCTGGTGTACTGAAAGTTTCGTGATGATTGTTGATGATGTTTTTTTTAGTATTTATAAACGAACTCAACGAAAAACGAAACGCATACATGATGATGTAATGAAACAATAATTTACGTGTCTTTTTTTTGGCTGGAAAAACTGAAAATAAAATAATACCGCAAAAGGTTATGAACAATGAACCAAATACAAAACCTATAAATCCAAGCGCAGTGATAGTGAGATATTTTAAAGTATAAGGCTGTAAACCTTTTCTTTTACGATTTAAAATTAGCCAATTAATTAATAATGGCTGAACGATAAATGATATAAACACAACACTGATCATGCCTATAATTGCTATGAATGCAATGGATTGAAGTGCGGGATGTTTTGCGAAAATCATTACACCGATGCCAATGATTGTGATTAATGCTGAAAGCAAAATGGATGATTTAAATGAATTAAGACTTTTTTTACCAACTTTATAATCATTTAATAATCCATCCATGATAAAGATGCTATAATCATCCCCCAAACCAAAAATAAATGTTGAGATGATAATGTTGATGATGTTAAACTTAATGCCTGCTAATCCCATGATACCAAGTATCCAAACCCAACTGATAAACATTGGTAAAAAATTAATAATCGCTAATTCAAGCCTTCCATGATTCAACAACATAAAACCAAAAACCAAAAGAGCAGTAATGAGTAAAATGGTGTTGAAATCAGAACTGATGACTTCAACAAATTTTGCTGTTAAATTTTGTTTGTCAAAAACAGTGATGTTAGGATTATCTTCAAACGCTTCATAAATTAAATGACGATTTTCAGCATCTACTTTGAGGTGATTAATGATGGAAGGCTTGCCATTTAAATTTCCAATCCATTCTTTAAACACCAATTTTTTTAAGGTATCTATATCAGCTGTTGATAAAGCTACTGGTGGATAATCTAATAAATTATAAAATGAACCAAAAGCAGTTTCCTTGAATTTATAATTTAAACCAAAAGTCTTTAAATAGAATTTTATGGAATCTTTTTTTTGTTTAGTAAAAAATTGGTTCCAGCGCTTAATTCGATTTTCTTGCTCTTTATTAGAAATGAACAAGCCATGAATAGAAGAAAACTTTTTGATGATTCCTTCTTTTTTAAATTTTCTTAATACTTCCGAAACTTTTTTATTTTCTTCTAATGCTTCGTTTAAATTTTCTCCACTACTAAATACATAAACAGAACGTGCTGCAAAATTATTCACTTCATCTAGGTGTTTTTCTGCAAGTCGAGTTTCATTGGTCATAAAACTCATTTTATTCATGTCACTTTCAAATCCTACATTCTTAGAAAAATAAGCGAAAACAATGGTTACAATAACAGCAGAAATAACAATAAATTTATTTTGATCAAATTGATAGGCTGTAATTTTATCAATGAAAGATGAATTACTCAACTCTTCCTTCTTGAGATTTTTTTTATTTTTTCTTAATCCGAATGCTAATAAATGTGGTAAAACAATAATAGAAAATAACATTGCGCCAATCAAAGAAAATGCAGCGAACAACCCAAAATCATGCAGTGCTTCGGATTTAGCAAACAGTAAGCTCAAAAATGCACCAACGGTCGTTGTGCAGCCAATAAGCATGGGCATTGTTAAATCTTTTAAAACAGTGTCTACATTTTTATGATGTTTGTAATGTGTAAAAAAATGCAATGAATAATTAATGGCTATTCCTAAAACAATGGCTCCTGCTGCAATTGCAATGGCTGAAACAACTCCTTTAAATAAAAACAAAAATGCCAATGAAAACAAAACGCCAAAACCAACAGGCAACATGATGAATAGGGTTACCAAAAGATTACGAAAATAAAGGCCTAATAATAAAGCAATCAATATGATTGCAATAACCAACGTAAATGTTGTATCTTTTTGTAATTGCTGAGCATTATCAGATGCAACAACGCAAGCTCCAAAATTTTCAATGACCAATGAAGGCGTTTTTAATTGTGATGACAAACTATCAACGGTTTCAATTAAATGATGATTGGCTTTTGTTTGATTAGGCAGATTTTTTGGTGTGATAAAAATAAACGTATGCAGATGATCTTTGGTGACAATATGATTATCATAGGTTTCAAAATTTTCATCTAATTGGATGGCTTGTAATTTTTTTAATGCAATCGGCGTTAAATTTAATGGGTCGCGTGTGATATATTTACCTAAAACCATACCAGATGGAGAAAGCAAAACATGATAATTTTTTTTAAGCGTTTCATTAATGCTATCTTTCAAAATTAAATTTGAAATTTGTGCGTAATCTTGTTCTTCTAAAAAAAATGGAAGGTTTTGATAAAACAACTCATAAATCTGAGCCATCCGATCATCTGAAATTTTATAAATGATATCTTGATAATCAGAACGCTTTAATGTTGAAACTAAGCTGTTATAAAAGTCATCGCTTTTCTGAATTAAACTATCAATTAAGTTTGGATTACTGGCAGTAAAATGAACAACTAACTTATCTTTAGATTTTAAATTATCTAATATTGAATTAATGGCTTTAGAATTTTTATCCTGCGGAACAAAGCGGGTAATATCTTCTTCGAGTTTTATTTTTGAAGCATAGAAACCCAATATTCCACATACAACTAAAATTAATAAAACAAATAAAGATTTTCGCTTTTGAAAAAATGAGTATAAAGAATAAAACATAGAAATGAGATAAACAAAATTCTTTTTTTATCTTCTAAAAAAAGAAAATCAAAATTAATAAAAATGTTTATTTTAGATGAAATTAAAAAGATTATATGTCGATATTAATTGCAGATAGTGGTTCATCAAAAACCGATTGGGTATTGCTAGATGATAAAAAAATATCATTTCAAGTTCAAACCATCGGTTTTAATCCATATTTCCAAAGTAGTGATATTATTTTTAATGAAATTAAAAATAAATTATTGCCCGCAATTGAAAATCAATTAAAAGACATTCATCATATTTTTTATTATGGAGCTGGTTGTTCCAATTCCGCTCAAATAGAGCTTATTAAGCAGGCTTTAAATTTAGGTTTTGGAGAAATTAAAACAGAAATAAATCATGATTTGTTAGCTTCTGCCCGCGCGCTTTGTGGAAGAACAAAAGGAATTGCTTGCATATTAGGAACTGGAAGCAATAGTTGTTTATACGATGGTCTTAATGTGATTGAAAATATACCCTCAGTTGGTTATCTATTTGGCGACCATGGCAGCGGTGCAGATATTGGAAAAACTTTTATTCAATATTATTTTGATAATAAATTACCTGAGCATTTAAAAATCGCTTTCGAAAAAGCAAATTACCACCGCGAATTAATTCTTGAAAACGTTTATAAAAAACCTTTGCCAAGTAAATATTTAGCAGGTATTTCAAATTTCATCATCCATTTCACGCACGATAATTTTATAAAGGAATTAATCATTAATTGTTTTATCAAATTTTTCGAATCACAAGTTTCTAAATATACAAATGCCCATCATTTGCCAGTAAATTCAGTTGGTTCAATTGGCTTTTATTATAAAGAATTTTTGGAAATAGCGGCAAGTAAGCAAGGATTTAAAATTGGAACCATCATTCAATCTCCTATTGAAGGTTTAATTAAATACCACAGCTAATAACTGTTTTCGAATATCTCCATTTCTTAAAAAGTTTTTTCATTCATCATTCTTTGGTTTAATTTCTGGAAATATATTTCTAAAAATTCTTGTTCTATTTTATTCCATTAGAATTTTTTTGTTGCCTTTGATTAATAATTTTTTTTGTTTTAATATCATATCTTTGAGATGATAATAATCATTTTGATAATATATTTCATCACTACATTTAGGGCTTAACATCAAAATGATTTCGCTTAATTATAAAAAATAAATAAAATGGAATTTATAGATTACTATAAAATATTGGAAATAGATAAAAGCTCTAGTGAAGCTGATATTAAGGCGGCCTACAGAAAATTGGCAAGAAAATATCATCCCGACCTTAATCCAAATGATGAAAATGCTAAAAAGAAATTCCAACAAATTAATGAAGCTAATGAAGTTTTAAGTGATCCTGAAAAAAGAAAAAAATACGACAAATTCGGAAAAGACTGGAAGCATTCTGAAGAATTTGAAAAAGCACAACAACAGCAAAAACAATCTTATCAAAACAGTGGCGGGGAATTTAATGCCACTGGTTTTTCAGGCGATTTTTCTGAATTCTTCGAATCAATGTATGGTGGAGGGCAAGGAAATAGAAACAGACAAACAAAATTTAGAGGCCAAGATTTAAATGCCGAACTGCATTTAGAATTAAGTGATGTTTATAAAAGTCAACAACAAACACTCACTGTGAATGGAAAAAACATAAGGCTAACAATTCCAGCAGGAGTTGAAAATGGTCAAATCATCAAAATTACTGGACATGGAACACCTGGAGTTAATGGAGGTCCAAATGGAGATTTATATATCACATTTTCAATCAACAATCACTCAAAATTTAAGAGAGAAGGTAGTCATCTATATTCAACTGTAGATTTGGATTTTTATACTGCCATATTAGGCGGAGAGATTTTAATTGACACCTTTGATGGAAAAGTAAAACTAAAAGTTCCTCCCGAAACACAACCTGGCGTTAAAGTCAAATTAAAAGGAAAAGGTTTTCCTATTTATAAAAAAGAAAATGAGTTTGGAGATTTATTCATTACCTATCAAATAAAATTACCGACAAATCTTTCTGCAAAAGAAAAAGAATTATTTACTCAACTAGCAACTATTCGACAACATGGAAACTGAAAATTTAGTATTAATAAAAAACCTACTTGCGAATCATCAGATTGAGCTCTCATTTATTGATAGGCTAAAAGAATATGGATTAATAGAAATTATTATTCAAGAAAACAATCAATATTTGAACCATGATCAACTAAAAGATTTTGAAAAAATGATGCGCCTGCATTACGAATTAGATATTAATTTAGAAGGAATTGACGTGATCTCTAACCTCTTATCACAAATTAATAAACTTGAAGAAGAACTCATTAAAGTAAAAAACAAATTAAGGTTATATGAAGATTAGAAAAGTTTTGTGATTTATTGAAAGAAACTTGAAGCTAATAAGGGATTGAATGTTTGACTAAACGACAATTGTGGCAGGAAAAATAATAAATCCGTAATAAAGTTTGTAAGTATTCTCATTATGAATTATTGTTTAATAAATTTTTGAGTAAAATAATTTTGACCCTGTTTCACCAAAATAAAATATACACCATTCGTCAAGCTAGAAATATCAATTCGATTGTCATTTTCTTTTTTAACTACTGTCTCACCCATTGTATTTGAAATTTCAATTTGAATATTTTCGTTTGAAGGCAAGGCAATATTTATTTCAGTATTTGCAGGATTTGGATAAATAGAAATTGACTTTGTATTTGAAGTGGTTTCATTAATAGAGGTTACATTGCACATTACGGCATTTAACTTTTCCCAAATCTTATTACAAAATTGTGTCGGCACTTCGCCACTGCTTACTTGATTACCCATTCTAATTACTACTAATCCTGCACTTTTGGAGATGCTCACGATTTGACCGTTTTTTCCAAGTCCGGCAAACATATCACTTGGTGCTGCTGGTGCATAAGAACCAGGGAAAACATTTTGTAAAGTTGGAGCCATGTATGATCCTTTTCCATTTAACCACCACAGATAACCGTATGAAAGATTAAGACTTTGAGAAGTGTTAGTCATTTGGTTAATGTAGGTTTTGTCGTAAAGCAAAGTATCGGTATTCCAAATGCAGTCATTTTGTATTAGTAAACCAAAACGAGCCATACTTCTTACTTTGCTGTAAAATACATTGTCATACCCATTAAATGCCCAAGCACCAGTTATTCCAGTTTTTACTTTTAATTTATTTTGTGTGTAGGTATTTATCGGCATTCCTGTTGCCGTTGTCAAAACGCTTTCTAAAAGAGTGTAAGGTGCGTTGTGATATGCCCAACGAGTTCCAGCGTCAGCTAAGTAATTTAAACAAGTTTTAGTGGTGCAATGATTGTCAGGCACACCATCGTCAAGACCAGAAGTCATGGTTAATTGATTTCTGATTTTGATTTTGTTTTCTTGAGTTGCCGTGCAATTTGTCCAACCTTCGCCTAAATATTTTGATGAAGTATCTGTAATGGATAAATAATTTTCTTCCTGTGCTTTGCCTACTAAAAAGGAAGTAATTGTCTTCCCTGCGGATGCCCAATACCATAAACTATCTTTTGTAAACGTTCCAAAGTATTTTTCTAAAACTATTTTGCCGTTTTTTAAAACCATAAAACCTTTAGTGTCTTGTTTCTGCAAATAATCATATAGGGTGTCAATTTCATTTAAGCACCAACCCAATGAAGAAGGAGAAATCGTTTCCCAAGTTGCAGTGCCACTTAGTGGTGGAAAATAAAGACTTTGTGCTTTTGTCTTTTGGAATAAACTCGTCAAACCGATAATCGTTAGAACAAATATCGTTTTAAGATTTTGTTTGACTTTCATATTAAATATTTTTAAGTTTTTATTTATACTCTATTTGACCAATTAAGTTATTAAAGGTTTAATCATGAAGGAATTTAATATTAGATTTTTTAACCTTAAAAACTGTATAAAATAGTTAGGTTACAGATTCTTTCATGCAAGATGAGATTACTCGAAGCTATTTTTTTATCACAATTTTTTCTTATTGCTGATGCTAGTTAATTTTTCTTGAACCTTTTGAAAAATAATCAAATTACTTCATTGGCATTAATATCTTGAGGTGCTGCCCTTCTTTTTACTGTTTCACAAGTTTAATTGTCCTGTTGTCAACTCTCAGGAAATAGAGACCATTTGATAAGTATGAAAAATTCTGCTGCTCAATATTATTGCCTGCCCAAATTACCTGCCCAAAATAATTTAGTAGAGTGTACTCTTCTTTACCCGTTGTATTTGTTATATTAATTGTATTTGAAAACGGATTTGGGGAAACTGCGATATTAGTCTTTTTTTGGTTGGTATTTTCAATTCCAGTTTTTAAACAGCCTAAAGTATAATTCTTGAAAAATGACCAAAGTAAATCAGTTGCGCTAATTTGAGTTGAAACAGGATTGTTGTTTGGATTACCACCTGGCCAACTATGGCTGCCATCAGTGGTCGCATAGTGATGAATTTCTGCATTGCAGGAACAGTTATGAATTTTTATGAAATCGTAATTAGTGCCATTTCCATTAATAATGGTGTCTCTTGTCTGGCAATTGTTTTTATGAGACCAAAAATTCATTGTGCTGTCTTGTGCTGGGAAATTAATTGCCGTTAATGGAGGGGCTCCTCCCATACCACCTGTATAAAATACAATTGGGTCAACTTTGGAATGAAAACTAATGATAGGAATTTTATTTGCAGGATTACAAGGGTAATACATTTGCGAACTAGCATTAGGTGCAATAGCAGCGATTCTGTGACTTAATTCACAAGCCAGCCGATAGCACATCATTCCACCATTTGATGAACCTGTTGCATAAACTCTATTCCTGTCAATAGAATACTTCTTGAAAAGTTTGTTTAGCGTTGAATCGATAAAGCCCACATCATCCACTCCTTGGTTCATAGCTGGAGGGCAACAATTTCCAGCATTCCATGAACGATTTTTATTAAAGACGAGTCCTTCGGGGTAAACTACAATAAAACCTGAATTATCGGCTTTTTCAGAAAGTTTGCTTTGGTAGGCGAACACAGTCCAACCCTCTGAACTTGTTGCTGCCTGCTGTCCTCCATGAAAACCTAAAATTAATGGATAATTTGTGTTTGGATTATAGCCAAGTGGTAAATGTATATTATACTTTCTCCAATAGCTGCCAACATAAATACTGTCATAAATGTCTTGGCCATAAGAAATATTTTCTAATGAAAATAAAGTTATTGTCAAAAGTATTTTGTTTTTCATTTCACCAATAATAGTTTGACCTAATTTCGTTTTAAGTTTTCGTTTGACTTTCATATTAAATATTTTTAAGTTTTTATTTATACTCAATTTGACCAATTAAGTTATTAAAGGTTTAATCATGAAGGAATTTAATATTAGATTTTTTAACCTTAAAAACTGTATAAAATAGTTAGGTTAAAGATCCCTCCATTCAACCAACCAACCGAAAAGTCTTGGTTTGAAACAAACGCTAAATAGCCGTGTATGCAAATAGTAAATAAATTATTATATTTTTTGATGAACGGAGATAAGTTTAAAATTGCAGACCAACAGCATCCAACTTTTTTAAAATGAACTATTCTTTTAAATTTTTCTCAAAATAAAAAAAAGCTATTTCGATTAGAAATAGCTTTTGTTTTTTTAGATTAATTATTGTTGTAATTTTTTAAGGAAGTGTAATATTATATACTTTACCTTTAATTGTTACGGTTGCTTGATCATCACAAGCACCATTTCCATAATCAATAATTCTTGTTGGCTTCCCTCCTGGCGTATGTTCTAAAACGCCTTGAGTAAAGTGACGACGACAACCTGAAGCCATATTTCTAATTAAAGGTGATGTGATAACAGAAGTAAATGTATTTCCGTTTGCAGTTGTTCCGCTTGCACCACCTGTTATTGAGTATTTATCATTAGTCCAATCAGTAGGAGAATCTTCACCATTTATCCATTCTCTTTGTCGAGTGCTAGTCCAACTAATTGTTCCACCACCGTTAGCTTTGATGATACTAACATTTGCAGTAATTTCATATACCAAATGATTAGCTGCATTATGACCTTTGTTGGTAATGCTTTTTGTTCCTGTCACTTGATTATCATTTACAAAATAGTTAGAAGGAGTAACGGTAATTACAGTTAATGAATCTCTATAATTACCAGTGAAACTCAAAATTACACTTCCTCTTCTATTTCTACCATCATTACATAAGCAATTTACCGTACCAAAATTAACGGTGATTGTTTTCGCCGATGTCAATGTATTAGATGTAATGGTTGCACATGCACTCAATATAGCAGTAGATTCAGAAGTTTTAAAACTTGATAAATCACCACTTCTTCCTACTTCATCTGAAATACTAGTTAAATCGTTTACAGAAGTTGAAGCTAAAGATTGATCTGTAGCTGTTGAAGTATCGTTATCTGTTACTTCTTCTTGATTATCTTTCTTTTTGCAAGATGATAAAATGCTGGTAAATGCAATAGCTACTATTGCAATACCCAATGTTAATTGTTTTGTTTTCATTGTTTTTTTATTTTTAGGTTATTAATAAATAAGACTAAATAAATTATAAAAGGTTTAATTGAAAAGAAAAAAATTAATATAAATCTTGAGTTTCAATCAAATCTTCAATATCAGCTAGTTTTATGTTTTTTATTTTTTTTGAAGATTTTGGTATTTCTGAATTTCCGGAGTTAATATTATTATCGCCACTATCAAAATAATTGTTTAAATCAATAGCGTCATACAAATTGTAATTATTATAGATTGATTTTGTTTTACCAAATTTAATAGTTGCTCCAAAATTGATGAATAAAGCTCCTGAAATCTTCTCGCTATAAAAGTGAGACAACCGTTGTCTATTGTTTCTATTATAGGTTTCGGAATACATATTTAATCTATTTTGAGTAGAAATTCCAGCTCCAACGTAAACACCAAATAATTTACTGGGATTAATGTCTATCCTCGTTCCCAATAAAAACTCATACCTCCCAAAGTTGATGTTTTTATCATTATTTACATAATAAAGCGAGTCAGTATTTGCCATTGAAAATAATCCGCCTTGAGGTTTTGTATAAATACTTGTTTTTATGTATTTACCAATTGGAATGTTTAGGCTAACGATTCTTGGGAATTGAATACTGAAATTTACAGCGTCAATTTTTCCAAATCTTAAACCTATGTAGGGGAGAAAAAATCTGTTTCCAAAAAGAAATGTTCTTGTAAATCCCAATCTTAAACCCATGCTTTTATTTACAGTATAGTTGTAAATAAAAGAAAATGCAGTTCTCATTCTTTTTGTATTATTATAACCTCTGTCTTTAGTTTGCACCAAAGAGAAGTCAGAAAAAAACAGACTTTTTTTTCCAGTATTATAAATGGCCCTTGTGCCTAAAGAAGTTTTGATAAGAGAATGATTTTTGATTCCAGAAAAAATTGGTTGCACCAATGAATAATTTCCTGTAAGTAATAAATGGAGATTAGAAATAGTTGTACTATCATGATTGTAATAATCAGAGGTAAATAAAGGTGTGTTAAAACCTAAAACAAATTGATTTAATTTATAATTGTTAAGTCTTTTTGATACAAAATTATTAACTGCTAAATCTCGTTGAGAAGTTGTGTAATAATCTGTGTAGATAGTTGTTTTAAAATAATGCTTTGCTGGTTTTATTATTTTTAAAGAATCTTTCTTATTAGCAAAAAGCATTGTATGAAATAATACAATGCCAATTGTTATAAAGCTATCTTTTGAAAAACGAATCATTCGGGAGAGGAACCTTTTATGTTTTTAATTAATTCTTTTTTAAACTCATTTTCGGCCATACGGATTAAGGCAATTTTTTTTATGGGAAGTATTTTCTTGTATTTTTCATAATACTCTTTATTTAAATCAATTTCTTTTTGTTTTAAATTGAATTCAGCGGTTAACAGAGCATCGGCTTCTTTATCTGTGAGTAATTCTGCATTTAAATTTTTAAGGTAATTAATTCTGAAAGTTTTTTTTAAGTTTTCAAGTTTGTCATTTAATTCGTTATATAATGGCCAAAATTGTTGTGCTTCTTGACTTGATAGATTTACTTTATGAGTAATAAAAGTTACACGAAGCTCATCAATTTTATCCCGTTTGGCATTGTTTTGACTTTTGCTAATGCTAGCAATAAATATAATAATAAATATGTATTTATATTTTTTCATTATAGTTCGTCAATAATTTCGTCAAGATTGGTATTATTTAAAAAACTATCCTTTTCAGCATTTTTAATATTTGAATTCTCATCAGTGTTTAACTGCTTATCTAATTTCTTAAGGTTAACCAATTCTATTAATTGATCTTCATCAAAACTTGAAATAATTTTTTGGTTATTTAATATTTCTTGTTTTTCTAAGCAAGCCAGTGTTTTACAATTTCCTTCTCTTGTAATTTGTGAGATGTTTTTTGGATAGAGCAGCCATGTGAATAATGCCATCATCATGATACTAAAAGAAAGGGCCATTTTTTTACTAAA
Source organism: Bacteroidota bacterium (assembly GCA_046345275.1). Taxonomy (GTDB): domain Bacteria; phylum Bacteroidota; class Bacteroidia; order B-17B0; family Aurantibacillaceae; genus UBA4416. The sequence continues at coordinate 33,408 of JBKDJY010000110.1, forward strand.
AATAAAATGAAAAATATTTTCAAACACTGAAATTTTAGGTTGATGTATTTTTTCTTTTATTTCGCTGGCTAAGTTTTCAAAATAACCGTTGGGATATGAAAACAAATTTATTTTTTCAAGAGAATTTAGTAAAGAAAATTCACGTAATTCTTCAATGAATGCTATTTTTGAAATCAACGATTTTTTAAATGACTCCTCGTATTCAGCATCCACTGGAAAAAATAATTTAGGCTTAATGGATTGCAACTTCTCAAAACCAAGTAACTCGTATTTCACATCTACTTTTGTTTCTAAAGACGAAAAATATTCTTTGGGTAAAGAAAATGTATTTACTTTTTGTATTGAATTGAGTAAAGGGTACTCCTGCAATTCAGCTTCTAGTTCTAATTTTTGTTTTATTTTCTTTTCAAACGATTCAAAATAATTTAATGGTAAACCAAAACTATTTCTCTCATTTTTATCAAATGGTAAGTTTGGATCTTCATTAAATTTATTTTCGTTGCTGTTCATGTTTGGTTTGACTCGAATTTTTGTGAAAGGTTTAATTTGATTTTAAATGTTCTTCTATTTTTTTTGCTGCGATGTGATAAGAAGCTTTTAATGCTCCCACCGAGGTTTCTAATATTTCTGACATTTGCTCGTAAGGCGTTTCATCATAGTAACGCATGTTAAAAACAATTCTTTGTTTTTCAGGTAAGGTTAAGATGGCTTGCTGTAATTTTAATTGTATGCGGTCACCAGTAAAAAAAGTATCACTTTCTAGTGATTTGGATAACTGGTATTCTATGGTGTGTATTGATATTGTATTTGCCCGTTTCTTTTGTTTCAAAAAAGTCAGAGATTCATTGGTAGCAATGCGGTAGAGCCAAGTGTATAATTGTGATTCTTCTTTAAATCCTGATAAACCTTTCCAAACTTTAATAAACGTATTTTGTAATACATCGTCTGTATCATCATGGCTTATAATAATTTTACGAATGTGCCAATATAGTTTTTGTTGATATTTTTGAATTAAATGATGCAATGCCATCTGACGGGTTTGCTCATCGTTGAAGAGATTTAATATTTCACCATCAGAATAGTGTTGCATGTACGTTTAAAGATATAAATTTTCTAATCGTTAGACGATTAAAAAAACGAAAGGTTTAATCTGTAACAACTAAAAAAAGACAAATAACTTCTTAAAATTGTTTAGACTTTTTTATTCTTTCAAAAGGTCAAAGTTTCTTATGTTTTTAAATTGATCACTGATTGCCTTCAACGATTAATTCTTCAAATCGGAAAACACTCAAGGAATTTGGATCTACTGTGATTTTAACAGCATGTATATTATAATCGCCTTGTACTTGTAAGCGAGTAAAATTTACCAGCGACTTTTTTGTTTTATCATCCGCATAAAAAGGTTTATCAATCAAGAATACGTGAGAGTCGCCATTGATTAATAAAACTGGTTTCTTAAAATCAATACTCAAATCTTTTATTCTTTTTTTAAGTTGGTTAAAACCCGAAGCCTCTTTCATGTCAATATAACTAAAAAACATATCAGCGTGAATAGCCAATATCAAAGCTTTAGCATTGTTTTCTTTAGCATGTTTAAACACTTCATCAAGCCAGGCCAAATCAGCAGCTTCGCGTTCATAAAATTCTTTATTTCCGTTTTTAGATGTTGACAAAAAATTATTATTGCTTCCTACGATGTGGATTGTAGCAAAAGAAATACCGTTATAATCCCACCGGTTATTTTCAACAAATTTTGAAAAATTTTTGCTTTGAGATTGCGAGGTTAGTTTTAATTTTTCGTTACCCAAACTTTTACCATCCTTAAAAAATAATTTACGAATTACCTCCAAACGTTCCTCTGGATCATAAGATCCTGCTTCTTGCTTTGAGCAATCAGTCCACTCATTATCACCCGGAACATAAATCATTGGCTTATTAAACTGCGCATAATAATTCAACATTTTATGATAAGATTCTTCACTGCAAGGTGTTACACTTGGCTTAATGTCACCAACATTTATGGTAAAAACTGAATTTTGATCATTGATGGTTTTGATTACATTTTCAAAGTTTTTATAATCCTTCGGTAGATTGTAAGGCATATCGCCGAAGGCAATAAAATTGAAAGAATTATTCTGAGATAATAACTTTAGGCTGATGAATAAAGTCAAAAAAACTAAACTGATATTTTTATATAACATTAACATGAAGTATTTGAATTAAAAATTACTACGCTGCTAAATGTAATAATGATTTATTATATAGAATTTAATTTTACGTTATGTTAATATTGTGAATTTCTGTTTAAATTCTGAGTTTTAAGATCTAAGTTGTTTCCTTGATGCCTTCTTTATTTTTATTTAATTCAGAAAATAACAACCAAAATAAATGCTTTATTATAAATCCTAACATGATATACATAAAAACATTGCGGATGGACTTATCATAAGATCTTATGGCTTTAAGGTTTGGGTAATTATCAATAAATAAAACTGTTACAACCATTAATGCCAAATTCGAATAGAATATCAAATAAATGTATTCTACTAGTAAATAATGTTTAGTGTTTTTATAACTTAATTGATCAAGTTATAAATATTTCTTAGCCTTAGAGAGGCTTGTCAATAATTTTTGCTTTGCTAATTGAAAGTATTCCAAAATTATTCGAGACAATATTAAAACGCTTAAAGCATACCCAAATTAAACATGCCGACCAAAAAGTTTATGTGTATTTATTTTTGTGATGTTTCTTGCTTGTAAAACATCTACTAAAAAAAACTTTTAACATTCAATTAATAGATACAATAATAACTCAGAATTAAAGGCGTCATTTTGTTTCGTGCTTTTTAAAACTTTTGTCCTATTAATCAAAAAAATCACAAAGAAATATGACGCTTAACGATGCTTAAATCAAAATTTCCTTTAAATTTGTTCTTGCCTGCGGATAAGATGCTGTCGGATTTAAGAAGACATTTAAAAGATATTTTTTGTACTAAAAATTACTTTAATAATAAACTAAAACCAATTAAATTATGAGCAACAAGTTAAACATCGTTTTATTTGGCCCTCCAGGAGCGGGCAAAGGAACACAATCACAAAAACTAATTGAAAAATACGGTTTAATTCATCTTTCAACAGGTGATTTATTACGAAATGAAATCGCACAGCAAACCCAATTGGGGCAAGAAGCTAAAATATTAATGGATAGAGGGGATTTAGTTGGAGATTCAATCGTTATTGGGATGATTGAATCTAAAATAGATTCCAATCCAAATGCAAAAGGTTTCATTTTTGATGGCTTTCCTCGTACAGAGGCGCAAGCAATTGCTTTAGATGATTTACTTCAAAAAAAAGGCACAGCCATCTCTGCCTTGCTAGCCCTAGAAGTTGATGATGAAGAACTCATTAAGCGTTTGATTTTGAGAGGGAAAGAATCTGGTAGACCAGATGATCAAGACGAGTCCATTATTAGAAATCGTGTCAATGAATATAATACCAAAACATTACCGCTCAAGAATTATTATTCTCAGCAAGCGAAATTTCATTCAATTAATGGCATAGGTTCAGTTGAAAGCATTTTTGATTTACTTGTTGAGCGCATTGTTTTTGTTAAGGCTGAAATAGAATTGACTGATCTTGAAAATGATATAGAACATTTGGATTTAACCATTAACGATTTTGAAGTTGCCACTGAAATATCAGATGAATTAAAAAAAGATATTGAAGAATTAAGAAAATCTGAATCAAATGAAAATTCAAATATAAAATCGTCAATAAAAAAAGTAAAAGCTAAACCTTCTTCTGTTAAAAAAAATCAGCAAAAAAAATCAGCAAAAAAAATTGCTAAAAAACTGACAACAAAAAAAGCTGCTAAAAAACCTGCAAAAAAAGCACAAAAGAAATCCATTAAAAAAGTTGTTAAAAAAACGATTAAGAAAGTAATTGCTAAAAAAACGGCCAAGAAAATAGTTGCTAAAAAAGCTATAAAAAAAATTGCAACTAAAAAGCTTATAAAACCTACTAAATCTAAAAAAGTAGTAAAGAAAGTAAGTGTTAAGCCAGTTAAAAAGTTAAGTCCTAAAAAAACTGTAAAAATTACCAAGTCAAAAAAATCTCCGATTAAAAAAATAAACGCAAAGAAAAAAAATAGGGGAAAGAAGAATACTAAAAAGAAAAAATAATTTTTTTTGATTTGTTGTAATAAATGAGATTGTGTAAAATAGTCTTAGATTTTTTTTCATAAATCTTATAATCGGAAATAGTGGATAATAATTTTGTTGATTACGTAAAAATTTGTTGCCGAAGTGGCAAAGGAGGTAAGGGTTCTACACACTTGCATCGCGATAAGCTAACTTCTTTGGGAGGACCTGATGGAGGAGATGGAGGAAGAGGCGGGCACGTCATTTTGAGAGGGAACAAACAATTTTGGACCCTTATCCATCTAAAATACCGAAAACACATCATTGCTGAAGCTGGCGGAGATGGTGGGTCTTCTCATAAATCTGGAAAAGAAGGTGAAGATGAAATACTGGATGTGCCTTTGGGCACAATTGCACGCAATGCTGAAACAGGCGAATTAATTTGTGAGATTACAAGCGAAGGCGAACAAATTATATTAATGCAAGGGGGCAGAGGTGGAATGGGGAATTCTCATTTTAAAAATTCAGTTAACCAAACTCCTAGATATTCGCAGCCTGGCGAAGAAGGAAAAAATGAATGGGTTATTTTAGAACTCAAAATTTTGGCGGATGTAGGCTTAGTTGGATTTCCGAATGCGGGCAAATCCACTCTTTTATCTGTGGTTTCAGCGGCCAAACCCAAAATTGCAAATTATCCTTTCACGACACTTGTTCCAAATTTAGGAATCGTTTCTTATAGAGATTATAAAAGTTTTGTAATGGCTGATATTCCTGGCATCATTGAAGGCGCAAGCGAAGGTAAAGGCTTGGGCGTTCGTTTTTTAAGACACATTGAAAGAAATTCTTCTTTGTTATTTTTGGTAAGTTGCCAAAGTGATAATATTTATGAAGAGTATAAAATCTTACTAAATGAACTCAAACAGTATAATCCTGAGTTGTTGGATAAACAAAGAATATTAGGCATATCTAAGTGCGACACCATTGATGAGGAATTAATCAAAGAATTAGAAAAAGATTTAAACAAACGCATGAAGGGAAAATTCAAAATTCCATACTTGTTTTTTTCTTCTCAAAGTGGCTATAATATTACAGAGTTAAAGGATTTGATTTGGAGACAACTAAATTAGTTCTTGATTAATAGCGGTCATTGTAAAGGACGAAAATGCACCGTAAACTGACAGACAAAAATCTAGAATAACAAAGTAAAAATGGCAACAGATAAAATTTTAAACAAGACAATCAGCATCAAAGCAACGACTTCAGAAGTTTGGAAAGCTTTGACAAACCCTGACCTGATTAAACAATGGCTATTCGGTACAAAGGTTATCTCTGACTGGAAAGTTGGAGAACCAATTCTCTTCACGGGCAATTGGCAAGGGACTGACTATGAAGACAAAGGAACGATCCTAAAATTTGATCCTGAAAAAGTTTTTCAATATAATTATTGGAGTGGGTTTTCAGGTAAACCAGATGTCCCCGAAAATTATTCTGTTATAACATTTGAGTTGAAAACGAATTCCGCTGTAACTATTTTGACATTAACGCAAAGTAATGTTGCGTCTGAAATAGCCTATGAACATTCTGACAAAAACTGGGATGCTACCTTAGCATTAATGAAAAAAATAATTGAAAATTAGACACTTTTTTTTGTTATATTAGTTAAGCCTTGACGCAGACTGAATGACAGAATAAGAAAAACGTTCAGCTAAACAGGGTTTCAGAAATTGGCAATGAAGTGCTTAATTGAAAATTATGTTCTTAATAAATCGGCAAATTTTAAAACCATAAAATGGTGGGGGCGTTGTTGTTGTAATGAAAAAATTTCACTTTTTTCCAAAGCAAAATTTGTTAGTTGAGCATTCTTACTTTTTAAACACATACCACTTTTCATTTCTTAAAACTAAATTTTTCATGCTTTGTTTTTAAGTATAAGTCCACAGCTATGATTACTTTCTTGAAATGACTTTTTTAGCTGCTTCAATAATGTTGATTGTATCTAACCCATATTTAGTCATTAATTGATCTGGCGTTCCACTTTCGCCAAAACTATCATTCACCGCTACATATTCTTGAGGAGTAGGGTTGTTTCTTGATAACAATTGTGCAACGCTATCTCCTAACCCACCATTCATCTGATGTTCTTCGGCAGTCACTACACATTTTGTTTTAGCAATTGATTTTAATATGGTTTCATTATCTAAGGGTTTTATTGTGTGGATGTTGATGATTTCAGCTGATATCCCCAATTCAGAAAGTTTTTCACCTGCTTCAATTGCTTTCCAAGTCAAATGACCTGTTGCAATAATGGTTACATCCGTTCCTTCATTTAAGATGATTGCTTTCCCAATTTCGAATGGCTGATTCTCGGGCGTAAAGTTTGGAACAGTTGGCCTGCCAAAACGTAAATAGACTGGTCCATGATAATCAGCAATGGCAATTGTTGCCGCTTTTGTTTGATTATAATCACATGGATTGATAACGACCATGTTTGGTAACATTTTCATTAGGCCGATATCTTCTAAAATTTGATGAGTAGCGCCGTCTTCGCCTAAAGTTAGCCCAGCGTGTGAAGCGCAAATTTTTACATTTTTATCTGAATAAGCAATGCTTTGACGGATTTGATCATAAACCCTACCTGTACTAAAATTTGCAAAGGTTCCAGTATATGGAATTTTACCGCCTATTGTTAGCCCGGCAGCAATACCCATCATGTTAGCTTCTGCAATTCCTATTTGAAAAAACCGTTCAGGATTTTCTGCTTTAAAGGCATCCATTTTCAAGGAACCAATCAAATCAGCACATAAGGCCACAACATTTGGATTTGTTTTACCTAGCTCTGTTAAACCTGCACCAAAACCTGATCTTGTATCTTTTTTTTCGGTATATGTGTATTTTTTCATACGTCTTTATTATTGTTTTTTATTGTTATAAGGAATGGAAAGTTCAGCCATTTGTTTTGGTAATTGTTGCAAACATGAGTATTTCATTTCAATCACATTGCTTTTTTAAATAGATTGCTAAACTACAAAAACAATTAATTTTTTATAAAATTTAATATTCAATTAGCAAAGATGTTATGATAACTTTTGCACAGTGGGATTAATAATCATCAGGCCTGAGAAGTTATAAAGCCAATTCGATGGTAGGATCCCAAAAATGAATTTTAAAATTTTGAACGGCATCGTTTACCACAATTATATTTTCTTTTTCTAATAATTCTTGCATTGCAAATGGCGTAGCGAAATGGTGTTTGCCTGTTAATTGCCCATTTCTATTGAGGACACGGTGAGCAGGAATTTTTTCTTTTTGTGAGTGAGAAGCATTCATGGCATAACCAACTAACCTCGATGATGATTTAGCACCTAAGTAATTAGCAATGGCTCCATAGGAAGTAACCCTTCCTTTGGGAATTAAACGAACGACTTGAAAAACTTGATCATAAAAATCGTTTGTTTTCATTATTTATTGAAGTAATAAATTGCAACCTCTTAAATCACTGACATCAAATCTTCCCGAAAGCTCAAAAGAATTGTCTTTATAAACTTTACCTAAGTCTTTTGTTTCAATGAATGAACACGAATATAAATTGGCTAAATCAATCACGTTAATGCCGCCTGTTTTTTCAAGTTCAAGATAGTTAAATGGATCGTTAACATCTCTAATTAAAATCCGTTTCCAAGGCACAGTATGATAAATGCCATTGGCTTTTGAATAAGATTGGGAAAGTAATTCCGTCATTCCATATTCACTGTGAATGTGTTTGACTTTAAATTTATCTTTCAACATTTGATGCAATTCTTCTTTGGTTAATTCTTTTCTTTTTCCTTTCATTCCGCCAGTTTCCATCACAATAAAATTTTCAGCTAAAGCAATGTTCTTTTCTGCTAAATCTAATAAAGCATAACTGACTCCTAATAAAATTGTTTTTTGGTTTTTTAACTGATTTATTGTATCAATGAGCTCATTTAAATTATTTAGGTAAAATCCACTCAAAGGATGTTGCGTTTCTCTGATGAGATGATTGACCATGTATACCAAAGACGAATCTTCACGCTCTAAATAAGCGGGAAGAAGCGCTAAAAAACAATACTCTGATATATAACCATAAAATAATTCAAATCCTTTTGTAAATGATTTTTCATATAATGAAACAGTTTTTACATAATGTTTAGACGTGATTTGACCTGTTGTGGCGCTACTTGAAAAACAAACGGCGTTTGAATTTATTTTTCCTGATACAATTTTTTTTGATTTAAAAAATTCTATTGGTAAAAATGGGATGTGGTGATAATTTGAAATTGTTTCTGGTTTAATGTTTAGACTATCCGTGTATGCTTTATAAATAGGATTGTTTTCATATTGAAATTGAAAAACAGAAACGGCTAAGTTGTTAAAATCATGCTCAGTTTTGATTTCAAAAATTTGTGATTCTATACTTTTATTTAGTTTCAATGGAAGGAATTAATTGCGTAAATTTATATCGATTTTGAAATGAAAAACAATTTTTTAAAATATTTATTCATTTTTACGGCAATCGTTGTACTAGGTCATGCTTGTTTGAAAAAAAAACAATTTTCTGTTTCTCCATCTATTGAATATAAAGATTTTATTCCTTACACAGATGAATCAGCCGACTTGAAAATTTTATTTGATGATGGAGATGGAGATATTGGCGTTAGCCAAACAGATTCAACCGTATCGTTATTTACAACTTATTATTATTTTGATACCATTAGTCAAAAATACAGAGCGTTTTTAAAAACTTCTCCAAATGATACATTGCGAAATAATTATGTGGTTAGATTTGCTTCCGATCCTTATAAAGGAAAAACAATTAATGGTGAAATAAGCTTTAGAATACAGCAATTTAGACACAGTAAAAAAATAAAAAAAATTAAGTATGTAATTTATCTCGAAGATAGGGCTGGTCATCGCAGCAACACAATCACTACGCCTGAATTGCTTGTTCAATAATTTTGGTATTGTGTTGTATGATTTTATTTTTTATTAACATAAATAATAAAAACGTTGATATAAATACATTTAATTTGTTTGTAAAGAGCTATTTAATTACTAAAATTGTCGCCTATTAAAAATTAAAATTATGGCCGACATCCACTTACTAGGAATAAAATTTATTGAACAAAATACACAAGATGGTTTAGAATTTAAGTATAAGCCGGATGTGCCCAAATTGAAAGTAATTGGTACCATATTAATTGCTGCGGAAGAAGAAGAAGATAACGGTTGTGTATACTTAACTCAAAAACAATTGAATCAAGTGCTATTAAATAAAGAAGTTGATTTGAGATTGGTGGATGAAACTTGGACGCCAGCAAAACCTTTAACCAAAGATCAAGTAAAAAAAATTGGCTTGGTTACAATTGACGCAGAATATCTTGGAACTGCAGGAGAATTTAGATGTTACGAAGCACTAAAAGTTTCTGAATAAAAAAATAAATCATTACATTCTTATCTCTTTTGTTACAAAAAGAGTCATAGCTTTATGGGATTAAATACAAAAACATTTTTTACCAGATTGATAACGGCCATTGTGTTTGTGGCTGTTTTATTGGTAGGGATTTGTTTTAATTTTGTGTTATGCTCTTTCTTTTTTTTTATTATTTCTATTTGGGGTTTGGTTGAATTTTATCAATTAGTTGAAAAGCTAAATGCCAAACCTTATAAGTTTATTGGATTATTTTTAGGAGCTATCCTGTTTTTTTATGGTGTTATCGGTAATACAAATGCATCTTTGTTTTTGCCAACGGAGGCCTTTTTTTCTTTGCTATTAATAGTTGTTTTTTGTGTTTTTATATTTGTATTATTTGATCAAAGGCCTGACGCCGTATTAAATTTATCTTTCACTTTTGCTGGTATTATTTATGTTGTGGTTCCATTTATTTTGTTTTTAAATATTACTTGCTTGGACCGCGCCTTTACCTTTAAGAATTTTACCAATACTTGGTACGGTGATTTTGCGCCTTATAATTTTCATTTTGCATTAGGCATTATTTTATTAATATGGGCAAGTGATGTAGGAGCCTATTTGGTTGGGAGTTTGTTGGGTAAACATAAATTATTTGAAAGGATTTCTCCTGGAAAAACATGGGAAGGGACCATAGGTTCATTTATCATTAATATTGCATGTGCTTTTTTAATTGCACGTTGGTTTCAGGAACTGGAACTTAAACATTGGATTGTGATTTCTGTTTTAATTTCAGTTTTTGGCACCATTGGCGATTTAATTGAGTCAAAGTTTAAGCGTTTGGCGGGCATTAAAGATTCAGGTAAAATTTTGCCTGGCCATGGTGGTATTTTGGATCGGTTTGATAGCCTTTTATTTGTATCTCCCTTTATTTATTGCTATTTAAGCATTATTAAACTTTTATAACACCAATTGTTTTTTGTATTGCCTGCAAACATTAGTCCTTGTTATTCATTTAAAAACCAAGCTTTTGTTTAGCAAAATCAAATGATTGTGTATTGTGATACAGACCATCTTTTAGAATAATTATAATTAAACTTTGAGTATTTTTATATATTTTTGCCCCACAAAAAAACAATCATTTTAAAATAATAATTGATAATTATGACTGCACAAACCTCAAATGAAATAGTACAAGAAAGTATGTTTGAAGCCGTTTTGGCTCGCTTAGATGTTGCCGCAAATTTAATGAAGATGTCGGAAGATGTTGCCATTATACTTCGTAGTCCAATTAAGCAAGTAAAAGTAAGCTTACCGGTGATGATGGATACAGGAAAGATTCAAGTATTTGATGGTTATAGGATTGTTCATTCAACAGCGTTGGGCCCTTCTAAAGGAGGAATTCGTTATGCATTAGATGTGAACCAAGATGAAGTAATGGCTTTAGCTGCTTGGATGAGTTTTAAATGTGCAGTTGCTAACTTACCATATGGCGGCGCTAAGGGAGGCATTAAATGTGATCCGAGAGCTTTGAGTGTAGGTGAATTGGAACGCTTAACACGTGCATACGCTTCTTCAATGAAAGATGTGTTTGGTGTCAATAAAGATATTCCTGCACCTGATATGGGAACAAGTGGAAGGGAAATGGCATGGATACTGGATGAGTTTAACAAAGTAACTGGCGAAGATAGCCCGGGTGTAATTACTGGAAAACCAATTGTAATAGGAGGGTCGTTGGGTAGAGATGCCGCTACAGGCAGAGGAGTAATGGTTAATACATTGGCAGCTTTAAAGAAGTTGGGTTTAGATCCTAAAAAAGTAACAGCTGCTGTGCAAGGTTTTGGCAATGTTGGTTCTCATGCCGCACGCTTATTAAGTGAGCAAGGCATAAAAATTGTAGCTATTGGCGATCATACAGTTACTTTTTACAATGAAAATGGCATAGATATTAAAGCAGCCTTGGATTACGCAGCTCAAAATAATAAAGTATTAAAAGGTTTTAAAGGCGGAGTGGAAATAACATCTGAAGAATTGCTTACCTGCAAATGCGATGTTTTGGTTCCAGCTGCTTTACAGAATGTAATTACTGAAGAGATTGCTCATAAAATTAAAGCTAGCTTAATTGTGGAAGGAGCAAATGGCCCTACAATGGCTGAAGCAGACGCTGTTTTAAATGATAAAAAAATTATTGTGGTACCTGATATTTTAGCTAATAGTGGGGGTGTTACTGTATCTTACTTCGAGTGGGTACAAAACAAAGCAGGGTATTATTGGACAGAAAATGAAGTTAATTCCAAGCATGATGAAAAAATGGAAATAGCATTTGCAAGTGTGTGGGAAAATGCTTCACTCTTTAAAACCTCAATGAGAATTGGGGCTTACATAACCGCTTTGCAAAAAATTGAACAAGGTGTTAAATTAAAAGGTAATTATTAATCAAAATAATCTTTTAAAATAAATAAAACCTGTAGAAATTTTTCTGCAGGTTTTTTTATTTTATACAAAAATGAATAAATAATTAGTCCAATATTTGGATATTTAATTTTTTTGTTTTACCTTTGGACTAAATTATAAATCATATATATGTCCTTAATAAAACAATTTGAGATTAAAGAAACCGTAACAGAGTTACGTAAGCTCC